>DATGCS010000115.1:0-6310 GCA_035311685.1 Wenzhouxiangellaceae bacterium
GGTCTCGATAAGGACGGACAGATGCAACTCGCCACGCCCGGCGACGTCGAACTGGTCCGGGTTCTGCGTATCGTTGACCTGCAGCGCCACATTGTGGCTGGCCTCCTGGAACAGCCGCGCGCGAATCTGGCGGCTGGTCAGGAACTTGCCGTCGGTACCGGCAAACGGCGAGTCGTTGACCTGGAAGGTCATGTGGATGGTCGGCTCGTCGACGGTCAGCGGCGGCAGCCCTTCGACTTTCGCCGGATCGCAAAGCGTCTCGGAAATGCCGATGTCGGCAATCCCGGAAATACCGACGATGTCGCCGGCCTCGGCAGATTCAACCTCGTCGCGATGAAGGCCCTTGAATCCAAGCACCTGCATCACCTTGCCGCTGCGCTTGGTGCCCTCGCGGTCAACGATGGCCAGGCTCTGGCCGGGCTTGACCCGACCGCGATTGATCCGGCCGACGCCGATCAGCCCGACGTAACTGGAATAATCCAGGCTGGAGACCTGCATCTGGAACGAACCGGAGGGGTCAACGTTCGGCGCCGGCACGTGCTCGATCAGCGCTTCGAACAGCGGATCGAGGTTGCCCTCGGTCACGTCGGTGGTCAGCCCGGCGTAGCCGTTCAGCGCCGAGGCGTAGATGATCGGGAATTCCAGCTGCTCGTCGCTCGCGCCCAGCTTGTCGAACAGGTCGAAGGTCTGGTCCACCACCCAGTCCGGCCGCGCGCCCGGCCGGTCGATCTTGTTGACGACAACAATTGGCCGGAAACCCATGGCGAACGCCTTCTGGGTGACGAACCGGGTCTGCGGCATTGGTCCGTCGACCGCGTCCACCAGCAGCAGCACCGAGTCAACCATGGATAGCACGCGCTCCACCTCGCCGCCGAAATCCGCGTGGCCGGGCGTGTCGACGATGTTGATCCGGTAATCATTCCAGGTAATCGCGGTGTTTTTCGACAGGATAGTGATCCCGCGCTCGCGCTCCTGGTCGCTGGAGTCCATCACCCGCTCGGTCAGCTTTTCGTGCGCGGCGAATTCACCGGACTGGCGCAGCAGCTGGTCGACCAGCGTGGTCTTGCCATGATCGACGTGGGCGATGATGGCGACGTTTCGAAGCTTCATGTTGGGCGGGACCTGAATTGGAGGCGAGGCAGCCGGCCATTATAGCCCAGTTCGGCAGCGAAACCGAAAGGTAATCCACAGTTTATACAGATGAACATCGATATGAAAAGACGAATAACCCTTTATGCAACAATGCCTTGAGAGCCCCGCCTCAAGATTTTCGGAATATCAGCCAGACTGGCGGCTCGTAATTTCCGCAGATCGAGCTGGTTGTCGGCCTGTCAAGACACAATCATCAATCCATGTGAATCGGCGTAATCTGTGGACCGTTTTTCATGTACGGCGGGAGATGAAGAACTTCTTCAGCGTCTCCTCGGCCTCACCGGCCAGCAGGCCGGCCGACACGATGCACCGATGGTTCATGTGCGGGTGGTCCAGCAGATTCATGATCGAGCCGCCCGCCCCGACCCGAGGATCCCAGGCGGCAAACACGACACGCCGGATGCGCGCATGCACCAGCGCGCCGGCGCACATGGCGCACGGCTCAAGCGTTACGTACAGCGTCGCGCCGGGCAATCGGTAATTCCCGTCTCGGGCACAGGCGCGGCGAAGCGCGACCATCTCGGCGTGGCCGCTGGGATCGGAGTCGCGAATCACCCGGTTATTGCCTTCGCCCAGGATCTGGCCATCGCGCTCGATCAGCGCGCCTACGGCCACTTCACCGGCCGCCTCGGCCTCGGCGGCCAGTTCCAGCGCCCGGCGCATCATCCGTTTTTCGTGCTCGTGCCAGATCAACTCGAACGACTCCCATTGAAAACCACTGGATAGTGCCACAGCCAGTGTACTGGCCTCATGCAGCGGCGCGGACTCATTGGCCCGATCGAGAACTTCAAGGCGCTCGTCAGGTGTTTTCCGAATTCAACCCCCGATGCAGCCAGATTCGGGCAGTGGCCCGCTCGCGCTTGACGGTCGTGGGCGATAAATCCAGCGCGCTCGCAACCTGTTCGATGGTCAGGCCGCCGAAGCATCTCAGGATCACGATTTTTGCCTGGCGCGGGTCCATCTGCTCAAGTTCGTTCAAGGCATCGTCGAGGCACTCGAGGTCCAGCGACTCGATCTGTCCACCTGCGACATCGCCCCCTCTGAAGGTGTTCAGCGTCAGCACGGCCGCCCCGCCGCCGGGCCTGCCGCCGATTACGCTGAACTCCGGGCAGATCGACATCACCGAAAGCCTGGCGATAGCCGGACCGGAACGCGGTCAAGTTATCGACGCCAACGGAGATTCGCGTATCTTCGCCGTCACCGCAGCGAGCGCGGCACTGGAATTGAATCGACTGGCGCTAATAAATGCCAACACGACGAACCCCGGCGTCCCATCCAGTTCAACCCCCAGGACGACAATGCGGGCGGGGGCTGGCGCCTCACGTCCCTGATTCAGGCGACAATGAACGGCATCGTCAATGCTCAGCGCTGCAGGGAAAGCTCGATTTCCCGAATCTCCTCGATGATCAGGTCGTTGATCATTTCCCTGCCCCTGCTGGTGGGATGGTCGTCATCGGCATAATAGAGATGATCTTCGTCATGCGTCACGCATCGTCCCTGGATTTCGGTGTTGCACAACAACTTGTGTGGATACACTCGATGCACATTCGGGTGGTCGAACGAATCGAATACTTCGAAGGTCTGGTGCGCGCGCGTCATGTATGCATTGAAGCTCACGGTCAGCGGATTTTCCCGCAGCCACTTCTTCAGTTCTGCAAAATCATCCGGGCGTTCGCTGTTGAGCTTTTCCGGCACATTCCAGCCCACCTCGACAAGTGGGTAGACCAGCAGGACCTGCTTTTCGGCATCCAGCAGACGCTGGATACCCCGGCGAACTGCTTCGGCCGGCGAAAGCCCCTGCTCGCTGCGTATCTCGATGTAGTCGGTGCTCTCGACACCCCCTTCCCGGTTATCGAACCATCGACCGCTCAGAACAAGCGGATAACGCCCCATGAGCACGACGATCTCGGCGGGCGAATCGACGACGGTCTCCAGGCGCTCGGCCTGACGCTCGGCCGAACACTTGTTTGCAACGCCGTCGGACTCGTACCGGGAAGCGCCGAGATAGAAGGGACACCCGCCGAGCAGATCGAAATAAAGATCGTGGTCTGCCAGGCGTTCCCGCAGACCGCTAGCCACGGCGGCCAGATGGCTGTCGCCGAGGAAGAATATGCCGGGCCGGCCGTCTGTAGCCGCCGGTTCCTGCTCGGCCTCGAATACGCATACACCGCCATCGAAACAAGGATTTCCGTCAGGTTTTTTCAGTGTCATCCAGGGCTCATCCTCAAAGGAGCCCTCGCGAAACATCGAAGGCACCCGCTCGACGAAGCCTTGCGTATACAGCGCCGAAGCCTGCAAGCCGATAATCAGGGATGCGGCTGCCGACAGGGTCCAGAGCAGCGTCTTTCGACGCATGATCGATTGCCGGCGAAATGGCTGCTCGACGGCAACGTAGGATATCGCCGACAGGACAAATGTGATCAGCAACCACACGAGTTTGTCGCCGTATCCCGGACTCGAATTGCTGATGCGGGCAAATGCAAAAACGGGAAAATGCCAGAGATAAGCCGAGTAAGAAACCAGTCCGACAGCCACTATTGGACGCCAGGCGAGGATGCGGCCCACCGGGTCGCTTGCGGAGGAGGCCGCAATGATCAACGCGACACCGAGCACCGGCAGCGCAGTCAGGTACCCCGGATGTGGCGTCGCGTTGTCAAAAAGAAACACCCCGCCTCCAATAAGCGCGATTCCCGCCGGCGGCAACAGCAGGCTTGCCAGCCGGTTGCCTAGACGTCCTCGTTTTATCTCCAGGTAAGCCAGGATAGACCCTGTCAGCAACTCCCAGAATCGCGAAAGCGGAAAATAGAAATTCAGTTCCGGCTGACTGGTCGACATGCTCGCAGACCAGACAAGGCTCACTAGTAAAAGCAGCGAAAACAACAGCAGAATGTAGCGGTTCAGGAAGCGATGAAAAAACACCACCAGCAACGGCAACACAATATAGAACTGCTCTTCAATGCCGAGGCTCCAGGTATGCAGGAACGGCTTGAGCAACGAACTATCGGCACCGTAATCGGTTGTCGCGTAGTAGAAAAAGAAGTTGGAACCGAAAAAGACTGCCGAAAGTATGCTCTTGCTGTACTCGACGAAATCGCCTGGGAGCAACAAACGCCATGCGAACGGAAAGCTCACCAGCATGACGACGAAAAGCACCGGCAGAATACGCCGTGCCCTGCGCTCGTAGAAAAACGCGTAGTCGAATGAGCCGGTCTGGCGCAGCTCGGAAAGAATGATCTTGGTGATCAGGTAGCCACTGATCACAAAGAAGACGTCGACCCCGATATAGCCGCCCTGGAACCAGTCCCGGCCGAATACGACGAATTGCGCGTGATACATGATCACGCTCAATACCGCGATTGCCCGGAGACCATCGACCTCGGGTCTGTACTTCATGCCGAGCTCACGGGCCGAACTGCCTGGACTATCAGGTTTCATTGGTGCCTAAACCATGATCGTACCGGCCGCCTACTCCCATTCGATAGTCGCCGGCGGCTTGCCGGAGATGTCGTAGACGACCCGGGAGACGCCGTCACACTCGTTGATGATGCGCCGCGAGACGTGGTCCAGAAATTCATGATCGAGATAGGCCCAGCGCGCGGTCATGAAATCGATTGTCTCGACGGCCCTTAGCGCAATCACCCATTCGTAGCGGCGGGTATCTCCGACTACGCCCACGGACTTGACCGGCAGAAACACGGCGAAGGCCTGGCTGACCTTGCCATAGAGCCCGGCTCGGCGCAGTTCGGAGATAAAAATGTGATCGGCTTTCTGCAGCGGCTCGATATATTCCGGTTTGACTTCGCCGAGAATGCGCACGCCCAGTCCAGGACCCGGAAACGGATGGCGCATCACGAGTTCGGCCGGCAGGCCGAGTTCGACGCCGATCTTTCGAACCTCGTCCTTGAACAGTTCGCGCAATGGTTCCACCAGCTTGAGGTTCATTTCCTCGGGCAGCCCCCCGACGTTGTGATGGGACTTGATCACCTTGGCCTTGCCGGTGGCAGCACCCGCCGATTCGATCACGTCGGGGTAGATCGTGCCCTGGGCCAGCCAGCCGGCCTCGCGGTGCCTCCTGGCCGCGGCGTCAAACACGTTGATGAATTCTCGGCCGATGACCTTGCGCTTCTCTTCCGGCTCGTCGATACCGACGAGCGCATCGAGAAACTGCTCGCGGGCGCCCACGCGCTCGACACGAACGCCCAGGTGCTCGGCGAAGGTGGCCATCACCTGGTCGCCTTCCTGGTAACGCAGCAGACCGGTATCGACGAAGATACACAGCAGCTGATCGCCGATCGCCTCGTGCAGCAGTGCCGCGACCACCGACGAGTCGACGCCACCGGAAAGCCCCAGCAGCACGCTGTCGTCGCCGACCTGCTCGCGTACCCGGGCGATCTGGTCTTCTATGATCGCCTCGGTGGTCCAGTCGGCGCTGCAGTTGCAGATCTCGAGCACGAAACGCTCGAGGATGCGCCGGCCTTGCGCGGTGTGCGTCACCTCGGGGTGGAACTGCAGGCCGTAATAGCCCCGCTCGTCATCGGCCATGCCGGCGATCGGCGCCGAGCCTGTCGTGCACATGGTCTTGAAGCCTTCCGGCAGCACCGTCACCTTGTCGCCGTGGCTCATCCAGACTTCCAGCACGCCGCGTCCATTGGCCGCGACTCTATCCTCGATGCCGTCGAGCAGGCACGATGCATTGGCGATCGCGACCTCGGCATAGCCGAATTCCTTTTCGTCCGAAGGATCGACCGTGCCGCCGAAATGCGTCGCCATGGCCTGCATGCCGTAGCAGATACCCAGCAACGGCACAGCCAGTTCGTAAACCACCTCGGGTATGCGCGGGCTGTTCTCGAACGAAACCGACTCCGGCCCGCCCGAAAGCACGATACCGCGCGGCGCGAAATCCCGAATCGCATCCTCGCCGACGTCGAACGGCATGATTTCGGAGTAAACCCCGATCTCGCGGATTCGCCGGGCAATCAGTTGGGTGTACTGCGAACCGAAATCCAGAATGAGGATGCGGGAGGCGTGGATGTCGGGCTGCGGGACGGTTTCGGGCATTGCTGGATTTCCGTATGGCGGTGGCTGGTTTGGCCCCGGGTTTCAGGTTTAGGGTTTAAGGGTTAGGGTTTAGGGAACCCCAGAACCAGCATCCAGTCAA
>DATGCS010000116.1:0-3259 GCA_035311685.1 Wenzhouxiangellaceae bacterium
CCGGTCGATGAATTTCCGCGCGAGAAATGGGACGCGATCATTGCGATCATGTTGTCCTCGGCGTTCCACACGACGGCCGCGGCGCTGCCCGGCATGCGGGAACGGGGCTGGGGCCGCATCGTCAACATCGCCTCGGCGCACGGCCTGACCGCATCGCCGTACAAGGCGGCCTACGTTGCGGCCAAGCACGGGCTGGTGGGGTTGACCAAGACCGTCGCGCTGGAGACCGCGGAGGAACCCATTACCGCCAATGCCGTCTGCCCGGGTTACGTGCTGACGCCGCTGGTCGAAAAGCAGATCCCGGCGACGATGGAGAAATACGGCATGGACCGCGAGCAGGTCATCCGCGAGGTGATGTTGGCGCGCCAGCCGTCGAAGCAGTTCGCCACCGTCGAGCAGATCGGTGGGACCGCCGTGTTTTTGTGTTCGGCGGCGGCCGACCAGATCACCGGGACGACGATCTCGGTGGATGGCGGCTGGACGGCGTTGTAGGTCGGATTAGCGAAGCGTAATCCGACGTCAGGTGTACGTCAGAAGCATCGGTTCATGGGCTGCGGCCTGAACCGACTCGTGAGGCAGGGCAGTAAACTGATGCTGAGCTGCTTGCATTTGAAAATGTCGGATTACGCTTCGCTAATCCGACCTACGCACTCCGGGCTTTGTTTGATCGCGGCCTGGAGACCGCGCCTACGGGGTGTGGTGGTTTTCGCAGGAAGCGTTTCCCGGCGCCGACAAGACTTGGGACTCGATCGCGGTCGGATACCGCTCCCACAGGATCGAGGCCGATGGAAGCAATCTGCCCGCGGCCCGGTCGATTGCTACAATCCAGTCACCTTAATCTAGGGCGTTCTTGATGGTCCGACACTGGTTTTACGGTATTTCCGCAGCGATCTTCGCATTCGTGGGCTTGATCTGGTGGTTCTGGCCGCCGGTGTTGTGGAGCCTTGTGGTGCTGGCTCCGCTATTCGCGCTGGGTCTGCGCGACGCCCTCCAGAACAGGCATACCGTACTGAAGAATTTCCCGATCATCGGCCACGGACGTTACATGGTCGAGGGCGTGCGCCCGGAGCTGCAGCAGTACCTGATCGAGTCCAACCTCGACGCCTTTCCGGTCGAGCGCGAGTTTCGTTCGCTGGTTTACCAACGGGCCAAGAACGAGCTCGAGACCCGACCGTTCGGCACTCAGCGCGACGTTTACCAGATCGGCTACGAGTGGGCCAGCCACTCGCTGGCGCCGGTCGAGGAACTGGATGAAGAGCCGCGCGTGATGTTCGGCGGTGACGACTGCACTCAGCCCTACTCGGCGTCGCATCTCAACGTTTCGGCGATGAGCTTCGGCGCGATTTCCAGCCATGCCATCCTGGCGCTGAACGGGGGTGCGAAGAAAGGTGGATTCGCCCACAACACCGGCGAGGGCGGCGTGTCGAAATACCACCTTCAACCCGGCGGCGATCTGATCTGGCAGGTCGGTACCGGCTATTTCGGTTGTCGGACGAAAAACGGCGGCTTCGACCCGGAGCGCTTCCGCGAGGCCGCCGGCCGCGAGACGATCCGGATGATAGAGCTCAAATTGTCGCAGGGCGCCAAGCCGGGCCACGGCGGCATTCTGCCGGCAGCCAAGGTGACGCCCGAAATTGCCGAGGCCCGCGGTCTGCCCGAATACGAGGCCGCGCTGTCGCCGCCGTGGCACTCGGCGTTCACTACGCCGGTCGAGATGATCGAGTTCGTTGCGCGTCTGCGCGAGCTTTCAGGCGGCAAGCCGGCGGGCATCAAACTTTCGGTCGGACGTCGAACGGATTTTCTGGCCATGTGCAAGGCCATGATCGAAGTCGGCTCCGCTCCGGACTTCATCACCATCGACGGCGGCGAGGGCGGCACCGGCGCCGCGCCGCTGGAGTTCTCGAATTCGCTGGGCATGCCTGGCCGCGACGGGCTGGTATTCGTACACAACGCACTGATCGGGGCCGGCCTGCGCGACAAGGTACGGGTGATCTACTCAGGGAAGGTGCTGTCGTCGTTCCACATGATCCGGGCCTTCGCGCTTGGCGCCGATACCTGCAATTCGGCGCGCGCCATGATGTTCGCATTGGGGTGCATCCAGGCGCTCAGATGCAACAACAACACCTGCCCGACCGGTATCACGACCCAGAACCCGGCGCTGATCAAGGGGCTGCACGTGCCGAGCAAGACCGAGCGAGTGCACCAATATCACCGCGCGACCATCCACGCCCTTTTGGAGATGCTCGCGGCAATGGGGCTGGAGGCGCCGGCCGACGTGCGTGCCGATCATGTGTTCAGGCGCGTAGATGACCTGAATGTACGCAGTTTCGACGAGATCTACGAGATTCTCGAATCGGACGTGCTGGTGTCGGGCAAGGCCGACTGCGCGCTGACCCGTGAATGGAACAGGGCCAGTGCCGATAGTTGGAATCTTCAACCGGAGCGTGGCAAGGAAATGCCGGTTGACTGAGTTTCGTCGTCCCCCGGCCACGGCGTCGTTTTCAGGTTGCTGACCGCCTTTTTTGCAATCGTCACCAGATCCGGTCCATGATGTCGAGATGATGTTGATAAATGCACTCGTAATCTGTTTACTGACGATGGCTGTGTTGTGGGTCTGGCAACGCAGATCAGGCCGGGCCGATTGGGTCGATTTCGCATGGTCGGCGCTGATCGGCGTGCTGGCGGTGGCGTACGCTGTGGTCGGCGACGGCAGCATTGAGAAGCGCGTCCTTGTTGCGCTGGTGGCCGGTACGTGGTCGTTCCGGCTGGCATTCCATCTTTGGCAGCGCCTGAGTGGCCACGACAATGAAGACGGTCGTTATCAGGCCATGCGCGAACACTGGGGCGCGCGGGCGAATTTCTGGATGTTCTGGTTCTTCATGGTCCAGGCGCTGGTGGCCTGGCTGTTTGCGCTGCCGGCCTGGGTGGTGGCCAACGACCCGAGCGCGGCGCTCGACGGCTGGGTAATCGCCGGGGCCGGCTTCTGGCTGGTGTCGCTGGCCGGCGAATCCATCGCCGATCGGCAGCTTGCCGCGTTCAAGGCCAAGTCGGAAAATGGCGGAAAAGTCTGCAACGTCGGCCTCTGGCGCTATTCTCGCCACCCGAACTACTTCTTCGAATGGCTGCACTGGTTCTCCTACCCGCTGATCGCGGTCGGCGCGCCGAACTGGTGGCTCGCCTGGCTGGGTCCGGTCGTGATGCTGCTGTTCCTGTATCGGGTCAGCGGCATTCCATATACCGAAAAGCAGTCGCTTAAATC
>DATGCS010000117.1:0-3178 GCA_035311685.1 Wenzhouxiangellaceae bacterium
TCCATGAAGCCGGAACCGTGGCTGCACACGGCACCCTTGGGCCGTGTCAGTCCGCTTCCGAATCCGCGTCCCGCTCGAGAGGAATAACGGAGAAGAGGAATAACGGAGACACCCATATCGCGGGAAGACCGTGACTTCCTGTTTCTATCGCAGCGCCATGGAATTGAACGCGCTCGAAAACTCGGGCACGGTGTGCGGTTTGGTCGCCCTTCGACAATTTCCGCGAATTTCAGACACGCCAAATCTGGCCTTCCGACCATAGGAAGATCTGGGGATTGATAGGCCGGCTAGCCTGGACTGAACTGCGCGGCGGCTGCGGTTGCGAATAACGGAGACACCCATATCGAGAGCATTTACGATTGGGATGAGGGTAACGGACCGCTTCCTGCACTACAATCAGAAAACGCCCCGAATCCTTGTAGGAATTTTCCTACGATATGGGTGTCCGGGATCCGGGTCCACATAGGGGTGAGCTCTAGCCTGGTCGCTGGCAGCAATCTGTCGGTACTTCCAGACGCCCGTCAGTAGAGCATTCAAGAAGAAGACGCCGGCGGAAACGATCGCCAGTTGATAGGCCGTCATCTGACTGTGCCCCGGTCCTTCGTCATGTCATCGTCACATCTGGAAGCTCCGGACAGTATGACACTCGGAACTATCCCGTATTCGACGGACATCGCCAGATCCGAGCAAAAGCCGGATCACACGGACACTCATCGCATACACCCTTCCGTTATCCCTGTCCAAGCTTTCGGCTTCGCTACACCGATGCTTTTTTCTCGGCGTCCTCGAATGCCGCCAGCTGCTCGGCAGTCGCTTTCTCCTGATGGCGTGCCTTGTATTCCGGATAGGGCATACCGTAGACGATTTCACGCGCCTGATCGTAGTCGAGTTCGATGCCCTCCTCCTGCGCCGCCGATCGGTACCACTTCGACATGCAGTTGCGGCAGAAGTAGGCCAGGTTCATCAAGTCGATATTCTGCACCTCTGGATAGCGTTGCAGATGCGCGACAAGCTCGCGGTACACCTGGGCCTCGATGCGTGTCCGGGTGGCGTCGTCGATCTCATTGGGGCTGGTCATTGGCAGGCGTTGCTCCGGTTGGACAGGGCGACAGTGTACGCAAGATGGCAAAGCCTGTCGGCACGTCTGGCACCAGCCTCAGCGCAGGCGGAAAACGATCAGGACGAAAAAGATAAATAACGACTCTGGGATGTGGGTGTCCGGATCCTGTGGATTCTGCTGAGAGATGGATGTCCGGATTATTCAGAGCCTGGGTGAGTCGTATTCCGGCGTAAGAATTGCGCGTGCGGTTCGTCTATAGGGGGCAACCCCAAGGAGACGATAATGCACCTGCTTTCAGCTTCAGATTCCTCCCCGCCCATGACCGGGAACGCTGCAACGAAAATTGATATCGACGCGCTTGCGATTGCGCACGGCCGTGCCGTTTTCCGGGCCGCGTTCCGGGTGATCGGCGACCGTGCGCAGGCCGAGGATATTCAGCAAAACGTGTTTGTGCGCCTGATAGAGAAGCCTCCGCGCCAGCCGATCGAAAACTGGAAATCCTACTTGTGCGCCATGTCGACGCGCGCGGCGATCGACGAACTTCGGCGATCCCAGCGCTGGCAGCGCCTGACCGGACCGAGGTTGGCCAGCAGAGTTTCGCCCGAGCCCCAGCCCGGCGCCGCGCTCGACGACCAGTACCGGGCGCAAAGTCTTCGCCTGGTCCTGGGCCGCATCCCCAGGCGCCAGGCCGAATGTTTTGCCCTGCGGGTGTTCGACGGGCTCGAGCTGGCTGAAATCGCCGAGCTGCTCTCGATATCTTCGAATGCCGTAAGCGTCACGCTGAACCGCGCCGTCAATGCAATTCGCGATCGCATCGCCGCCATCGAATCCCGTGCCCAGGAGACCCGCTCATGAACAGCCAGACTATCAAACAGACAAGTACCGAGCCGTTGCGGAAATACATCAACGCCGTTTTCGAGCAGGACCCCGAGGCTGCGCATGCCGACAGTGCCCAGCGCAAACTGGTCGCGCGTCTTGACCGGGCGAGAACCGATCCAGGGAACGGCATGGCGGGCAGACGCTGGGGCTGGGCGATGGCCGCTGTCGCCGCCGTGTTGCTGCCTGCGCTGTTGTGGACGTCGGGGCCCGGCGGTGCGCTCGCCTTTGCCGAAGTCCAGCGCTACTTCAGCGACTTCGAAACGCTGACCACGCAAATGACCACCCGCGTCGGCGGGAACCCTGTCGTCGAAATGACCATTCGCATCGATGATCGGGACCGGGTACGCCTGGATTCGGGCAGCAGCTTCAGCTATGTAATCGACCCGGGTCAGTCGATGATGCTGCAGCTCTTTCACCCACAGAAACGGGCGGCGCTGGTGCCCCTGGCCGAGGGAAATCCGGTCGAGGAAGCCGACGACCTCGACTGGCTGGCCGAAATTCGCGCGTTTCAGGGGCAGGCCGAACTGCTGGAACAGACAGCCGTGATTCAAGGACAGGAGGCTTTCGGTTTCAGCCTGAATGCCGGTGGCATGGATATGACGCTATGGGCCACCGAAAGCGGCGAACCGCTCAGCCTCCAGATGGCTGGACCGGGCGGTGTCGAGACGCGAATGGACTTCGCTTTCGACCGGCCGCTAGACGAAAAAGCGTTTTCGCTGGCGGTGCCGGCCGACTATCGGCTGCTCGATTCCGCCGGGGCAGACGGCCCTCTGGACTGATCCTGCAACACCGCCGCCCCGCCCCTGCGCCGGGCGGCGGGTTTTCTTGAACGGTAGGACGCCGATTTGGATGTCCGGGATACTCCCTGGATATTTCCCTTTGCGATGATGCGCTACGATAAGGTTCGAGCATTACTTAAGGAACGACCATGACGGCGAAAATTGTCCTGACGCTGGGCGCGGTGGCGGCATTTCTGGGCGTGGCGCTGGGGGCCTTCGGCGCGCATGCGCTTCGGTCGCGGCTGTCCGAGCAGCTTTTGGGCACCTGGGAAACCGCCGTGCAGTATCACCTTGTGCACGCGCTGGGGCTGCTGGTGCTAGGACTGACCCTGTTGCACAGCGGCCCGGCGCCGTTGCTGCGCTGGTCCGGCGGCTTCATGCTGGCGGGAATGGTGTTGTTCTCCGGAAGCCTGTATCTGCTGTGCCTGAGCGGTGTGCGCTGGCTGGGTGCGATCACGCC
>DATGCS010000118.1:0-2299 GCA_035311685.1 Wenzhouxiangellaceae bacterium
CTGTTCACAGGCAATCTTCTGTTGCCGGATCCGGTTCCGTTCGTCGACGAGATCCTGATGCTGATCGCCACCGTCGCCATCGGCAGCGTGCGCAGCAAGAAGAAGCCGGAAGAGCAAAAACCGCCGTCGTCATGATTCCGGCGGTGCTTTTTCCGACGAGCCTGCTTCCGATGATTCCACTCCGGCCACGTTACGGACCCGGACCGGATCGCCGATCTCGACGCCAAGGCGGGCCATTTCCCCGGCATTGACCTCGAGCACGTACTTCGCCGGTGCGCCGCTGGGGTAGCCCGGGCATCTGCGGGTAAGGCACGGCGGCGTGTCCAGCGACCAGCCGACGATCTCGAGATCCGAATCGATGTAGACGATATCGAGCGGAATCCGGGTGTTCAGCATCCAGAACGAGCGGGGTGCGGATTCGCGAAAAATGAAGAACATGCCCTCGTTGACGCCGAGCTCGTCGCGATACATCAATCCTCGCGCTCGCTCGCGGTCGTCGTCGGCGATCTCGACGTAGTAACGCTGACCGCCGAGTTCCACCCACGGCTCGCCGGCGCGACAGGCACCGACCAGCAACAACAGTGCCGCGGCCAGAATCGCACCGACGAGCAACCTTCCGGCAACAGGGACTCCCGGCATGGAGCGTTTGGGGGACATAATCATTCCGGTAACGCAGCACGCGACAGCGAACAGAATACCAGCGCATACGGGTTTTCGGCGTCCGCGGGCCGCCGGCTCATCGCTGCAAGCGACCATTGGGCTTTGTTCCAATTCGGAAAATGGGTGTCACCTTCCGGGGCCGTGTCGATAAAGCTAAGTTCCATTCGATACGCCACGGGCAAGGCGGTCCGATAGAGCTCGCCGCCGCCTATCACCATCACCGGACCCTGATCAAGCCGATCAAGTGCCTCATCCAATGAATCGGCCACCTCGCAACCTGCCGGCGCCGGGTCCAGCGACCGGCTGAGCACGACGTTGCGCCGGCCCGGCAGCGCCTTGCCGATCGACTCGAACGTGCGCCGGCCCATCACGACCGGATGGCCCATCGTCACAGCCTTGAAATGCTTCAGATCGGCCGGCAGGTGCCACGGCATGCCGCCGTCGACGCCGATGACGCGGTTTTTCCCCATCGCTGCGACCAGGACAATTTCATGAGATGAGGGCATTGAGGAGTCGTCGTTTTGTCGTTTGGACGTTTTGTCGTTTCGTCGTTTGGTGTCTTGGTTTTCTGAAAACTGAAAACTTCAAACTTGATTTACACCGCAATCGGCGCCTTGATCGGCGAGTGGGCCTGGTAGCCGACCAGTTCGAAATCGTCGAACTCGAAGTCCTCCAGCCGATTCCGCTCGGGATTGAGACGCATCTGCGGCGGGCCGTACGGTTCGCGCTCGAGCTGGGTGCGGGCCTGCTCCAGGTGATTGAGGTACAGATGGGCGTCGCCGAACGTGTGGATGAATTCGTGCGCCTTCAGGCCGGTAACCTGGGCGACCATCATCAGCAACAACGCATACGAGGCGATGTTGAACGGCACACCCAGGAAGCAGTCGGCCGAGCGCTGGTAGAGCTGCAGGCTGATCCTGCCCTCGGCGACCCAGAACTGGAACATGGTGTGGCACGGTGCCAGCGCCATGCGTCCGTGGGCCACGTTCTCGGACGGGCTCATCCGCTCGTCCGGCAGGGTGGTCGGATTCCAGGCCGAAATCACGTGGCGTCGCGAGTCCGGTCGACGCCGGATGCGCTCGATGATCGCGGTGAGCTGATCGATGTCGCCGCCGGCCGGATCCGGCCAGGACCGCCATTGCTTGCCGTAGATCGGCCCCAGTTCGCCTGACGCGTCGGCCCACTCGTCCCAGATCGAAACGCCGTGTTCGTTCAGATAACCGACGTTGGTCTCGCCGCGAATGAACCACAGCAGTTCGTGGATGATCGAGCGAAGATGCAGCTTCTTGGTGGTCACCAGCGGAAATCCGTCAGCCAGGTCGAAACGCATCTGGTAACCGAATACGCTCATGGTGCCGGTGCCGGTTCGGTCGGATTTGCGCACGCCTTTTTCCAGCACGTGTTCGAGCAGCTCGTGGTAAACCTTCATCGGCGGCTCCCATTGTCAAGACGCCCGTCATATCGATACGCGTAGACCAGCAACGCGATGCCGGCCAGGAACATCGGCAGCGACAACAGCTGACCCATGGTCAGCCAGTCGAACGCGATGAAACCGAGGTGCGCATCGGGCTCGCGGAAGAACTCGGCAATCCAGCGGAACACCGCGTAGCCGATAAGAAACACGCCGCCCACGGCGCCG
>DATGCS010000119.1:0-10565 GCA_035311685.1 Wenzhouxiangellaceae bacterium
GGAAAGAAAAGTGGAAAACGGCGTTGTGCTTTTCCGCAGCGGCGAACCGGCCAGGACCTTCTTCCTGCTGATCGAGGGTGAAATCTCGATCGAGATTCCCGCTGTCACCGGTCCTACGCTGCAGGTGCAGCGCCTCAAGCCGATCCGCGTGCTCGGTTGGTCATGGCTGCTGCCGCCGTTCAAGTGGAGTTTCAACGCGCGCGCCGAAACCGATTCCAGGGTGCTGGAGTTCGACGGCGAAGCCGTGCTGAAAGACTGCGAATCCGATCCGGAATTCGGCTACGAGGTCATCAAGCGCTTCTCGGCGCTGATGGCGGAGCGGCTTGATGCTGCGCACAAGAAGATGATGGAGCAGTGGTCGCCCGCCGGATTCGCTTGACCGCCCGATTGCCCGGCCCACTCTACTGCGGCGCGCCCATGCACTGCGGCTGCGGCGCTTTACTCGGTCGCGAAGTCCTCGACGTGACGCTGCCACGCCTGCGGTTCGCTCGGTCGTAAAACCCCGCAGCCACAGCACCTGAACGCCCCTCGCGACGAGCGGCCGGGCAATCGGGCGGTTCGAAAACGACTGCGCGCGCGCCGGAGCCTGCCCCGGACTCCGATCCGGGACGTCCGGCGGTACTCGAATTCCTCATGTACCAACGACGTACACTGCGGATTCTGCGTTCCGGCGGCCACCGTCAGCCACGCGCTCGCTACGGTTTGCGAAGACTCGCTGTGAAAACTACTGCGCGTGCGGCTGAGTGGCCACCCCGAGCGGCGCTCACGCTCGAACTTCGAAGAATCAAAGGCGTTTTCGCCACGCGCTGCGCGCTTGCAGGCGACCTACTTTTCACAATCGCCTGAGAAGTAGGCAAAAGCGCTTTTACAGGCGGCAGATGTTTGGCTACAAGCCGGATGGGCGGGGGTGGTTTGGTGTCAGGGTTCGTCTTCGATGATTTTTTTTGGGACTGACCACGTGCCAATTCGATTGGGTCGGCTGGCGTGGCCTGGTTTCCTGTCGGATGTTGAAATTGGGGCAACGGCCGAAGGTCCCGGTTCCGCGGTGGCAACGGCGGCGAAACGGCCTTTGACTTTTTTAGAAGCGCCAACCGTGCAGTAGCGGCGCCGGTCCGGCCAGAGCCGACGCAGTTACAACGCGAATTCAGCGCTCACGGGCGCATGGTCCGACGGCCGCTCGTTGCGTCGCGGTTCCAGGTCGATGTCGCTGGCGGTGCATTTTTCGGCCATGGCCTTCGAGGCCAGAACCAGGTCGATGCGCAGGCCCATCTTGCGGCGGAAGGCCATCTGCCGATAGTCGTACCAGGAATAGACGCGCTCGGGTTGCTCGAATAATCGATAAGTGTCGGTCAGACCCAGTGCCATCATGTTCTGCAAGGCGGCGCGTTCTGGGGTGGAGCATAGAATTCTTTCGTGCCAGGCCTCGGGATCGTGCACATCGCGATCTTCCGGCGCGATGTTGAAATCGCCGACGACCACGAGCCTCTCATACGCCTTGGTTTCTTGGGCAATCCAGCGGCTGACTGCATCCAGCCACTGCAGCTTCCACTCGTACTTTTCGTCGCCGACGGCTTTTCCGTTGACCACGTACAGGTTGATCACCCGGATGCCGCCGAACGTGCCGGCGATGACCCGTCGATGGGGATCTTCGAAGCCGGGAATCTCCACACTGACGTCTTCGGCGGGCTCGCGGCTCAGCAACGCGACGCCGTTGTAGGTGGCCTGGCCGGAGAATGCCGCATGGTATCCGGCTTCCTGGATGGCTTCGACCGGAAAGTTTTCGTCCCTCAGCTTGGTTTCCTGCAGTCCGATCACGTCGGGCTGGTTGGCGCTCATCCAATCCAGCACCTGATCCAGCCGGACCTTGAGCGAGTTGACGTTCCAGGAGGTGATCTTCATGTGTTTGAAGCGGTGTTTTCTATCGGAATGTTACTGGAGAACACAGTGGTATGCATTTGTTCGAGCCTTCGTGAATCGTGAATCGTGAATGGTACCGTGGCTTGGGAAAGCGCTGCGCACGGAAGGGTTTTGCTTCTTCCATTTACGATTCACCATTTACCATTCACGAAAGAATCAAGGGGTCAGCCGAGCTGATTCAGGGGAACGCCGTTCGAATCGACCGGCGGGCATGCCGGAGCAGCTCATTCCCAGTCCTCACCGTAGTGAAACGTGATTTCCTCGTCCTCGTCGACATCGCGGATGGTGTACAGGTCGTTGCCCCACCAGTCGGCGTTCGGATCGCCGGCATGATTCAAGAAGCGCATCTCGTTGTTCCCGTCGATGCCTTCCCATTCATCCGTATCTTCGTCGTACAGCCACAGCACGTGCATGCCGTCTTGCTGCGTCGCCGGGCCCTCGTATGTTCCGACGTAGGTGTCGTTCGCAATGGCTTTGCGCGCAAACAGGCCTTTGCCGTGAATCGGCGATTTGCCTACATAGGCCAGTGGATTGTCGTTGTATTTTTTCATGCCTGTTCGGCCCGGTTTTTCAGGCTGGAAAGGATATACGGTTTCCGGTTTCCGGTTTCGGGTTTCCGGAAAGGCGCAGGTCAGCACTCGGATATCGGACAGCCCGACACCACAAGTCGGAAGTCGGCAACGAACTATTTTTCTCGACTACCGACTACCGACTACCGGAAACCGGTACTACGTCGTCGGACACGCAAACGCGGTCCTGGCCGGTGGCTGCTCCAGCAGATTGTTCGCCAGCACCGAGGGTGATCCGCCGAGCTGCCATTCATAGATGGTCGCGAAGGCCAGTACGCGCGGGATGTAGTCGCGGGTCTCGTAATAGGGCAGGGTCTCGATCCAGATGTCGCGATCCAGATCCGGTCGTTCACGCTGCCATTGTTCCGCTCGGCTGATGCCGGCGTTATAGGCGGCGGCCACCAGGGTCCAGTCGCCGTTGAAGCGTCGCTGAAGCTCGCCCAGGTGCGCCACACCCAGCGCAATGTTGCGAGCCGGTTCATAGAGGTCCGATGCGCTGCTGTAGGGAATTCCGTGACGACGCGCAACGCTCCGGGCAGTGGGATCCATCAACTGGAGCAGACCCCGCGCGCCAGCCGGTGAACGGGCGTCGGCCTGCATGGCCGATTCGGCGCGCATCAGGCCCATGATCAGTGCGGGCGCCACGCCATGTCGCGTGGCCTGGGCATTGACCCGTTCACGCTCCACGACCGGGAATCGCCAGGGATAGGCGTCCATCGCGCCGGAACGGCCCAGCGATACGATTGCGCGATCGTGCCAGCCCAACGCGGCGGCCAGCAGTGCCGCCTGACGCTGCTCGCCAGCGCTCAGCCTGCGGCTGACTCGCTCGAACGTCCAGCGCGCATGCCAGGCCAGACCGGCCCGGTATAGTTCGATCGCCCGGTTGAACTCCGCATCGCGCAGCAGCCGGCGTTGCGCTTCGCCGTCGGCATCGAGGTCCCGGCTGCACAGTGTGAGCGGCTGACCGCTGCGCGACGCAGCAAGAAATCCATAGTAGTCCGATTCCGACGACAGTGTTGCGTAGACCAGCCCGGCCTCGGGGCGGCCGAGTTCGGCCAGTGCCCGGGCGCGCCAGTAGCGCCAGCGCTCCCTGATCTGCTGCTCGGCGGGCATGCGTGCGATGCTGGAGAGCGCTTCGGACCAGTCATCGTTGGCCAGTGCCGCACGTAGTCGCCACTCCAGCATTTGCTGGTCGATAAACCGGGCGGGCAGAGCGTCGATAGCCTCTATCGCGCCAGGATCCAGATCGACGGCCTGAAACAATGCAATGCGTCTGAGGGCCGGCCCGATCTCGTCGACGGCGAAGGAAAAGTGCGCGGCCAGTCGCCCGTGCAACATGTCCGCACGCTCCCAGTCGCTGGAGGCCAGGCGATGCAGGCCCCATGCGATCAGCCGCCGGGCGCGCTCCTGGTCGGGCCAGTCGACGGTCCCGGACAGTTCACTGGACGTCCGGATAGCGATCCGCAGCCAGCCGTCGGCCAGCATTCGGTCATCGGGATGGAGATAGCGCCTGAGATAGCGCCCCAGGCCGTATTCGCCCGCCTCCACAGCCATGCCGAACCGCTGCCAGGCAGTGTCCACGTCCGGATTGCCCTGCCGCTTCCACCACCGGAAAAGCGGATCGCACGAGCGCGGCTGGGAAACCGGGCTGAGCCAGAGTGCTCGCGCGTTCGATTCGATGCCGTCGGTCTTGCCCTGCTCCAAGCGCGCTCGCGCGATGCGGCAACGGATCTCGGCATCCCCCGAATCGGTGCCGTAGCGGAGCAGGGCGGCATGATCATCAGCCTTGGCAAGCGAACGCAACCATTGCCTTTCGAGCCCGCTGGCGAACGACCAGTTGCGATAGGTAGCCAGGAAGCGCTCCATCTCGGGGCCGCGCTGGCTGTTGAGGTGCTGGCGTTGCAGTTCGAACCTCAGATACGGTGTGAGTACGTAGTCCGGGATTTGCGCGATGGCTTGCCGCAAAGCCTCGCTGTTGCCTTGCCCGGCCTGTTTCCAGGCCTCGGCGAAAATTGCGCGCTCCTCCGAATTCGCGTCGACCGGCTGCGACCACGCCGCGTGGGAGGCGAGCATGGCCAGGCAGGGCAACAGGAATCGTAGCTTGTTCATACTGAGTTATGCATGTCTTGGTAGTACTCTGCCGTAAGACTCATGTTCAAGGGACCGCGAGTGGTCGAATACGTTGCGTTGATTACTGTCGGTGCCGTTGCGGGCATTCTGGCGGGCCTGTTGGGGATTGGCGGCGGTCTCGTGATTGTACCGGCCATGACCGCTTTGCTGATCGCACAGGGCGCGGGCATCGACCTGGCGATGCCCATGGCGGTGGCCACTGCGCTGGGGTCGATGTTGTTGACTTCGGCGGCCAGCGCCTGGTCCCACGCACGCCGGGGCACGGTCGACTGGAACGCGGTGCTTCGTCTCGGGCCCGCCGTAGCGCTGGGTGCATTGCTCGGCGCGCGGTTCGCGACCGGGCTTTCCGGTCCGGTGCTGGCGCGCGTGTTCGCAGTGATCACCGCAGTGATTGCGTTGCGCATGCTTATGGGCGGTAGCGTCAGCACGCGGCAGGTGGCCCCGCGGGTGCGCGCCTGGCTGGCGGCCGGTCCCCTGATCGGCGGCGTTTCGGCCATGATTGGTATTGGCGGTGGAAGCTTCAACGTCCCCTACCTGACCTGGAACGGCTACTCGACGCTTCGAGCGGTCGGCATTGCCGCGGCCTGCGGCTGGCCGATCGCGCTGGCCGGAAGCGCAGGCTTCGTGGTCGAGGGTTGGGGACAGCAGCTCTGGCCTTCCAGCCTGGGATACATCTATCTGCCCGGCGCGGTATCGATAGGTCTCGCCGGCAGCCTGGCAGCGCCGCTCGGTGCGAAGCTGGCGCATCGCATCGGCTCGGAATTACTTGCCAGGGTGTTCGGTATCTTCCTGTTGCTCGTAGCGCTTCGGATGGCGTGGCAATAGGCGCCGGTGCATTGCGCAGGCTTGACCGGGTGCCGGTGCAGATCAGAATCGACTGGAAACTTCGGCCGGCAATCGGATGCTGATGGATAGCGGCAGATGATCCGACAGCGTGGATTCCAGGGCCTTGTATTCCAGCACGTCCAGGGACTTTGACACCAGGATATGATCGATGCAGCGTTGCGGCTGCCAACTCGGGAAGGTCTTCGGTCGGATGTCGGGCAGCGTCAGGCCGGAGCGGGCTCGAAACTCCTCGAGCTCGTTGCTGTCCGGGCCTGTGTTCAGGTCGCCCATCACGACCACGTGCGGGTGAGCCGAGACCAGGTGGGCCACATAGCGGAGTTGTTGAAAACGCGCCCGTCGACCCAGCGCCAGGTGAAGCACAACCACCCAGAGCGCATGTTTGTCCTCACCGAATTTGGCCACCAGCGCGCCGCGCCCGGGGATGGCGCCGGGCAGCCGGTGTTCATCCACCCGGGCGGGGTCCTGACGGCTGAGCAGCCCGTTGCCGGCGTGTGCGATGACGCCTACCTTCCGGTTGGGCTGATGGGTCCACCACGGGAATCCGGCATGCGTGGCAAGATATTTGGCCTGGTTGACGAAGCCGGATCTCAGGCTGCCGCAGTCGACTTCCTGCAGACCGACGATGTCATAGCCGGCAACCAGTTCCGAAATCGAATCGAGGTTGGCGGCGCGCTGGTTGTTGGGCAGCACCTGACGCCAGCTGCGGGTGACGTACTGTCGGTACTTGGCGGTTGTGGTTCCAGCCTGGATGTTGAAGCTGAGCAGCTTCAACATCCTTTCCTCGCTGGAACTCACGGCTTTCGTCGCGCTGGGCGCGGGGCGATCAAGAGTCGGCCGGTTCTGCGGCCTCGAGTTCGCGCGCAATCAGCATGTCGGCGACTTGCAGCAGTTCCTCGAACGTGCCGCCGCGGCGCGGACCAACGCGATACTTGCCGTTGATCACCAGCGTCGGCGTGGAGCGCACCTGCCACTTGCCGATCGAAGCGTTGCCCATGCGCATGCGCGATTCCACCGGGAAAGAGCTGGCGGTGGATTTGAATTCATCGGCACTCACACCGAACTGCGCGTGGAATTCGGCCAGGTCATCCATGGTGCGAATGGGCTGGCGCTCGTCGTGCAGGGCGGCGAAAAGCGCGTTGTGCGATTCGTCGTGAATGCCGAGGACTTCGGCGGCATAGTAGGCCCGCGCAAAGGGTTCCCAGGATTGACTGAAGGAGACCGGCATGCCGCTGAACTCGACGTTTTCCGGCAGATTCTCGTGCCAGGGGCCGACGTAGGGCTGGAACGTGCGACAGTGCGGACACATGTAGCTGAACACTTCGACAACTTCGATCGTGCCGTCGCTGTCGGCCACGTCCGGCCCGCTGATGCGTTCGTAATGGACGCCTTCCTCGAATTGTTGCGCCTGAAGCGGGCTGGCAAAAAGCACCAGTGCTGCCGCGGCGGCGAAGAGGGTCGTCAGAACCTTGCAGAAATTGTTCATATTGATTACTTGCCTGATGGATTTAGTTGTAAGCGAATAAAAGGTTGATTCGGGCCGTCGAAATACAGACAGTCTGTCGGCCCGGGGGTTCCGCGCCCGATAGGGCAGAATCAGTCCTCGGCGCGATGCAGCCCTTCGATGTACGAACTGACCGCTTCGATCTCGGCGTCGATAAGATTTTCCGCAACACCGACCATGATCTTGCTGTACGGATCTTCCTCGCCGTTGGTCTCGCCATCGCGATAGCGTCGGAGGCGATCGGCCGTGTAGTCTGCGTGCTGGCCGCGCAGCATCGGGAAGCCTGCCCCCGGGATGCCGTTGCCGGTCGGGCCATGGCAGCCCATGCACGCCGGCACGCCGGCATCCGGGTTGCCGCCGTGGTAAAGCGCCCGGCCTTGTTCGACCAGGGCCTCGTCGGCAACGCCGGGCTTGATGTTCTGCGTCGCGTACCACGCGGAGATGTCGGCGATGTCCTTGTCGTTCAGGTTCATCACGATCGGGTACATCTGCTGCACCTCGCGCTGCTGATCTCGCACCATGCGCGTCTGGCGGGCCAGATAGCCTTCGTGCTGACCGGCGATCTTGGGCCATTGAGCGACCTGGCTGTTGCCGTCCATGCCGTGGCAGGCAGCGCAGACGCTGGCCTTGGATTCGCCGGCTTCGGGATCGCCGGCGGCCATGGCCGAGGCGGAAAACAGTATTGCGAGCGCTATTGCGGCCATTGCGATTCGAAGCATGCTGATTGCTCCAGTCCTTTGATTTCAGAGATTGATGTTGCCGATTCCGATATTATCGCTGGTTTCAGGCGGCGAAAGAAGTCCATGACTCCGATCCGGCATATTGTAGAACAGGCAGAATACAACTCGAGCGTGCACAACCGGTCGCAGCTCCCGCCGGACGAGGGCATCGAGGTCGCCATTGCAGGGCGTTCGAATTCGGGCAAGTCCAGCCTCATCAACCGGCTTTGCCGGCGCAAGGCCCTGGCACGCACCAGCCGCACACCCGGCCGGACCCAGCAGCTGGTCTTCTTTCGGCTCGATGACGAGCGCAGTCTCGTCGACCTGCCCGGCTATGGCTATGCCAAGGTGGGCGCCGATCTTCGCAAGCACTGGCGGGGGCTGATCCAGGGCTACCTTGAATCGCGGACTGCGCTCGCCGGGCTGATCCAGGTCATGGATATCCGCCACCCGCTAAAGGAAGGCGACATCCAGCTTGCCGAATTTGCGCTGCACCGCGGGCTTCCGCTGCACGTGGTGCTGACCAAGGCCGACAAGCTGGGACATGGAAAGCGAATGGAAGCCGTGCGCCGGGTACGAGAAGCGGTGGGCGGTGTGGCGACGGTGCAGGTCTTTTCCGCCACGTCCGGGCTCGGGCTGGAAGAGCTCGAGCAAGTCCTGGCGGCCTGGCTGCAGGTGGAGTCCGGCTGAACGGCATCCCCGGCGCCGATCGAGCTTCAATGCGGACGCCCGTATCCATAGTGTGCATACCGGCGCAGCTCGCGCAGCTTGAGCGCACGCTTGCGCGCTTCGCGCTCGAGTTTCCAGGCGTCCACCCTCAGCGCCCACTCGAAGTGTCGCTGGAAGTCGGCTGACCAGCGAGGGTGAGCGGGGTAGAATCCCAGGCGATGCGCTTGGCGCGACTGGCGGACGGCGTTGGCCGCGTAGCGCCGGGCATTGTCGTAGCGATGCTGGGCGTAATCGGTGCCCCGGTGGCCGGACGACTGGTGATGGCGCTGTTGGAAACGCTTGCCGTGGCTCGTCTGGCCGTATTCCTGCCCGGCCAGAATGTCGACTCTGGAAGGTTGCCCGGCTTGTGCCTGCAGGCTGGAAAACATCAATCCGGCAGCGGCTGCGATCAGTATCGGTTTCATGGCCTTGCACCTCGGTTCGTTGAAGACGGGGCCAGTCTGCGGCAAGCCGCTTGAACCCATCCTGAACTCCCGGTTCAGGCCCCGTTCAACCTGCCGGGTTCACCTGCTGCTGGTCGCAGCGGGACACATGGTCAAAGGGCGGTTTTTGGCTACGCAGTCTGCCGGGGGAACCTGGAAGCGCGCCCTCAGGGCTCGACCGGCGGTAGCGGCCGCTTCCGATAGCGCGCCCGGATCGTCACCCAGAGTACGCCGCCGATGACCATCGCCCCGCCGGTGAGCAGCCGCGCGCCGGGCTGGTCGCCGTGAAACAGCACGCCCAGGATGACCGCGAGGATCGGCACCAGCAGCAGGTAAGGCGTGACCGTATTGACCTCGTGGCGCTGAATCAGCCAGTAGAACGTGCCGTGGCCGATGATCGATGCGCCCACTGCCGAGTACACAACGGCCGGAAGCGCCGGGGACGACCAACTGGTGGCGGCCAGCGCCTCTGCAGGGGACTCGATCAGCCAGGCCAGGATAGCCAGCGGCGCCAGCGAAAGCAGCGCGTTCCAGGCCTGAAAGCTGAACAGCCCAACACCCTGCACGCGGCGCATGAAGATGGTGCCCAGGCCCAGAAAGAACGCCGACGCAAGCACCATGGCCAGCACGTCGAGTTGCGCCAGCACGAGCGGATCCAGGCCCACCACCAGCACCCCGCAGAACGCCAGCGCAATGCCGCTGACCGTTCGCCAGCCGATCCGCTCGCCCAGGATCGCTACCGCCAGGATCGTTGAAAGAGGCACGTAAACCTGCATCAGGATGGCCACCGAGGAAACATCGGTCGATCGTTTCAGTGCCAGGAACACCAGTGCGAAGTGCAGCGCACCCATGCACCAGCAGGCAATCATCAGGTTCAGCCATTGTCCTTCTTGCGGTCGCTTGATGAATGGAAACAATAGCGCGAGAACGACCGCAAAGCGCATGGCCGTGACCGTCACAGGCGGCAAATGGTCGACCGCGATCGCCGAAGCCAGAAAGTTTCCGGCCCAGATCAGGCAGATCAGGAGCAGGGCGACGCGATGCGAACCGGGCATTAAACGGGTACCGGGGCGGGAGGCCGCACATTGTCGCCGGTTCCGGCCCCGAATCGGCCGCGATGTGACGAAAACGGCGCTAATTCTGACCAATAGCGTCACTTCGGGCCCTGTTTCCAAATCCTTTCCTAAGGCCAGGGGTCCGTTAAATCGGCGAATTCCGGCGTTCTTCCAGGTTTTGGCACGTGGTTTGCATCTCCCTTGGTGACGCACGATCAAAACCGAATCAGGAATTTACGGATGTTTGATTCAGAAGCAACGAATTACGAGGAGAACGACATGGACCTGAGCAGCATCGAATCGGCAAATTTCGACGCGATGGTCGCTGAAGAAGCGATTCTCGATTGGCTGGTCAATCTCGAGACGGATGATACCGACTACGAACTGGCCGAAAGCGACGACCTTTTTGAAGAACCGGCTCAACTAGCCAACTGATTCCCGGGGAAGGGGAACCTGAAAGCGACCGGCTGAAGGGGTTCAATCCGGTCGCAGCGCCTGTCCCTGACAGCAGGCACCAGGAAGGACACGCACCCGTACTCCCACGGGTGCGTTTTTTCCTTTTCAGTTTCGGCTTTGACTTCGACCGATAGCTTCGCCCCACGGTCATAGGGCACCAGGCCGGGTGCGGCGGCTCTAAACTTCAACTTCCACTTCATTTCGCCTCGCGCTGCGCGCTT
>DATGCS010000120.1:0-4602 GCA_035311685.1 Wenzhouxiangellaceae bacterium
TGTTTCATGCATTGAGCCCTGCTACAGTCGTGCGGGGCCTCTGGGGTCAGGTCTTGTTTCATGCATTGAGCCCTGCTACAGTCGTTCACAGACCCTTTTCCGTCAACTCGATCTGCGAATTGATCACCCATGGCCCGGCCACTAAGAATCGAATTCGAAGGCGCGCTTTACCACGTCATGGCACGTGGAAACGCTAAGGCCGATATCTTTCTGGACGACGAGGATCGTCAGGCATTCGTCGATAATCTCGACCGGGTCTGCCGGCGTGTGAAGTCCTGGGGTCAGGTCTTGTTTCATGCATTGAGCGCTGCTACAGTCGTTCGCAGACCCTTTTCCGTCAACTCGATCTGCGAATTGATCACCCTTGGCCCGGCCACTAAGAATCGAATTTGAAGGCGCGCTTTACCACGTCATGGCACGTGGAAACGCGCAGTCCGATGTCTTTCTGGACGACGAGGATCGTCAGGCATTCGTCGATAACCTCGACCGGGTGTGCCGACGTTTCGACTGGCGCGTCTGGGCCTGGTGTCAGATGACCAATCACTATCATCTCCTGATCGAGACGCTTCGCCCGACCCTTTCGAAAGGCATGCGCGAGGTCAACGGCGTGTACACGCAAGGCTTCAATTACCGTCACGGCCGGGTCGGTCACGTTCTCCAGGGACGCTATAAGGCGGTGTTGGTTGAGAAGGAAACCCACCTGTTGGAGTTGTCGCGCTACGTGGTCCTCAACCCGGTGCAGGCCGGCATGACCGAAACTGCCGGGGACTGGCCGTGGAGCAGCTATCGCGCGGTGATGGGCAAGGCGGCGGCGCCGGAGTGGCTGGCCGTCGATGAGACGCTACACCTGTTCCACACCATGCGCGGCCCCGCCCGTCGCGCGTTCGCACGGTTTGTCGCCGATGGCGTCAATGCCGACGATCCGTTCGATCAGATACCCCGCGCAGGATTTCTGGGAAGCGAGTCGTTCATTGGAACCGTACTCGAGAAGTTCGACACCGGAAAGATCAGCGCCGAGATCCCGAAAAAGCTACGGCCGGCCCGTTGCTTGGTGCAGATAACCCGAGCAGCCGCCAACCGAGACAAGGCAATCATCGAAGCCTATCGGACCGGCGCCTACACCTTGACCGAGATCGCGAGCCACTTCGGAATCCACCAGTCCACGGCCAGCAGAATTGCGCGGCGGGAGGACTATGCATGAAACAAGACCTGACCCCAAAATCCCACAAAATCCTTGACCCCAAAATCCTTGACCCCAAAATCCTGACCCCAAAATCCGTTGCAAGCCCTGGCCATTGTCGGGCTGGCGAAGCGCCGCGCGAGTCTGAAATTGCATACCCGGCGGGATGAGGTACGATACTGTTCATGAAATTCAGCCGCTCAGTTGGCTCGAAGAACGGAGCATGAGCGCATTGGGGGTGTGCATCGATGAACATCGTTGAGCAGAAATTACTCGACCATGCGCCTTTGGCAGTTTTCTGGACCCGCGAGGATGGCAGTTTCGCCTATGTCAACAAGACGGCTTGTTCAAGTCTTGGATATACCCGCGAGGAACTGCTGCAACTGTCGATATTCGATGTTGATCCGGACGTTACGCCTGAATTCTGGAAAGCGCACTGGCTGGACGTTCCCGAGACAGGCATTGTCACGCTGGAGCGTCTTCATCGCCGGCGCGACGGCAGCAGGATTTCCGTAGAGGTCCAGGTTCAGCACATATCCGTCAGCGACGAATTCGTGCATGTTTCCTTTGTTCGCGATCTCACCGATGAGAACAAAGTGGCGGCTCAGCGCGAAAGTCACTTGAGCTACCTCGATGCGCTGTTCAATAAGAGCCCTGTACCCCAACTCATCATCGACCCCGACAACGGGCGCATCGTGGAGGCCAATCCCGCAGCTTCAACCTTTTACAAATACCCGTCCGAGAATCTATGCAAAATGCAAATTCAGCAGATCAATCTCATGGGCGAAGAAAGAATCAAGGAGGAAATAGAGCGCGCGCGCAAGCGAAAGCGCAATTTTTTCCGGTTTCGCCATGCCGACGCGGAGAACGGAATACACGATGTGCAAGTCTTTTCGGTTCCGATCCTGCGCGACGGTCGGCAAATGCTGCATTCGACTGTTCTGGACGTCACCGCCCTTGTGCGGTCGCGTAGCGAACTGCAACACCAGCAAGCTCTGCTCAAGCGCCTTCCCATCGGGGTTTATCAAGCCACGCTGGGCGGTGAGGGCATCTTTCTGCAGGCGAACCCTGCCCTGCGCAAAATTCTTGACCTACCGGATGGACACAAGGTTGTCGGTCGGCGAGTCGCCGATTTCTATGCCGACCCGGAAGAACGCGCCAAACTAAGCGACCGCATACTGGAAGCCGGACAGGTCATTCGTGATGTGCGCAGGGCCAGAACCGAAAGCGGCCGTCTGATCTGGATTGCGATCACCAGCCGGGCAACCCGCTTGCGCGACGGCGATGTCGTGCTGGAAGGCGCGATAGAGGATGTTACCGAGCTCCGAGAAGCCGAATTCGAGCTCGACCGTGCCGCTGCCAGGGCAATCAATGCTCTGGACGCAGCGCCGATTCCGATGATGTTGTATACCGCTGATGGCCGGGTCGAGGCGGTCAACCGTGTCTGGTGCGATATCACGGGTTACTCGCCGGAACAACTCAAAACGCTGGACGACTGGACGCAGCTTGCCTATGGTTCTGACGCCGGTGCAATTCTGAACGAAATCCGGAACATGATCCGGGCGGGACAGCGAGTTTCCGAGGGCGATTTCCGAGTTCGATGCGCGGACGGTGAAATCCGGATATGGGCTTTTTATTCCGGCCCCCTCGAATTCGACGGCGAAACTGCGAGCCTTGTTCTTTCGACAGCCATGGATGTGACCGAGCAGCGTCGGCACGAGCGCCGGATGCGGCAGTCGGACGCGATTGTCCAGTCTGCTCACGAGGGCATCACGATCACGGATGCTGACCGGAATATAGAACGGGTCAACGCCGCGTTCACCCGGATTACAGGCTATACGGAAAGCGAAGTGCGTGGCAGAAATCCGCGCATCCTGTCTTCGGGACGTCAGGACTCGGCATTCTACGAGCAGATGTGGTCGCAGATTAATCGACTTGGTTACTGGCAGGGTGAAGTCTGGAACCGCCGGAAGAGCGGCGAAATTTACCCCGAGTGGCTTTCGATTACCGAGATTCGCGATTCCGAAAAACAGACCGTCAACTATGTCGGCGTCTTCCACGATTTAACGGAATTGAAGCAGTCGCAGGCAGAACGGGATCATTTGCAGCGCTTCGACAGCCTCACAAGTCTGCCCAACCAGCGATTGCTTCTCGAGAAACTTGCCGAGCGACTGGCTGGCGTCCGAAAGGATTGCGGACAAATAGTCGTGATCGTCTGTGGCCTGGACCGCTTCAGGATAATCAACGAAAGCTTTTCCTATATCGAGGGCGACCGAATTCTGAAAACGATCGCGGAACGCCTGCGCCAGGCGCAGGATCAGCACGTTGAACTGGCCAGACCCGGCAGCGACCATTTTGCATTCGTGATCGGTTCCGGGGCAAGCAATACCCGAACCCTCGACCTGGTCGACCGGATAGCCGCGCTTCTGTCCAAACCGGTGAAGACCGCCGAAGGCCAGGACCTGAATATTCAATGTTCGGTGGGCATTGCGCGCTTCCCGGACGATGGCGAGTCTCCTGAAGAGCTTCTCCGCAATGCGGAAACAGCCATGTTTCATGCCAAGCGGACCCGCCGGGGCTCACACATATTCTTTTCGTCCGAACAGACCGAAGGCGGCCAGGAGAAACTGGAGATCGAGACCCGAATTCGGCGGGCGATCGATGAGCACGCATTCGAATTCCACTTTCAGCCGGTCGTCTGCGTTGACCAGGGCACCATCGTCGGCGCCGAGGCACTCGCCCGCTGGCCCAGCGCAGATAACCAATCGGTGCCGCCGGACGTTTTCATCCCCGTAGCAGAGCAGACGGGCATGATCGAGAAGCTGACCTTCCAGTTGCTGCAGCCGTCCTGCCTCGCGGCCGCAGAATTTCAGCGCAAATTCTCGCCCCAATTCCGCCTGGCGTTCAATATCTCTGCCCTTTTGCTCAACGACAACCAGTTCGACAGAAAGATTTTTGAAAGTCTCGAGAACGCTGGATTTGCGCCCACCCAGTTCGAGATCGAGCTAACCGAAAGCACCCTGCTGGAACAGGCCCAGGGAACGTCGCGGGTTCTCAAGCGCTTGCGCGACTCCGGCATACGCATCTCGATCGACGATTTCGGAACCGGATTTTCGTCACTCGCTTATCTTCAGGAAATCGATGCCCAGTTCCTGAAGATCGACCGTCGCTTCGTCCAGCGCGTGGCAACGCACCCCGCAGATGCGCAGATTGCCGGCTCGATCATTGCAATGGCGCACGCCCTCGGCATGGAGACGATTGCCGAGGGCGTGGAAACCCAGCAACAACTCGAATTCCTGCGTCGGCACGGCTGCGATTTCTACCAGGGCTACCTTTTCAGCAAACCCCTGCCCCCGTCCGACTTCGAAAAGCTGTATCGATCGAACCAGGCGAAAATCGGGTCGTGACCGCAGGCGGCCGCC
>DATGCS010000121.1:0-13945 GCA_035311685.1 Wenzhouxiangellaceae bacterium
ATATCTGGTTCTCGACGAGGCCGATCGCATGCTGGACATGGGCTTTCTGCCCGCCATCGAGCGGATTCTCAAGGCGGTTCCGGCCAAGCGCCAGACGCTGCTGTTTTCGGCTACTTTCTCGCGCGAGATCACGCAGCTTGCGCATCGCTTCCTGACCAACCCCGAGCGGGTCGAAACCGCCGCGCCGAATTCCACCGTGGACGCCATCGCACAACAGGCCATCAAGGTCGATCAGGCGCGCAAGCGCGAGCTGCTTTCGTGGATGATCGGTCACCAGAATTGGCGCCAGGTACTTATCTTTACCCGTACCAAACACGGCGCCAATCGTCTGGCGAAACAGCTTGGAACCGACGGCCTCCCGGCCGCCGCCATTCACGGCAACAAGAGCCAGGGTGCGCGCACCAAGGCGCTGGCCGACTTCAAGGCGGGTCGCGTTCGGGCGCTGGTGGCTACCGATATCGCCGCGCGCGGTCTGGATATCGAGCAGCTGCCGCATGTGGTCAACTATGAAATTCCGGAAGTGCCCGAGGATTACGTGCACCGCATAGGCCGCACCGGCCGCGCGGGTCGTGAGGGGCTTGCCGTATCGATGGTGGCCGGATCCGAGCACGGCAAGTTCGAAGCGATTCGTAAACTGGTGCAGGTCGAAATCCCGACGCGCATCATCGAGGGCTACGAACCGACCGAGGGCTTGAATCACAGCACCGGCGGGAAGCGCGGGGGCGGAGGTGGCGGCCGCGGCAACGGCAATGGCGGCCGTGCCAGCGCCGGGCGTGGAAACGGCAAACGTGGTGGCGCCGGCAAGCCTGCCTCGGCGAGCAAGCGTCAGGGCCGTCAAAAACGGTTCCGCAAGGCAGCGTGAACCTTGTCGCTGGGCGTCTTAGCTCTTTTTTCTGAGACAAACGGTGCCAATAGCGCAGGTTCGGCGTATTCCGAAAGGCCGACCGGGAACTTCCGGTCGGCATTCGGCGCCCGCACGGCGGTTCATTGGCAGCCGACCCGACGGGCGGCCTTCTTGTCCCTGTACATGGCGGCATCTGCGCTGTGCCAGACTTCGCGGTGCGTGTCCGATGACCGCCCGACTGCCGTCCCCACAGATGCGCTGATACCGGCTTTTTGCAGCGATGAGCGCAGGCGGGTAGAGACCTCGCCGGGCTCAATTGAATCACACTGGACGCCAAGCACGGCAAATTCGTCGCCCCCGATGCGGGCAAGGAAATCGGAATTGCGAACCGCGTAGCGCAGCGTCAGGCCGGTCTTTCGAAGCAGTTCGTCGCCCTCGGCGTGGCCTTTGTGATCGTTTATTTCCTTGAGCTCGTTCAGATCGATGATGCTGATGAACGTCGTGTCCCCGAGCCTCCTTGACCGCTGTTGTTCCTTTTCTACCGTTTCTTCCCAGGCTCTCCGGTTTGGGAGGTGCGTCAAGGCATCCGTCATGGCTTCGAAGCGGAAGCGTTCGTTGCGCCGTTCCAGCTCATTGTTTTCGAACTCGTTTCGAATATAGCCGCCCAGCAAGCCGCCCAGCAGTTCCAGCAACGGAAGTTCCGACTCGTCGATTTCCAGGTGCTCCATGTCATCGATTGCACACAACGTGCCGAAAAAGCGGCCGCAGTCTGTTTTCAAAGGTACGCCGATGTAGGCGTTGATGTCGAATCGTGAGCGAATCGGCGCATCGACGTAGGCCGGGATGTCGTCGCATCTCTGCGCAATCTTCGGGCCTTCCTCCCGAATCATTCGGGAACAAATCGAGTCGCTCCATTTGAAAGTGTCGCCCGCCTTGATGCCGAACCGGCCGTCCTCGGCGGCCAGTACGATCCAGCGATCCTTTATTACGCGTGTCACCATCCACAGGCCGAACCCATGGCGCTCTTGCAGGAATTTGATTACCGCATCGGCTGCAGCATCAAAATTTCGGAACTCCGTGTTCATCTTCATGAAGGCTTGTCTGCCCGAGGGCAAGTCGGGTGTCCGTTTGTTGATCACCCTTCTTATGCAAACTGTATGCCATATGAAGAAACAGTGATAAGTCCCTCATGTCGATCAGCAAACCAGCTCGCACAATTGCGGTTCCGCGTTCGCTATGATTCATAGCTCAAGCAAACCGGAATAGCCCATGAAAACCCGTGCAGCCGTTGCAATAGAACCGGGAAAACCTCTAACGATAGAAAGCGTCGACCTGCAGCCCCCGGGTCCGGCCGAAGTGCTGATTGAAATCAAGGCCACCGGCCTGTGCCATACCGATGCCTTCACGCTGTCGGGGAAGGACCCGGAAGGCCTGTTCCCGGCCATCCTCGGACACGAAGGCGCGGGCGTCGTGCTGGAGGTCGGCAGCGAGGTCGAATCCCTGAAAGCCGGCGACCATGTGATTCCGCTCTATACACCGGAATGCAGGGAATGCGAGTATTGCCTCAACCCCAAGACCAACCTGTGCCAGGCGATTCGAGAGACCCAGGGCAAGGGCCTGATGCCGGACGGCACGAGTCGCTTTTCCCTGGACGGCAAGCCCCTGCACCACTACATGGGAACCTCCACATTCGCCAATCACACGGTTCTGCCGGAAATCGCTGTCGCAAAGATTCATCCCGACGCGCCCTTCGACAAGGTCTGCTACATCGGGTGCGGCGTGACGACCGGCATCGGCGCCGTGATCTGGACCGCCGGTGTTGAACCTGGCGCAAAGGTCGTTGTTTTCGGCCTGGGCGGCATCGGTCTGAACGTCATCCAGGGTGCGCGCATGGCCGGGGCCAGCCAGATCGTCGGCGTGGACCTGAACCCGTCGAAGCGCGCCCTGGCCGAAAAATTCGGCATGACCGACTTCGTCAACCCAGGCGACGTGGAAGGTGACCTGGTGCCCTATATCGTCAGCCTGACCCGAGGCGGGGCCGATTACAGTTTCGAGTGCATCGGCAACGTCGACGTCATGCGCGATGCCTTGGAGTGCTGCCACAAGGGCTGGGGAACGTCGGTCATCATCGGCGTGGCCGGCGCCGGCGAAGAAATTTCGACACGGCCATTCCAGCTGGTCACCGGCAGGAACTGGCGCGGCAGCGCATTCGGCGGCGCTCGAGGTCGAACCGACGTGCCGAAGATCGTCGACTGGTACATGGACGGTAAAATCAACATCGACGACCTGATCACGCACACGCTGACTCTGGACCGGATCAACGACGGATTCGACCTGATGCACCGCGGCGAATCGATCCGCTCGGTGGTGGTGTATTGATTTGGCTCGGGAACGGTGGATTCGATCGACACGTACAGATTCCCGTCGGCTATTTGCCGGTTGATGACTTTCGTAAATTGTGAATAGTGAATCGTAAATAGAAAAATCCAAACAATAATAAAAATCAAAACCAGGCTTGCCTCGATTTCTCGATTCAGACGCTTTTAAATTTACGATTCCCGATTTATATCTAGAAGCACTTACCCAAACCCTGCTCCCAATCCATGACCAAAACCACCATCGACCAAACCCAGGCCCACCATTGCTTTGGCGGCCGCCAGGGTTTTTATTCCCATGAATCGCGCGCCTGCAGCGCACCGATGGGCTTCTCGGTGTTCGTGCCGCCGCATTCGGCTGGCGACCGCTTGCCGGTCCTTTACTACCTGTCCGGCCTGACCTGCGATGAAGAGGTATTCGCGATCAAGGCAGGCGCGCAACGCGTCGCCGCCGCGCTCGGTCTTGTACTGGTCGCACCGGATACAAGCCCGCGCAACACCGGCATCAAGGGGGCGACCGACGACTGGGATTTCGGCGAGGGCGCAGGCTTCTACGTCGACGCCACGCGTGAGCCCTGGTCGGATCATTTCCGGATGTACAGCTACCTCACGCAGGAACTGCCCGGCATCATCGCGGCGCATTTCCCGGTCGACCCGCTCAGAGCCGGGATCTTCGGCCATTCGATGGGCGGGCATGGCGCCCTGACCATCGCATTAAAGAACGCCACTTCCTATCGGTCGGTATCTGCGTTCGCACCTATCGTTGCCCCGACGCAGGTGCCCTGGGGCAGAAAAGCCCTGCCCCGCTTCCTGGGCGATGATCCCGAGGCCTGGAAACGTTACGACGCCTGCGAACTGGTCGCCCGGCACAAATTCGACGGCAAAATCCTTATCGACCAGGGTCTGTCCGACCAGTTTCTGGAAGAGCAGTTGCAGCCCGAGCGGTTCGAGGAGGCCTGCGCCCGTGCGGGGCAAGCTCTGGAACTCCGTAGACACTATGGCTACGACCACGGCTATTTCTTCATCCAGACGTTCATCGAAGACCATCTGCACCATCATGCAGCGGCTCTGGCGTAGATTCGCCGGAGCCATATACGACGGAAACGGCTCTCGCGAAGTCGTTGAGACGCCGAACGCAGCATAAAAAGGGCCTCGCAACAGAGTGGACCGTAAACAATCCGGGTTTATTGGAACCAGACCAGAAGCCCACCCATCAATACCAGGCCAGCAACAAAAGCGAGAAAATGAATTGCGCCCGACTGCCAGCGATTGTTCGACTTGATTTCGGGGATCAGGTCAGAAGCTGCAATATAGATGAAGTTGCCGGCACCGAACAGCACCAGCCAGCCGACATCGAAATCGCGCGAGACGGCCCAGGCGCAAAACCCACCGACTGGAAAGGCCAGCGCAGAGATGAAATTCCAGGTCAGGGCCCTGCGACGCGACCAGCCACCATGTACCAGCACACCGAAATCACCAAGTTCCTGCGGGACTTCGTGCGCCGCGGCAGCGATCCAGGCCACGGCGCCCGCCGAAGGTGAAATCAGGAAAGCGCCGGCTACGGCCAGGCCGCCGACGAAGTTGTGGACTGCATCGCCGATGAGAATGAGATAACTCACCGGTTTTTCTTTTGAAGAATTCGACGAATGCGAATGGTGCCAGCGAAGGGCTTGTTCCAGTGCAAGGAACGAGGCAAACCCGGCCAATAGCCAGCTGCCGGCCGCCAGCCGACCCATCGACTGTCCCGCTTCCGGGATCATGTGGAAAAACGCTCCGCCAAGCAGCGTGCCGGCGGCAAGTGCTACCAGCGGTAACAGAAGCTGATCGAGCATTCGTCTGGTAAGCAGCAGTGAAATTGCTCCGCTGAGCGCAATCAGGCTCATCGCCAGGCCGCCTGCGATGATCCAGCCGAGCTCGTTCATTGCTGCGTGCCCCACCCGCGGCTCAGGCGCGCTTGCGGGCGATGGTCAGTCCGTCTCCAATGGGAATCAGAGAAATATCGACGCGCTCATCGGCGTGAACAAGGCCGTTGAATGCGGCAATCGCGCGCGTATCCTGATCCTGCTCTTCGACCGGACGGACGACCTCGCCGTCCCAAAGTGTATTGTCGACCAGAATCAGTCCGCCGGGGCGCACCAGGGTAATGCAGGCCTCGTAGTAATCGGCATAGCTGGTCTTGTCGGCGTCGATGAACGCCATGTCGTAATCGCCCGACCATCCGTCCCGGATCAGTAAAGCCAGCGTTTCGGCAGCCGGCCGCAGGTGCAGGTGGATGCGGTCGGCCAGTCCGGCGCGAATCCAGTATCGCTGGGCGATCGTGGTCCATTGCTCGCTGATGTCCAGACAGGTCGCTTCACCCTGCACGGGCATGGCCTGCATGACCGCCAGCGCGCTGTAGCCGGTAAACGTACCCACCTCCAGGTAGCGCCTGGCGCCGATGATTCGGGCCAGCAGCGCCATGAACTGGCCCTGTTCCGGCGCAATCTGCATGTTCGCCTGGGGCATCTTCGCGGTTTCCTCGCGAAGTTCCGCCAGCAACGGATCTTCGCGCAGGGAATGATCCTTCAGGTAGCTATAGAGCTCTTCTTCGAGACCGATGCTTCGAGTCGACAACTTCAGATTCCTTGCGCCAGGGCCTGTCGAAAGAATAGCAGGTAGATCAAGCGCGCGCCCACCGCGCGGTTCCGAACCCCGGATCGACACCCAGCCATAAGCGGGACCGAAACAGAGTCAAGCGGTTGAACTTCATGGGTACCAGCATCCCGCGCGCCAACTGTGCCGCAGCCCGCCTATGGCTGACGACTGGCTGACTGCAGTCTGAGCTACTGATTGAGCTCGCCCCATTTCCAGTATTTGCTGGCGCCCACGGTGGCCTGCAGCGCGATGCCGGATTCCATCATCTGGTAGGTCGTCACATCCATATCGATCGACTGCTTTCCGGACGCCGAGCCGCCCTGCTTTCCCGCCTTCGCTGTGGCCTCGGCCTGGCCGCTGGCCTCCCAGCCGGAATCGCGGAATTTCTCGAAGTCTGACTGCTTGCGAAAAATGATCACTTCGCGGTAGTCCTTGAGTCCGATCCCGAACCCGACACCGGCGCCGCCGACCTTCATGAAAGTGGTTTCACCTTCGGCCGAAGTCAGCACCCCATAGCCGCCGCCGGTCTGCAGCAGAATAATGTTCTGGCTGGCCGCGTCGAACACGCCCCACCCGGCCGCCTCTGCGATCCGCGCTTCGGCACCGGGTTTTTCGCGGTAAAGGCGCGCCAGGGTTTCGTCACGCATATCGAGAACGGCCTGGCGTTTGTCGGCCGGCGTGTCGCCCAGCGACGCACAACCGGAAAGAATGAAAAGAATCAAGACCGGTATGAAGCCGGGATGCCCTATGCTCCGCATTTTTTAAAGTCTCCATGATTTTCGTCCGCTCAATGCTACACCGTACCCCGTTCAATCGCAGGCTAGTCCAGCGCCTTGGTGACATGCTCCCGGACCGCGGGCAGCATATCCCGTTCGAACCAGGCATTTCTGGCCAGCCAGCCATTGTTGCGCGGACTTGGATGGGGCAGCGGTATTACCGGCGATTGTTCATCGAACCAGGTCCGTGCGGCATCCGCCACCGATACGCCGCCGGAGACCCGGTGCCATCGCTGGGCGTGGGTCCCGATCACCAGCGTGAGACGGATGCGCTTGAGCTGATTCAGCACGGCCTCTCGCCAAAGTGGCGCGCACTCGGGGCGCGGCGGCAGATCGCCCCCTTTGCCGCGTCCCGGATAGCAAAATCCCATAGGCACGATAGCGATCAGGCGAGGATCGTAGAATATGATCTCGTTCACCCCCATCCACGCGCGCAGGCGGCGTCCGCTGGGGTCCTGAAACGGAATTCCGGAGGTGTGGGCGATTCGCCCGGGCGCCTGGCTCGCGATCAGGATTCTGGCGTCAGGGTGCGCCTGGAGAATCGGGCGCGGGCCAAGCGGGAGCGCGCCGACGCACACCCGACACGCGCGCACTTCGGCAAGCAGGCTGTTCAAGTCTCCCGTCGCGTGCATTCAGGCTCGATCGTGCGAGCGCATACCGCGGTCCAGCTTCACGGCGTAACTCGACAGCCCCAGCATCAGCAGCCCCATCACCACTAGGGCCACGGGCCAGCTGAGCATATCGGCGAAATATTCATTCGTGAAGTAGCCCAGGAAGGCAAGCATCGCAAGCACTCCGGTGACCAGCAATGACCGGCTTCCGGCAATCACGCCAGCATAGATCAGCGCGGCAGCCACGCCGACCAGGGAAAAGTCCAGCGGAAACGCGCCTTCGACCAAGTCGAATGCGCCGAAGGCGGTCAGAGCACCAAAGACAAAAAACGCCGGCGGCGTCACTGCACGATGCGGCGTTGCATGTATTCGCCAGCTGACCAACAGCCCCGAAATGCCGATGATCAGCGAGGCGAATCCATCGTCCACATCCAGCCAGCCCAGTGCCGATGCCACGAACGAAAAACCGAAAAACACCGAAAGAAAAACCAGACCGGTTCTGTGAATCGACGTCAACAGCAAAAGCGATTGAAGTGTCATGACGCCGAATACCGCCATCGCGCCGAGCGCCGGATCATCGCCGGCAATGTATTCGTTCAGGAATACAAAAAGGCCCGAGGTCTGGAACAGCGCTGCAACCAGAAACAACGGCGTTGTGGCGGCCTCGTAGCGGCCATCCCTATGCGTTGCAATCGCCAGCACAAGTGCGATCAGGCCCGTTCCGAAGCTTGCGATTACCCGGCCCGCGCTGCCAAGATCGTCCCAGAACATGTTGACTGCGGTGACCGCACCTGCAAGCACGAAGATTGCACCTAGGTAGGCAAGGATTCTTCTGATCAGGCGCTCGTTCCCGCCGCCGGCGGCGGCCGATGCACCGTCCAGTCGTTTCACGACAGCCTCTACCGAAAGATCATGCTCTTCGACGATTGCAGCGATCCGGTCCAGCGCATCCTGCCTGTCCCGTGCAAGGCTATTACTCGTCATCGTCGACCACCCAGCCGATAAAAGCGTCATGGTATGCGTAGCTCGAGCTACCTGTACCCGGTACGCGGAAGGAAGCGCCGTCGTTGACCAGGCGGTGATGCCGCGAACGTCGGCCTGTGCCGAAGATCTCGCGCAACAACCCCCCGCCGCGGTAGGCGGACAGTTTCAGGCGATAACCGTCCGGGGCCGTGCTCTGGCCGCTGAAGGTCAGGTCCGACAGTTCCCCGGGAACGGCCAGAGCGATGCGCTGCCCGTTCGCCGGATCGTCAGGTGGCTCCAGCCTGAATGTATCGAGCGTTTCTGAACGTGCGTCGAACAGGGCCAGGGTTGCATCGGCGGGTTGGCGCCCTCGTGTGGCGGCGTTTTGCTCGGACCGCCTGAATCCGATCTCCAGACGACCGGCATCGTCTATATCGAAATCGTAGAAGTGCTGGCCGTAATGGTTGTCGAAAGAGACGTAGAGGACCGGATAAGCCGGGCCGGTGGCGGCCAGGCGGGAGATGACGTGCATCAACAACAGCGCCGCAATCAAGAGAACGGGCAGCGAAATACCCAGTAACAGGACGAAATTTCGCTTCAGGAAACCCTTCATCGGCCGCACTTGAAATCATCTGGAACGGAAAAGGACTTTAACCAATGCCGAGAAACACCACAACCCGCACAGAGGCAGCCCAAGGCCCCGGCTCCCGGGGCGTACCAATGCGGGGTACACTAGAGGCATATATTCAGTGACGGCAAAGAACTGGAGCGTCCGATGCCGAGCGACGATTTCAACAACCGCAGAAGCCGTCTTCTTCGGGTGGCGTCCTGGGTCTGCTGGATTCCGCTGCTTTCACTTCTGGTCGTCGAATGGCAGCTCCACCGCTCCGACGGCTGGAACCACTGGGCTACGGCACCTTTGCTGGTTGTACCCGCGATGGTCAGCCTTTGCATCACGGCAGTCGTCGCCATGGACTTCATCGAGGAATGGCGTAACGGTTCAGCCTCGCGGCGTGTGCTGATCTATCTGGTGGTCTCTTCCTCACCCCTTGTTTGGCTCGTGATCCGCGGGTTTCTTTGAGGCCGGAAAGGATCGGTAGTGCACTCCGAGGCCCCCGGGTCTTTGTCCAGTAACCGCGCCATGGCAGGGAATTACCACCGGCTTGGCCTGGCCGGGCAGACTCAGCTCTCTCGTTCCGCGTAGAACTGAAGCCCGTTGCCGTCCGGGTCCTGCAGGTGAAATTCGTAAGTTCCCCACGGCGTCTTAGCGGGTCGCGTCAGGTACTGAATTCGGGTCTTCAGGAACATCGAATGCAAGCCGTCGACATCGTCCACGACAAAGCGCGTGGTTGGACGATCGACCGGATAGGTCCATTCCAGCGGATCGTGGCGCTGCAGATGCAGCTCGCAGTTTCCGCGACGCATGCCCGCATAGTTCGTTTTATCCCCGTGGTCGGGAAAAGCCGGCTCGAAACCCAGGCGACGGTAGAAAGTCACCGCGCGCGCGATGTCGCGCACCATGAGTACCGGTTGAACGGCGAGTATCTCGGGCATACGACATTACCTCGGTTGCGAAAAACGACCCTGTGGTCCAATTCAAAAGTGTGATGCAATCGGCATCATGCGCTCAAAGGGCAGTGGTTGGCAACTGTTATAAGGCAAGAGGCGGCCAGCCTGTCATCATTCATCGGCAATCGGCTTGATTACAGCCCCCTGGCCCACTCGGGGCGAAGCGGCGCGCTCGCCGGATGACGTATGGCCTGTTCGAGCTGCGCCAGCATTCGCGCTTTATCCACGCCGAGCGTGCCTTTGAGCACCAGCCAGTTCGAGGCGTGATCGGAGCGAAATACCGTATTGTCGAGTTCGAGGCCGTGGATGAACCGGCGCATCTCGCGGAACAGGCCATTCCGGTCCAGCGGCTCGAATTCAGGGAACGCGCTCCGGAACCGGTCCTCGCCCTGCGGAAAACTCACCACCAGAGTCGCCAGGTATTCCGGCTGCGCGGCATTGGCCAGGCGGGCGGAGTTGTCGGCGTGCTGTTCGCTGTATCGATCGCCACCCAAGCCGTTGAGAATCATGACCGATCGCTTGATCCCGGCTTCTCCCAGTTTGTCCAGCGCCTTCCGGGTGGAATCGAAGGTTTCGCCCTTGTCGACCTTCGCGAGTACCGTATCGTCGCCTGACTCGGCGCCAAGGTAAGCCATCTGCAACCCGGCTTCGCGCAGTTCGGTCAGTTCTTCGACCGACTTGCGACGAAGGTTGCGTGCCAGGCAATAGCTGGAGACCCGCTCGGCGGCAGGCATGAACTCGGAAATGGCCTGGAGAATACGCACGAGCCTGTGGGTCGGCAGCACCAGCGCATCGCCGTCGGCCAAAAAAATCCGCCGGACACTCGGGCCATGGAGTTCTCCGCAACGGCGGATCATCTGCATGACCTCGCCCTCGTCTCGCGCCCTGAACTTCTTTTGCGGGGCGGTATACATCTCGCAAAACGTGCACTTGTTCCAGGAACAGCCATCTGTCACCGGCAGAATCAGCGAATCGGCCTCGCTGGGCGGACGGAATACCGGTTCGACGTATCGGATCGGGTCGCTTTCCCTGGCAGCCATGAAATTCGAGGTCCTTATCCAGTGGGCAATTCAGATACGCGTTATTTTAAACAGCCTGATTGAATTGTTGTCTTCGGACTGCTTGCAAGATTGTTCTTCCGTGCTGATAGACTTCTGCGTCTGCGACGGCGGTACGCAAGGATTCCAGCGTTTCGCCGGCCGGGAATTCCTAGTTGGAGAAAACCATTCGCTTTTTGAGAGCACTCAAGGGTCACGTGGCGTTTCGTGTGGCGACCAGCTATTTCATCGTTGCCTGGCTGTTGATTCAGGCGGGCGACATCCTGCTGCAAAACTTCGGTGCGCCGGGCTGGATCTTTCGCGCAATGGTTGTCGTGCTGATCCTCGGTTTCCCGATCACGCTGGCGATCGTCTGGGTGTTCGAATCCAATGCGAAAAATTCCAGACACGCCGAAAGCGTCGCCCGGTCAAGGGTCAACCGGCTGGGTCTTGGCCTCCGCATCGGCGCCGTGGTCGCCATGGCGGCTGTATTGATCTGGCTGGGCTGGGACAAGATCCGCTCCGGGCTGGCGCTGGTGGAGCCCAGCCGGCCGCCATCGATCGCGGTTCTTCCGTTCTCCGACCTGAGCGCGGCCGGCGACCAGGAATTTTTTGCCCACGGTCTGTCCGAGGAAATTCTGAATCTGCTTGCCGGGATCCCGGAGTTGAAGGTGTCAGGGCGCACGTCTTCTTTTTCCTTCAAGGACAGGGAAGTGCCGATTCCGGAAATTGGCGATGCCCTGGACGTAGCGCACGTTCTCGAGGGCAGCGTGCGCAAATCGGGCAACAAGGTTCGTGTCACAGCCCAGCTGATCGCCTCCAAAGACGGTTTCCACCTGTGGTCCAGAAACTACGACCGAGAACTCTCCGACATCTTTGTCATCCAGGACGAAATAGCCGGCGCCATCGCATCCAAGCTCCGATTGAGCCTGGTCGATGCCGAGGGGGAGACAGTAAATCCTAACAGTACGGCCTCTATCGAAGCCTATGAACACTTTCTGGAGGCTCGCCAACTTGTTCAGGGTCGCTCGGTCAAGGGGCTGCGGCGTGCGCTCGAACTCCTCGACCGGGCGCTCGAACTCGATCCGCAGTTCGCGCCGGCACTTGCCCAGTCGGCACTGGCCTGGCTGATGCTTTCAGACGCTCGAATCACGCCCGGGAATGAACCGGTGGCCTCGGCAATTTCCGCCGCCCGACCGCTTCTGGACGACGCATTCGATCTCAATCCACGTCTGGCCAGCGCGCATGCCGTGCGGGGCCTGCTCAACATCCTGCAGCGCGATTTCTCCCAGGCTGAAAAATCGCTTGCACGCGCGCTGGAGCTCAACCCCAGTCATTCGGACGCGCTGAACTGGCGCGCCATAAACTTGAGAAACGCCGGCCGCCTTCGCGATGAACTGGCCGCGCGGCAGCAGCTTGCTGAAATCGACCCGCTGCACCTCAGCAACATGTTCAACCTCGCCATGGCCTATCTTCTCAGGGGGCAGTCGGAACTCGCGCTGGACGCCGCGCACAGCCTGCAGCGCGACTTCCCCGGCAGTCCCTGGGGCGACCTGGCCGAGGTCGAGGCATTGGTCGGGTCCGGCGAACTGGCCCGGGCCCAGCGTATTGCACGCACAAAGCTGGCCGACGGCAACAGCATGCTGGTCTCGGCCGCCAGCGGTCTCAACATGACCCTGGGGGAGTTCGGGCGGGCCATGAAGGTGACCGGATCCGAATTCGCCACGGCTCTGGCCGCCTTGGGCCGTGTCGAGGAGGCGATCGACACCGCGCGCGACTTCGCGGCCTCCGCCCCCGACGACAGCACGGCTACGCTCAGCCTTCTTCGCGTGCTGAGCCTGGCGGGCCGGCACGAAGAGGTGCTGAAATACTACGAGATGCGCTGGGGTGGCCTCGAGGCGCTCCAGGGCTATTTCGAATTCGGCAACATGACGTCCGAACTGACGCCGATTGCCGCGGCACAATCGATACTGGATCGGGACAGCGCTCTGGAAGCGACCCTTGAGCACTGGCGAAAAAGGCTCGAGGCGCCGCGGGAACATGGCTACGGGATGCCCTATTTCAGATTTGTCGAATCGGGCTTCGAGGCACTTTCCGGCAACCACGACAAGGCCATTTCCCTGCTCGACGAAGCGATCGAAGGCGGCCATCTCAACGCCCAACTGAATTGTGAGCCGGAGTTCCACATGCTGCGCGAAAAGTCCGAATTTCAGACGCTGATCGAACGCAATTTCCGGCTGATCAATATCGAGCGAGCAAAACTCGATCTCTCGCCGATCGATTCGAGCACCGGCTGCGCTGCCTCATGATCGAAGCTGCGCGAACACCGCATTGCTTTCTTCGGGCTCAGCTGCACCGCGTCCCTGCGAAGGCGTGCTATCGCTGTCGTCTGGTAAGCTTTGCGCATCAATCCCGATGGGTCTCGATGAATTGTTTGCTTCAAGCCGATCGACCATGAACATGCCGCGCTGCGTGACGCTCAAGGACGGCACATGAGCCAGAATGTCAATCTTGCCGATTTCGGATTCGTTCGCGCCGCCGCTGTGGCCCCGGTGCTGGCGCTCGGCGATCCGGCGACCAACGCGCAGCGCATCGTCGGCCACCTGCACCAACTGAAAGAGCAGGGCGCCGGCATCGCGCTGTTCCCGGAGCTTTGCCTGACCGGCTATACCTGCGAAGATCTTTTTTTCAGCAGCGGTCTTCACCACGCTGTTCGCCGGGCCCTGATGACCATTGCCGAAGCCACCAATCAGATCGCCGCCGTGGTGGGCGCGCCGTGGCGAGGCCCTGACGGGCGGCTGTTCAACGCGGCAGTCGTGCTTGCCGACGGACGCATCCGGGGCATAGTGCCCAAGCAGGTCCAGCCGAACTACGGCGAATTCTATGAATGCCGCTGGTTTGCATCCGGCGCCGGCGTCGACCAGGCCGTCGACGATCCCGACTTCGGGCGGTTTCGGATCGCCTGCAATCAACTGTTTCGCGCAGGTCGCATCCGCTTCGCCATCGAGATCTGCGAAGACCTGTGGTCGCCCCACCCGCCCGGCATGGACCACTGCCTGGCAGGGGCCGAACTCATCCTCAACCCGTCGGCGAGCCCGGAACACGTCGCAAAGGCGGACTTTCGACGCTCGCTGGT
>DATGCS010000122.1:0-10953 GCA_035311685.1 Wenzhouxiangellaceae bacterium
CATCGGCGAGTTCGGAGAACTCGATGATCTTGCGTTCCATGAACCGAGAACTCGGAATCACCGATCCAACCTGCCGGGGATCCTTTAAAAACCCGCGAAAGAAATCGATGCTCTTGTTCGAACGGGTTCGCTGGCGCTGGCGTGTCTTTTCCAAAACCGGGGTCCCAGGCAGATTGAAGTGCGTTCGATCATTCAACCCGCTTATTGTAACTCGACTCGGGCGGAAATCGTTTTCTCTGCATCCGGGATCCGGATGCAGCCTGCATGATCATGCCATTCCGATCGCAGCAGCGGTGCGGCTGGTCTGGGAAAAATCCGCCGGCGGTCACCGTCAAAAACGTATCAGCATCGCATCGCAGCGCCGGCCACGACCGCTTGCGAATCTCGTCCAGAAAGTGCTCGGAATTGCAAAAACCTGTTCAGAATCGACCGATCCCGGCAAAGCGGCCCGGCGGCCGTTTTTCAGCGGCATATTGACCTTGGACGCCAAAGTCGGTAACATTCCCGCTCTTAAGTTTAAACGCACTGTTCTGGAGCCCATAATCATGTACGCGGTATTCAAGACCGGCGGCAAGCAATACAAGGCCGCGACCGGGGAAATCGTTCGAGTCGAGAAGCTGGACGCCGAAAACGGCGCCTCGGTCGAGCTCGATGAAGTTTTGATGGTTGCCGACGGCGACGACATTCGTGTCGGCGCGCCGAACATCGACGGCGGCAAGGTGACGGCCGAAGTGGTCGGTCACGGACGCGGCGACAAGGTGCGCATCATCAAGTTCAAGCGTCGCAAGCACCACATGAAGCAGATGGGCCACCGCCAGTACTACACCGAACTCAAGATTACCGGTATCGAGGGCTAATCAGATGGCACATAAAAAAGCAGGCGGCTCTACCCGCAACGGTCGCGATTCGAATCCCAAGTTTCTCGGCGTGAAGCGCTACGGCGGCGAGCAAGTGGATGCAGGCAATATCCTGGTCCGCCAGCGCGGTACGCGTTTCCATGCCGGCGACAATGTCGGCATCGGTCGCGACCACACGCTGTTCGCGCTTTCCGACGGCAAGGTCGTGTTCCGCCAGCGCGGGAAGCCGGCACGCAAGTTCGTTTCGGTCGAACCGGCGGAGTAATCCGCTGCAACAACCGGACTCCGAAAAGCCGGCCGCGTGCCGGCTTTTTGCTATTTCCAGAAACAATGCACAGATTTTGACTTTCAGGCGGCCCGCCCCATGAAATTCGTCGACGAAGCCCGAATCGAAGTCCGCGCCGGCCGCGGCGGGCACGGCAGCGTGAGCTTCCGGCGCGAGAAGTACATTCCGAAGGGCGGTCCCGACGGCGGCGACGGCGGCGACGGCGGCAGCGTCTGGATGGAAGCAGACCCCGGTCTCAACACGCTGGTCGACTTTCGCCATGCCCGAATGTTCCAGGCCCGCAACGGCCAGCCCGGCCAGGGGCGGCAACGAACCGGCAAATCGGCCGAAGACATCGTAGTGCGCGTTCCGCTGGGCACCATCGTGCGCAATGTCGAGACCGATGAAATCATAGGCGACGTCACGCAACCCGGCCAACGGCTGCTGGTGGCCAGGGGCGGCACCGGCGGCAAGGGCAACATCCATTTCAAATCCTCCGTCAACCGTACACCGCGACAGTTCACCGAAGGTACGGCCGGCGAGGCGCGCGCGCTCCATCTCGAACTCAAGGTGCTTGCCGATGTCGGCCTGCTGGGGTTTCCGAACGCCGGAAAGTCGACCTTGATCTCGGCCGTATCGAAGGCACGGCCGAAGGTGGCCGACTATCCCTTTACAACCCTGCACCCGAACCTGGGCGTGGTCAGCCTGGAGCCGGGACGCAGCTTTGTCATCGCCGACATTCCAGGCATCATCGAGGGCGCTGCCGAAGGTGCTGGACTCGGCCATCAGTTCCTCAAGCATCTGCAGCGCACCGGGCTGCTCTTGCACCTGGTCGAGGTGCAGCCGATCGACGGGAGCGACCCGGTCGAGCAGGTCAAGGCACTCGAGCACGAACTCGGGCGTTTCGACCCCGAATTGCTGGCCAAGCCCCGCTGGCTCGTGATCACCAAGACCGACCAGCTTGCCGACCCGGAACTCGAACGTGCGCGCGATCGCATCGTCGGCGACCTGCGCTGGCAAGGTCCGAGCTTCATGATCTCATCGGTATCCGGAGCGGGGCTCAAGCAGTTGGTATCGCAGATCGCCGAGGTTCTGGGTCGAACCTGACTCGGAATCGCGTCGTGCAGCGGGTTGCTATACTCCTGCCCATTCCAGAGCCGTCGGGCAGATGATCGGATGACCAAGCAGACGCCAACCGTCCGGCTGACCCCGGCACGCAGAAAAGTCATCGATGCGCTGCTCGATCAGCTGCTGGACTTGTCCGCTGCGGCCCGGGCGCAGCGCATGCGCGAGCTTGCGCGCCGTTGTCCGCGGATACATTCATGGCTGGAGCGTCTGCTGATGGCTTCGGGCAATCCGACATCGTTCCTGGAATCGATGTTCGAGCGCGCCGGCGATGCCGCGCTTGCCGACTTCACGCTGCAGCGCGAAGCGCTGCCGGCCGGCACGAGAATCGGCGACTGGCGGCTGGCCGAGCCAGTCGGCGCCGGCGGCATGGGCGTGGTTTATCGGGCCGAACGGGCCGATGGCGCTTTCGAGATGAATGTCGCGATCAAGTTCATCCGCTCGCGCGACGATGCACTGATGGCCGAGCGCCTGGCGGTGGAAACGCAGCTTCTGGCTCGCCTGGATCATCGGAATATCGCCCGCGTGATAGACGGGGGGACACTTCCCGACGGCCAGAACTACCTGGTCATGGAATGGATCGAGGGCGAAGATCTTGCCGATTGTCGTGAACGGACCGGCGCGGGCGGCGATCCGAACGACAGCCGCTGTCTCGGCTTGTTTGCCGAAATCTCAGAGGCTGTTGCGCACGCCCACCAGCGGCAGGTCGTGCACGGCGACATCAAGCCGGCCAATATCCGTATCGGGCCCGACGGCAGGCCGAAACTGCTGGACTTCGGGGTCGCGCGCCTGATTTCGGTCGAACGTGACGCGTCCGGGCAGACCGAAGCGCTGACGCCGGCATTCTCGGCGCCCGAGCAACTTGAAGGCAATCCGGCCTCGACCCAAAGCGATATTTACGCGCTGGGTTCGCTGCTGCGCTGGATGCTGACCGGTCAACCAGGCAAGCATGGCGTGTCGCTTCATCCGGCGGAGCTCGACGCCATTCGGCCAACCGCACTGGCGGCGGTCATCAACACGGCGAGCGCCATGGATCCGGACCGGCGCTATAGCTCGGTGCCGCAAATGATCGGCGATATCCGAGCCCTGATGGCCGGACGACCTGTATCGGTGATCGATTACGGCATGACGTCGCGGATTGCGCTCTGGGCACGCCGCCACCAGTTCGCCGCAGGACTCGCCGGGCTGGCGCTCGCCGCCGTTGTCGTCGGCGTGGCCGGGATCTCATGGCAGGCGCGTATCGCAGCCGCCGAGCGCGATGCTGCGCGCTTCGAAGCCGAACGATCCACTTTATTGCGCGAACAACTGGTTCTGCTATTCCGCGAGGTCGGTCAAAACAGTTCCGATGAAGAACTTTCCACGCGCGAACTGCTGACCGAAAGCGTGAAGGTTGCCGAGCGCCTCCACGCCAATGACCCGCAGATGCTCGTCTCTATCAAGCTACTGCTGGGCGAGATCTACATCGCGATGAACGATTTCGCCGGCGCCGATCCGCTGCTTTCGTCGTTCGTCGACTTCAAACCGAACCTTGCCTCTCCACTGATGCAGGCCATCGCCCGTGCCGATCTGGCACAGGTCCGCCTGCGGCACGGCGATTCCGCCGAGGCTGTGGCGCTGACCGACGACGCGCTCGAATTTCTGCGCCGGTCGCCGGCCCGAAATGCCGCTCGAATCGCCGACGTCATTCAGATTCGAGGCCAGGCGCTGAGAGGACAGGGCCTATGGGACGATGCGATCTCTACGCTGCAGGAAGCCGTCCGGCTGGCCAGGACCGAACCTGGGCCCTCCCGACTGCGGGCCACGGCCAGCAACAATCTTGCCATTACCCTGATGCACGCGGGACGGACCGGCGAAGCGCTGTCACTTTTGCGCGAAGCACTGGACAACTGGCGCAGGCTCGGCCTGGAAGACGGCTCGAGCGCGTTGACGATAATGTCCAATCTTGCCAGCCTGCTGCATCAGCGTGGCGAACTCTCCGAAGCCGAGCCGCTTTACCGGGAAGCCATCCGACGCCGGGCCGAACGATTCGGCGAATCCGGCGCACTTGCCGCCGCGCACCTGAATCTGGGTTCACTGCTGGCGACCCGCCACCGTATCGAACAGGCACGTGAGCACGTCGCTAACGGCGTTTCATTGATAGAGCGTTTCGAGGGTCGCGACAGCCTCAACCATGTGCGGGCGCAGCTGGCGCGTGGCCGGGTGGAGTTGGCCGCGGGGAATCTCTCGCGGGCACGCGAGGATCTGGAGGCTGCGCGGACGCGATTCGAGGGAATTGTCGGGCCGGACCACCTTTTTACCGCGATTGCCGAATTCCAGGCGGCGCTGGGCGGAGCTCGGGCGACCGGACGCGCGACCGAAAGGCTTGCCGCAGCCACTCGCAACCTGGAGACCCAGCAGCCCGCCTCCAACAGATATCTGGCGCAGTCGCTATGCGAGGCGGCGCGGCTGAAGATCGACACCGATCCGTCTGACGCACGGGAAATGGCCGACCGATGCATGCAACTGCGGCGCGACGAACTCGAAATGAGCGAGTGGCGGATCGCGGAAGCCCGCGCCATATCACTCGTCGCTCGCATCGAAGCCGGCGATCGAAGCGCCGTTCCTGCGTTGAGTGATGCACGGAAGGTGATATCAAGCGCGATCGGCGAAAAGCATCCCATGCTGGACTGGTGCGATCGCTGGCTGGGGAATCCGGACAGCGCCTGACCGGCCCGCTGACCCTGATCCGAAAGCGCTGACCGGCTTGATGATTCGCATCAGATCACCGCGACCGTCAGCGACGGGCCGGCATTACGCCAGGTTGCCGGACGCTGCTGGCTAGAGGCTTCTGACGTGCTGCCCCAGGCGTGATTTGTGACGGTCGGCCTTGTTGCGGTGCATCACACCCTTGCTGACCGACCGATCGATTGCCGGCACGGCAGCCTTGTAGGCGGCCTCGGCAGCAGTCCTGTCGCCGGCCTTGACGGCATTGACGACCTTCTTGATCATGGTGCGCACATACGAGCGCTGGCCCGCATTATGCTGTCGATTGCGCTCGGACTGGCGGGCGCGCTTGCGTGCTGATGGGCTATTGGCCACGAATTGCTCCTGAAACCTTTAAGAATTGCAGTGGGTATTGATAAATCAATAATGATAAAAATCAAGCCGTATAGTATCGCCGGTTGCAGGGCTTTAGTCAAGCCAGTCCGCCAATCGAAACCGGCAGGAGCGCCCTGCCGAAAATGAGCCTGCTGCGCTCGATCTTCTCTTTTTCCAGCATGACGCTGGTCTCTCGCATTCTGGGACTGGTGCGCGACATAGTGCTGGCGCGTTATTTCGGTGCGAGTGCGGCGACGGACGCGTTCTTCGTCGCCTTCAAGATTCCCAATTTCCTGCGTCGGCTGTTCGCCGAGGGATCGTTCTCGCTGGCGTTCGTGCCGGTGCTGGCCGAATACCGTGAACGCGGCGACCAGGCCGAGATGAAATCGCTGGTCGACGCCACTGCCGGCTGCCTGCTGGCCGTGCTTATTGCGCTGACCGGTTTCGGAATGCTGGCGTCACCCTGGGTCGTTTCCATATTCGCGCCCGGCTTCGCCGATGATCCCTACCAACAGGGACTGGCCGCCGAGATGCTGCGGGTGACCTTTCCGTACCTGCTGTTCATCGCGCTGACCGCGCTTGCCGGCGGCATCCTGAACACGCTGGGCAAGTTCGCCCTGCCGGCCTTGACGCCGGCACTGCTCAATATCTGCCTGATTACCGCGGCGGTCGTTTTCAGCCAGCGTTTCGCCGAACCGGTCAAGGCGCTGGCCTGGGGCGTCCTGGTCGCGGGAATCCTGCAACTGGCTATCCAGCTGCCGGCACTGGCACGCCACGGCCTGCTGCCGCTGCCCCGCCCGAATTTCGGTCACCCGGGGGTGCGCCGGATCATGAAATTGATGATTCCCACGCTGTTCGGCTCGTCGGTCGCACAGATCAACCTGCTGCTCGACGTGCTGATCGCGTCGCTGCTGGTTGAAGCGAGTATCTCCTGGCTGTACTACGGCGATCGACTGATGGAGTTTCCGCTGGGCATGTTCGGCGTCGCGCTTTCGGTCGTGATACTGCCGACCCTGTCTTCGCTGCACGCGCGGGCGGACCGCCAGCGGTTCCGCAGTACGCTGGCATGGGCGGTGCTGCTGGGCCTGGTCATTGGCTTGCCGGCTGCGGTCGGGCTGGCGGTACTCGGAGGGCCGACAGCAACCACGCTTTTTCACTACGGCGAGTTCTCGGTCAACGACGTCGAAATGACCGCGCTGGCACTGGGCGCCTACTGCATCGGCCTGCCTGCGTTCATCGGGGTAAAGATCCTGGCGCCGGCGTTCTTTTCGCGCCAGGACACGCGAACCCCGGTGCGCATCGCGGTTCTGGCACTGGTGGTCAACATGGTGCTGAATATACTTTTCGTCGGCGCCATCACCTGGCATCTTGCCGGCGGCCTGCTGCTGGAAGACCCCTGGCAGGCGCTTGCGTTGAACCCGGGCGCGCACGCCGGACTGGCGCTGGCCTCCAGCGCCTCGGCCTGGCTCAACGCGCTGCTGCTGTGGAAAAGCCTCGCACGCCAGGGCCTGGCGCCCGCCTTTCCCTGGCGCGACCTGGCCCGCATCGGCATCTCGGGCCTGGCGATGGTTCTGGCGCTTTACTGGCTGGTGCCGCCAACCGCCGACTGGCTGGACATGGGACTGGCACCGCGCGTCGTCTGGCTGGCCGGGGCGATAGGGGCCGGCGCAGCAGTCTACGCGCTGGCCCTTTCAGCGCTCGGCCTTCGACCTGCGACCCTGATGCGCCCGCGCGACCCGGAATGATTCATTGCCGAGGCGGTAGAATTCGGCGGTCGTGGAAATCGATTGGGAAAGCGATTTTGCCGCGGATTCACGCAGATGAGCGCGGGTAGATAAATGCAGATAATAAAAAGTGACTTATTTCGATGCAGTTCGATGAATTTCAGCGTCCGAAATCCGCCGCTGAACTTGTTTTCCTCCTGCATTGATCTGTCTTTATCCGCGTCCATCCGCGTTCATCCGCGGCTGAAATCATCTTTCGATCTTTTCGACAACCGCAGCGTTCAGCCCAAGGCCCGCGCATGCAATTGATTCGCCACCTGCCCGCCCGGCTTGCGGACGACCGTCGGCTCGCGCTGGCGATCGGCAACTTCGACGGACTTCATCTCGGCCACCAGGCGCTGCTTGCGCAAGCCGTCCGATTCGCCCCGGAAAGTCGGCCGGCGATGCTTTGCTTCGAGCCGCTGCCGCGAACGTTCTTCGTCCCGCATGATCCGGTACCGCGCGTGATGAAGCTGCGCGACAAGATCGATGTCGGCGCACGCCTCGGCATCGAGGTCGTGGCGCAGCTCCGGTTCGATCGGGCTTTTTCGATGCTGTCGCCCCAAGGCTTCGTCAGGGATGTGCTGGTCGGCGGCCTGAATGTGGGGCAGGTCATCATCGGAGCCGATTTCCGTTTCGGCCACAAGGCGGCTGGAGACGCCGCCATGATGATCGAATACGGCCGAAAATTCGGATTCGAGACCGTGGTCGCCGAAACCGTCGTTGCAAGAACAAGCTCCGACGACCGGACCGCTCAGCGCGTGTCATCCAGTCGGCTCAGGCAGGCGCTTGGCGGGGGCGACCTGGCGCTGGCTGAGCACCTGCTGGGCCGTCCCTACACGATTTCGGGCCGGGTGATCCGCGGCCAGCAACTCGGACGTGAACTGGGATTTGCCACCGCCAACATCCGCGTCGCCGAACCCCCGGCCTTCTCCGGGATTGCAGCGGTTCGCGTCGACGGCGAACGTTTATCCGGCCACCCCGGTATCGTCAGTCTCGGTCGCAGACCAACGGTGGCCGGGCGCGACTGGCTGCTGGAGATTCATCTTTTCGACTTCGACGGCGACCTCTACGGCAGGCATCTTCGCGTGCAGTTCGAGGGCTTCATACGCCACGAGGAACGCTTCGAGTCGCTGGCGGCAATGGTCGAGCAGATGAACCGGGACGTCGAGCGGGCAAAAGCCCTGCTGACGCGCCGCTGAATGGGCGACAATAGCGATCATGTCACGCCGACCGGCCAGCCGCTGAAGAATCCATGGATTACAAAGACACCATAAACCTGCCGAAAACGAATTTCCCGATGAAGGCCTCGCTGGCGCAGCGCGAGCCCGAGATGCTAAAGCAGTGGTTCGCGAGCCGGCGCTATGAAACGATTCAGGTGCAAACACGGGAACGGCCGCCTTTCGTGCTGCACGACGGGCCGCCCTATGCCAACGGCGATATCCACATCGGCCACGCGGTCAACAAGATTCTCAAGGATTTCGTCGTGCGTTCGGCCCTGTTGGCCGGTTACCGCGCGCCTTATGTACCGGGCTGGGACTGCCACGGACTGCCGATCGAGCTTCAGGTCGAAAAAAAGGTCGGCAAGGTCGGCCGCAAGGTCGACGCAAAAACTTTCCGGCAGAAATGCCGTGAGTACGCCGGCAGGCAGATCGACCGACAGCGCGAGGACTTCAAGCGCCTGGGCGGCCTCGCCGACTGGGACAACCCTTACGCCAGCCGCGATTTCAGCTTCGAGGCCAACATGCTGCGCTCGCTTGCCAGCATCGTCGAGCGCGGCCATTTGAAGCGTGGCGTCAAGCCGGTTCACTGGTGTTTCGACTGCGGATCGGCGCTGGCCGAGGCCGAGATTGAATACGCCGACAAGACCTCCACGGCCGTCGATGTGCTGTTCGAAGCGGTCGATCCGGCGGCAATGGCGGAAAGATTCGGCGCGCCGCCGAGCGAAGCGCCGACCGGCGTGGTGATCTGGACGACCACGCCGTGGACGCTTCCGGCCAACCAGGCCGTCGCTTTGAACGCGGACCTCGACTACGACCTGCTGCAGGCCGAGCATGACGGGCGTACGCTGCGGCTGGTCGTGGCCCACGACCTGGTCGGGTCCGTGACCGAGCGCTGCGGCCTCGAAAACGTCGAAACGCTGGGCACGGTCGCCGGCAACGCGCTTGAACACCTGCGGCTCAGGCACCCTTTCAACGACTACGATGTGCCCGTGATCCTGGGCGATCATGTGACCACCGAGACCGGCACCGGTGCCGTGCACACCGCACCCGGCCACGGCCAGGAAGATTTCGACATCGGCCGGGTCTACGATCTGCCGGTGGTCAACCCCATAGACGGCCGCGGCCTGTTCCTCGAGGACACCGCGGAAGTCGGCGGCGAATTCGTCTGGAAGGCCAACGACCGGCTGGTCGATGTTCTGCGCGAAAAAGACGCGCTGCTCTGCGCAAAGCCCTTCGCCCACAGTTATCCTCACTGCTGGCGCCACAAGAGCCCGACCGCGTTCCGGACCACGCCGCAGTGGTTCATTTCAATGGATCAGGCCGGCCTGCGCACCGATGCGCTGGAACAAATCGACAACGTCCGCTGGGTGCCCGACTGGGGCAAGGCGCGGATACGCGGCATGGTCGAGAACCGACCCGACTGGTGCATCTCGCGCCAGCGCACCTGGGGCGTCCCGCTGGGACTGTTCATCGATCGCGAGTCGCAGCAACCCCACCCCGAGACCGTCGACATCCTGGAACGGTTCGCCGCGCTGGTCGAATCCGAAGGCGTGGACGGCTGGTACGAAGACGACATCGCCGAACGTCTGGGGGTCGATGGTGAACGCTACGAGCCCGTCCCCGACATTCTCGACGTGTGGTTCGATTCGGGCGTCACCCACCACTGCGTTCTGGACCAGCGCGAAGAGCTGACCCGTCCGGCCGACCTCTATCTCGAGGGTTCGGACCAGCACCGCGGCTGGTTCCAGTCGTCGCTGCTGACTTCAGTGGCAATGCACGGCGAGGCGCCCTACAAGGCGGTGCTCACCCACGGTTTCACGGTCGACGCCGACGGCCGCAAGATGTCCAAGTCGCAGGGTAACGTCATTGCGCCCCAGCAGATCATGAAGTCGCTGGGCGCCGACATTCTCCGGTTGTGGGTGGCGGCCGCCGACTATCGCCAGGAAATGAGCGTCTCGGACGAAATTCTCAAGCGCGTCGCCGACGCCTACCGGCGAATCCGGAACACCGCACGCTTTCTGCTGGGCAACCTGCACGACTTCGATCCGGCCACTCACAACATGGCAACCGACGAGATGCTGCCGCTGGACCGGTACGCATTCGACCTGGCCGCCCGGCTGAACGCCGAGGTCGTCGACGCCTATGCCAACTACCGCTTCTGGCAGGTCTACCAGCGCGTGCATCATTTCTGCTCCATCGACATGGGCGCGTTCTACCTCGACATCATCAAGGACCGGCTTTATACCCTGCCCGCCGATCACCCGGGCCGGCGGTCGGCCCAGACCGCGATGCTCGGCATTCTGGAGGCGCTGGTGCGCTGGCTCGCCCCGGTCTGCAGCTTCACGGCCGAGGAAATCTGGGGCGAAATGCCGAAACGGGATAGCGACACGGTGATGCTCGCGACCTGGTATTCCGAACTTGTCGAAATTGCGCCGGATCAGCGCGCACGCTTCGAGCGCCTGCGCGCGGTGCGCGACGTGGTCGGGCAGCGACTGGAGGCACTGCGGCGCGACAAGGCGATCGGCTCGTCGCTGGCCGCCGAGGTCACGCTGGAAGCCGACGGCATGCTGGCATCCGATCTCGCTGCACTGGGCGATGAACTGCGCTTTCTCCTGCTGACCTCCGGGGCCACTCTGGGCCAC
>DATGCS010000123.1:0-4843 GCA_035311685.1 Wenzhouxiangellaceae bacterium
CCTCGGCGAAGGTCAGCGGCAGCACGCCCATGCCGACCAGGTTGGAACGATGGATGCGCTCGAACGATTCGCAGATCACCGCCTTGACGCCCAGCAACAGGGTGCCCTTGGCCGCCCAGTCGCGCGACGAACCGGAACCGTATTCCTTGCCGGCGATGACCACCAGCGGTGTGTTCTTTTCCTTGTACTTCATGGCCGCGTCGTAGATCGGCATCACTTCGCCGGAAGGCACGTGGGTGGTGAAACCGCCCTCGGTGCCCTCGGCCATCTCGTTCTTGATCCGCACGTTGGCGAAGGTGCCGCGCATCATGACCTGGTGGTTGCCGCGGCGCGAGCCGTAGGAGTTGAAATCTACCGGCGAGACGCCGTTTTCCTGCAGGTATTCGCCGGCCGGTGAAGTCGGCTGTATCGATCCGGCCGGCGAGATGTGATCGGTGGTGACCGAGTCGCCCAGTCTGGCCAGGCAGTGCGCACCCTTGATGTCGCCGATCTCGGGCAGGTCCAGCGACATGCCTTCGAAATAGGGTGGGTTCTGCACGTAGGTCGAATCATCGGACCAGGCAAACATCTCGCCGGTGGGCGTATCCATGGACTTCCAGCGCTCGTCGCCTTCGAATACGCTGGCGTAGTTGCTGGCATACATCTCCGAGGTCACGGTGTCGCGAATGAAGTCGTGCAACTCGTGCGCGTCCGGCCAGATGTCCTTGAGGAAGATCTCGTTGCCGTTCGAATCCTCGCCCAGCGGTTCGGCGATCAGGTCGATGTCCATCCGCCCGGCGATGGCGTAGGCCACCACCAAAGGCGGCGAGGCCAGGTAGTTGGTGCGAACCTCGGGGTGGATGCGACCTTCGAAGTTGCGGTTGCCGGAGAGTACCGAACACACCACTATTTCATGGTCGCGTATCGCCTTGTCGATCGGTTCGGGCAGTGGGCCGGAGTTGCCGATGCAGGTCGTGCAGCCGTAGCCGACGGTATAGAAGCCCAGCGCTTCGAGATCATCGTCCAGGCCGGCCGACTCGAGGTAGTCGGTGACCACTTTGGAGCCCGGCGCCAGCGAGGTCTTGACCCACGGCTTGACCGTCAGCCCCTTTTCGCGTGCGTTGCGCGCCAGCAAACCGGCGCCCAGCATCACCGCCGGATTCGAGGTGTTGGTGCACGAGGTGATCGCGGCAATCACGACCGCGCCGTCCTTGAGCACGAATTCCTGATCCTTGTACTCGACCTCGGCCACGCCGGGGGTGTCATGGCCCACAGCGGTACCGCCGCCTTCGTCGGCGAAGCGTCCCTCGGCATTGCCGTCGCGGTTCTTCGTCATCTCGGCGCAGACCTCGATGAACTTGTGCTTGGCGTTCGACAGTGCGATGCGATCCTGCGGACGCTTCGGCCCGGCCAGCGAAGGCTCGACGTCGTCCAGGTCCAGCTCCAGGATCTCGGTATATTCGGCGTCTTCGTCTCCGTCCTCGCGCCACATGCCCTGCGCCTTGGCGTAGGCCTCGACGAGGGCCAGGCGCTCCTCGCTGCGCCCGGAGAGCTTCAGGTAGCGGATCGTCTCGCTGTCGATCGGGAAGATCGCGCAGGTGGATCCGAATTCCGGCGACATGTTGCCGATGGTGGCCCGGTCGGCGAGCGGCAGCTGGCTGAGGCCGTCGCCGAAGAACTCGACGAACTTGCCGACCACGCCCTTGTTGCGCAGCATTTCGGTGACGGTCAGCACCAGGTCGGTGGCCGTTGCACCTTCCTTGAGCTTGCCGTTGAGCTTGAAGCCGACGACCTGCGGCAACAGCATCGAGATGGGCTGGCCGAGCATGGCCGCTTCGGCCTCGATGCCGCCGACGCCCCAGCCGAGGATGCCGAGGCCGTTGATCATGGTGGTGTGCGAGTCGGTACCTACGAGGGTGTCCGGCCACGCCATCAATTCGCCGTCGACGTCCTCGCCGAAAACCACGCGCGAAAGATGCTCGAGGTTGACCTGGTGCACGATGCCGGTATTCGGCGGCACCACCTTGAAGTTCTCGAACGCGCCCTGACCCCAGCGCAGGAAGGCGTAGCGTTCCTTGTTGCGTTCGAATTCGATGCGGTTGTTCAGATCCAGCGCGTCGTCGGTGCCGTACTTGTCGACCTGGACCGAATGGTCGATGACCAGTTCCGCCGGAGAAAGCGGATTGATCCTGGTCGGCGAGCCGCCCAGGTTCTTCATCGCGTCGCGCATTGCCGCCAGATCGACAATGGCGGGCACGCCGGTGAAGTCCTGAAGCACGACGCGCGCCGGAGTGAAAGCGATTTCCTGGCTGGGTTCCGCATTCGGATCCCAATCTGCAATCGCGGCGATGTCGTCGCCGGTGATATTTTCGCCGTCTTCGTGCCGCAGCAGGTTTTCGGCCAGGATCTTGAGCGAGTAGGGCAGCCGGGAAATGTCGTGTTTCTCGCCCAGTTTCGCCAGGCTGTAGAAGTGGTAAGTCTTGCCGTTCGCCTCTAGTGTGTCGCGACAGTTCAGCTCGTCTCGCATTGAAGTTCTCCGGTGTCGATGTTGGCTCGGAGCGAGGCCCCGAAAACCATCATTTTAGCACGCGGTATCCGCGCGACAGCCGGCCACCACCAGGTTCAACCGGCGAGTTCGGCTGCAATCCGGAACATCTTGCCGCGCTGGAACAGCAGCCGCCACGGCCGTCCGCCGAGCTGAAACCAGAGAAACCCGGCCCGGACGCCGGCCAGCAGAAGGGCCCGGATCAGCGAGACTTTTTCGTCCTGCTTGAGGTAAGTCGGGTCGCCGTGGACCTGAATACGAAGCGACAGGGTCGAAATCTCGCTGCGGTAGACATCGGCCAACTGGGCCACGACGCTTGGGTCCAGCGAGTCTTCGGCACGCTTCCAGGCCGGTTCGACCAGGCTCAGAGAATGCGACATCGCATTCTGCCGGGTCTTGTCCTTGCGTAGCATCATCGCCAGTCTCAGCAGACCGCTCGCATACGCCATGGCCTGCTGCGAGTCGGCGCTGCCGCGTGTGGCCATCTCGCGCGTCATGGTCAGGCCCAGCCGAATGCCGGACAGGCCACCGAATACCGCTTCGGTGCTTTCGGCGTCAGGGGTAAACAGGCTGTCGATGCTGTGGCGCGCGGATTGCTGGCTGCATTGCCCGCCGGTGGCGATCTGGCGCACCAGCTCGCCGGCCTGGATGACGCCGGCAAATGCCAGCGTCTGTTCTTTCAGCGGACGTTTCATGATGAGGTCTCCGGAATCCTGCGGTCGCTGGAATCGATGATGCCGCCGCCTATGCATACATCGCCTGCGTAAAGCACGACCGACTGGCCGGGCGTGACGGCGCGCTGCGCTTGGGCGAATTTCAAAGCCATTGTGTCATCGTCGAGATGTTCGAGCACGACCTCCTGATCGGCCTGGCGATACCGCACCTTGGCCGCAAGCCGGCTGCCCGGGTCTGGGGGGTGCCCGGAGATCCAGGTCAGTCGATCGGCTGTCAGGCGATTCGACAGCAGGTGCGGATCGGCCGGGTCCTGGGTCACGTACAACCGGTTTCCAGGCAAATCCTTGTGCACGACGAACCAGGGCGCCTCGGAAAATCCGCGCACGCCGCCGATGCCCAGCCCGCGCCGCTGGCCCAGCGTGTAGTGCATCAGGCCGCGGTGCCGGCCCAGCGCACGGTCGTCGGTCGTCAGGATCTCGCCCGGGTCACCGGTCAGGTAGCGCTCTATGAACCGGTCGTAATTGCGTTCGCCGATGAAGCAGATGCCGGTCGAATCCTTTTTTTCCGCCGTCGGCAGGCCTGCTTCCGCGGCCACCGCGCGCAGGTCCTGTTTGTTCATCTCACCGACCGGGAAGCAGGCGCGCGAAAGCTGTTCCTGGTCCAGCATGTACAGAAAGTAGCTCTGGTCCTTGTTGCCGTCCTTGCCCTTGAGCAGGCGATAACCGTCGTCGGTCCGGTCGCTGCGCACGTAATGACCCGTGGCAATGCGCTCTGCGCCGAGGTCGCGCGCGTGCTCCAGAAAGACCTTGAACTTGATCTCGCGGTTGCACAATACGTCCGGGTTGGGCGTGCGCCCGGCTTCCAGTTCGGCGAGGAACTGCTCGAACACGTTTTCCCAGTACTCCGGCGCGAAGTTGCGGGCATGGAAGGGGATGCCGAGAATTCCGGCAACGGCGCGCGCGTCCGCCGCATCCGCCTCCGCGCTGCAGACGCCGTCCAGGTCGTCTTCTTCCCAGTTCTTCATGAACATGCCGGCGATCTCGGCGCCCTGCCGCTGCAACAGCAGCGCGGTCACCGAAGAATCCACCCCGCCGGACATGGCCACCATGGTCAAATCACTCATGGCCTCAGAAATGGGGCGGGGCGGGAGCAATCGCAAGCCTTGAGCGCGACGGCCGCGGCTGAAATTCAGGATGTCTTTCGTGTCCAGCTCTTGCTTGTCGGGTTTCGTCTCTGTTTCGTCCTCAAGTATCGGCCTTGAACTGTGACTCGGGGAACAGCTCCGGGGACATCAGTTCGATGAAGCGCCGCGCCTGGGGTGTGAGGTAAGCGCCCTTGCGGGTCACGACGCCGTAGGTGCGCTTCGGGAACCACTGGCTGACGTCGCGCGTGACCAGCCGGTCGCGGTCGGCGTCGTCCAGGCAGATGCTGGTGACGATCGAAATGCCCATGCCGCCGGCCACATAGCGCTTGATGACTTCCCAGCCGCCGACTTCCATGGTCACCCGGAACGGCAGCTTGTGCTTCTGAAAAACCCGGTCGATCAAGGTGTAGGTGGTCAGCCGCTTCGGCGGCAGGATCAGGCCGTATGGACTGATATCGGCCAGGGTCAGCTTGCTGCGACGCGCCAGCGGGTGGTCGCGA
>DATGCS010000124.1:0-4798 GCA_035311685.1 Wenzhouxiangellaceae bacterium
TTCCTCCTTCCAGTCCAGATGTCTGCGATAGACCTCGGGCACCTCGTCTACTGTGAGGCGTCCTTCAAGCCGGAAATCCTGTTTCCCCTCATTGCTCATCGACGTCGATCTCGATCTCGCCGCGCTTGAGTTCCTCGAGCATGGTGTCGAAACCTTCCTGGCGGATCTGCTCACCGATCTGGTTGCGGAATGTCGTGACGTAGGAGATACCTTCCACGATGACATCGAAGATCTTCCAGCCGTCGCCGGTTTTGCGAAATACGTAGTCGACCGGCGCCTGTTCGCCATTTTCGAGCGTGACGCGTGTCTTGACCCGGGTCATGCGCTCGGTATTGTCGCCGGCCAGCGGCATGATATCGACCTGGTCGCGGGTGCGGAAATCGAGCAGTCCGTCGGCATAACGGCGAATCAGCAGCTCGCTCAGCGCATCGGCAAATTCCTCGACCTTTGCGCTCTCCATGCCGCGCGCCGATCGTCCCAGTACCAGGCGTCCGGAGTACTGTGTATCGACCTCGGCGAGCAAAACGGGCCGGATGGCATCGCGCAGCGCCTCGACGTCGTCCTCGTATTTTTCGCGGTTCTCGTCCACCAGCTTGAAAAGTTCGTTGGTGGTCTCGCGCACGATCTCCACCGGACCGCGTTCCTGCTGTGCAAGCGCGGTGACGGGAAGCAGCAACAGTGCGACCAGCGGGAACATCTTGAAACGGATCATTCTGACTCCTCGTCGCTGTTGAACAGGTAACGGCCGATCAGCTGTTCGAGCACCACCGCCGAATTGGTCAGCAGGATGCGGTCGCCGTCGGCCAGCGCGTCCGGCGCGCCGCCCGGCTCCAGTCCGACATACTGGTCGCCGAGAATGCCCGAGGTCAGCACCGAGGCCGAAGTATCGGAAGGCAGATCGTCGAATGAGCTGTTGATCTTCATCAAAACGCGTGCTTCCAGCGATTCGTTGTCCAGCTCGATCGATGCTACCCGGCCTATGGTGACGCCCGCCATCGCTACCGGCGCTTTCGGTTTCAGGCCGCCGACATTGGTGAAGTAGGCCCTGATCTCGTAGGTTTCGCCGCTCTTCACGGCGCCGGAATCGGTGGCCTCTACCGCCAGGAAGATCAGCGCCGCTATGCCCAGCAGCAGGAATATGCCGGCCGCGATCTCAACTTGATTGGATGATTTCATATCGCTGATTTCTCATAAGTAACGGTTTTTCCAAAAATTACAACATCAGTGCTGAAAGCACGAAGTCAAGCAGCAGCACGGAGATTGCTGTCGCAATCACGGTGTGGGTCGTGGCCTTGGCCACCCCTTCGCTGGTCGGCTTTGCGGTCCAGCCGAAATACACTGCAAGCCAGCTTGCTATGACGCCGAAAGCCACGGCCTTGAACATGCCGGTACCGAAATCCTCCCACAGACCGATGCTGTTCTGCATGTTGCCCCAGAACGTGAGCGGATCGATACCCATCATGCCGATGGCGAAGAAAACGCCGCCGAGCAGCGCCATGAAATTGAATACCAGGGTCAGAATCGGAACGGCGATGAAACCCGCCAGCAGGCGTGGCTGCACGATCCGCTCGATCGGATCGATGCCCATCAGGTCCAGCGCGTCGATCTGTTCGGTAGCGCGCATCAGCCCGATTTCGGCGGCCACTGCAGTGCCGGCGCGGCCGGCAAACAGGATCGCCGTCAGCACGGGGCCCAGTTCCTTGAACAGCGCCAGGCCGAGTACCGTACTCACCGAGTCGCCGGCGCCGAAACGGGTCAGCGTGTCATAGGTCTGAAGCGTCATGACGAGGCCGACGAAAAAGCCCGACATCATGATGATGACGAGCGAGCGAGCGCCGATATAGTAGATCTGGCGCATGGTTTCGCCGGCGTGGAAGAAGGAGCATCTCATCCCGCCGAGCGCGGTCAGCAGAAAGACCCCGGCGTTGCCCAGACGACGGATCGCCATCAGGATCCAGGGCTGCGAGGACGCAGCGCTCATTTGCGTTCTCCATTGTCGAGCAACTGCTTTTCGAAGTCCGGCGCCGGGTAGTGGAACGGCACCGGGCCGTCAGGGAGTCCCTGCAGAAACTGGTGGATGATCTCGTTGCCGTCGTCGCCGAGCTGATCGGGAATGCCGCAGGCGACGACTTTTCCGTTGGCCATGATGCAGGCGTAGTCGGCAAACTTCGACACTTCGGCCACATCGTGGGTGATCACCAGGCTGGTGATGCCGATCACGCGGTTGATCTGGCGAATCAGGCGTCCGGTTGCGGCAAGAGAAATGGGGTCCAGTCCGGCAAAAGGCTCATCGTAGAGCATCAGGTCCGGATCCAGCGCAAGCGCCCGCGCCGTGGCCACACGACGCACCATGCCGCCGGAAAGCTGCTGAGGATACATTTGCGCCGCGCCGCGCAGCCCGACCGCCTGCAGTTTGATCAGCACCAGCTTCTCGATCAGGTTTTCCGGAAGCTCGGTGTGCTCGCGCAGCGGCAGCGCCACGTTGTCGAAGCAGGTCATGTCGGTCAGCAACGCGCCGTTTTGAAGCAGCACGCCGATGTGCCGGCGAACCGCATTGAGTTCGTTGCGTTTGAGCTCGCACACGTCGATATCGCCGACGAAAATCCGGCCGGCATCGGGCTTGAGCTGGCCGGTGATCAGCTTGAGCACGGTGGTCTTGCCCGAGCCGCTGGGCCCCATGATGGCCGTGACCTTGCCGGGCGGGACTTCGAGGTTGAAGTCATCCAGCACCAGCTGGCCGCTCCGTATCATGCGCACACCTTCCAGGCGTATTGCGGGGATGTCCGGGTTGATGATGCTGGAAGTGTCCAAGTGCTCGAAGAATCCCTGTTTTTGTGATTTTACTTCAACTTTGCGGCCAACTGAATCGAGGGTCAGTCCTGAGAGGGATCCAGTGGTCGCTGATATCTGAAGACAACTGCCACCACGAATAGTTTACGCAGCCGCTCATGAAACCCTCGTTTCCGAGCCACGCACCACTAGACCGCCACAGGTGATCGGGGCTTGCAAGTTCGCAACGCCCCGAACGAATTGCGGCTGCAGGCCGACCGCCCAACCAGCGAAACTCTAGAGAATGTAGCGGCTCAGATCGTCGTCGCCGGCCAGATCGCCCAAGTGCTCCTCGACATACTCCGCGTCGATCACTACCTGCGTGCCCGACTGATCCGGCGCAGTGTAGGAAATCTCGTCGAGAAGCCTTTCCATCACCGTATGCAGCCTCCGTGCGCCTATATTTTCGGTCGACTCGTTGACCGAGAAGCTGATTTCGGCCAGCCTTCGCACGGCATCCTCGGTAAATTCCATCTCGACGCCCTCGGTGGCCATCAGCGCCCGGTACTGTTCGGTCAGCGACGCGTCCGGTTCGGTCAGGATGCGTTCGAAATCGCCGGCTGAAAGCGCGCGCAGCTCGACCCGGATCGGCAGGCGGCCCTGGAGTTCGGGCACTAGATCCGACGGCTTGGCCAGGTGGAAGGCGCCGGAGGCGATGAACAGCATGTGGTCGGTATCGATCGGTCCGTACTTGGTATTGACGGTCGAACCTTCCACCAGCGGCAACAGGTCGCGCTGGACGCCTTCGCGCGAAATCTCGGCCCCGCCGCTCTGCTCGGCGCGGCGGCAGACCTTGTCGATCTCGTCGATGAACACGATGCCGTTTTGCTGAGCGTTGTCCAGTCCCTGTTGCTTGACTTCTTCATCGTTGATCAGCGCCGCCGCTTCCTGGTCGATCAGCACGGGCAGGGCATCCTTGACCTTCATCTTGCGTTTCTTGCTGCGCTCGCCGGCCATGCTGGAAAACATCTGTTGCAGCTGGCTGGTCATTTCCTCCATGCCGGGCGGCGCCATGATGTCGACGCCGACGTTCATCGAGACGTCGACCTCGACTTCGCGCTCGTTGAGCTCGCCGGCCAGCAGTTTCTGCATGAATTTTTTTCGCGTGGCGGACTGATCGTCGGCCGGCTGCTCCGGACTGTTGGCGAAGCCGGTGGACTGCCGGCGCGGCAGCAGCAGGTCAACGACACGCTCGCAGGCCGCTTCCTCCGCCCGGGCGCGTACCGATTGCATCGCCGTATCGCGTGCCATCTTGACCGAGATCTCGGCCAGGTCGCGGATGATCGACTCGACGTCCTTGCCGACGTAGCCCACCTCGGTGAACTTGGTCGCTTCGATCTTGATGAACGGTGCGCGCGCCAGCGCGGCAAGCCTTCTTGCGATTTCGGTCTTGCCGACGCCGGTGGGGCCGATCATCAGGATGTTCTTGGGCGTGATTTCAGGACGGAGCTTCTCATCGACCTGCATCCGGCGCCAGCGATTGCGCAGCGCGATCGCCACGGCGCGCTTGGCCGCCGACTGGCCGATGATGTGACGGTCCAGCTCCTGGACGATCTCGCGCGGGGTCATGTAAGACATATCAGGAAGTCTCCAGCGATTCGATGACGTGCTGGCCGTTGGTGTAGATACAGATTTCGCCGGCGATGATCAGCGCCTCGCGGCAGATCTTCTCGGCGTCGGCCTCGGTATTTCGCAACATCGCCAGCGCCGCGGCCTGGGCGTAGGGGCCGCCCGAACCGATTGCGATCAGGCCTTCCTCGGGCTCGATCACGTCACCGTTGCCGGAGATGATCAGGGAGGCTTCGTGATTGGCCACGGCCAGCAGCGCCTCGAGGCGTCGAAGCATGCGGTCGGTCCGCCAGTCCTTGGCCAGTTCGACGACGGCCTTGGTCAGGTTCCCCGGTGAGCGCTCCAGTTTCTGCTCGAGGCGTTCGAAGAGTGTGAAGGCGTCGGCGACGGCCCCGGCGAA
>DATGCS010000125.1:0-5417 GCA_035311685.1 Wenzhouxiangellaceae bacterium
CGGCGAGGCGGTCATGGCGTTGTTGGCCGAACTGCACGCCGGCGGCGCGACCATCTGCATGGTCACCCATGACCCGAGGTACGCGGATTTCGCCGACCGCAAGGTTTTCATGTTCGACGGCCAGATCGTCGACGAGGAAACGCTGCACAAGCTCAGGCAGGAAGAGGAGCAGCGGCTCGAGGACCAGATCAGCCAGGCGCGCGCGCGGCGATCCGCACAGACCGCCGAAATCGGCTAGCAGGCTTGATCCTTCACCATTGTACCGAGGAGTCATACATGAAGATCGATTCAAGATCGCCGACAGATATTCCGACCCGTCGGATCGGCTGGTTCCTGCGTCTTGCGCAGCAGCGACGCTGGTTCCACGAATCCTTGTTTCGCAGGGCTCCCGCAGAGCGCAAACCGGAAGCCGATAGCGTTACGCGCAAATCGAGCGCCGCCACAAGGGCGCCGCTGGAATGACTGGAAAAGAGCTTCTTCGCGACAGCCTGCGTCCTTTGCTGCGACGCAAGGGCATCACCGCCATCGTGATTCTCACGCTGGCGCTGGGCGTTGGCGTCAATGCCGGTCTTTTTTCGGTGTTCCATCAGGTCCTGCTGCAGGAACTGCAGGTTCCGGATCCCGATGAAATCGTGGTGCTCGATTCGCCGGGCCCGCGGGATGGGCCGGCGAGTACCGACGGCACCGGGCGGGCCAGGCAGATCTTCAGCTATCCCCTTTACCAGGACCTGCGCTCGGCCAGCGACGCGCTTGCCGGGGTGGGCGCGTTCAGATCGATCGGAATCAACCTCGGTGCGCGCGGGCTGACGACCAGCGGGCGTGGATTGCTGGTATCGGGCAATTATTTCGATGTGCTGGAGCTCAAGCCGGCGGCGGGACGATTCTTTACCCGCGAAGAGTTGGTGGCGGCAGGTGCCCCGCGCGTCACCGTGTTGAGCCACAACCTGTGGCAGGCGCGGTTTGGCGGCGATCCATCCATGGTCGGCGAAAGCATCGTGGTCAACGGCCAGTCGCTCGAAATCATCGGCGTCGCACCGCCCGGATTCGCCGGTCTGAACAGGTTGTGGCCGGCGGATACTTTCATGCCGCTGACGCTTCTCCATGATCTGACGCTCAGGGGAATGTGGAAGCCGGACGACCGGCGCAGCCACTGGCTGTATGTCTTCGGTCGGCTTGCCGATGGCGTTTCGATGCAACGGGCACGCGCAAGCCTGGCACCGATATTCGCGAACCTGATTCGCGAAGTCGAGGCACCGCTGATACAGGGGCGAAGCGATAGCTGGATGCAGCGCTTCCTGGCCCGTGAACTGCACCTGCTGGCCGGTGCGCAGGGCCAGGCGAATGTGCTCGAGTCGGCGCGCACGCCGCTGATCCTGCTGCTGTTCGTCGCGGGCCTGGTCCTGCTGGTCGCATGCGTCAACATTACCAATCTGTTGCTTGCGCTGGGGGCGGCAGAACGCGGCGAAACCGCAGTGCGCCAGGCACTGGGCGCGGGGCGACGCCACATTTTGGCCCAGCGCCTTGCAGTTCTCGCGATCCTGGCGCTTGCCGGCGCCCTGGTCAGTTTGCCGGTCGCGCTCGGGACGCTGCGGCTGGTGGTTTATCTGCTACCCGCCGCCGATGCGGGCATTGTTTCGGCCGCGCTGGATTGGCGCATTCTGGTGATCGGTCTGGCGGCGAGTATCGTGGCGCTTGTCCTGGCGGGCACGGCACCGGTTGTGCAGGCGCTGCGGAACAGCCCGGTCGAGGCCATGCGGGATCAGGTCGCACGTTCGGGGATGAGCCGGGCTGCAGCACGCTTGCGCTCGGTCCTGGTCGGTGGACAGATTGCGCTGGCCCTGGCCCTGCTGGTGGTTTCCGGCCTGTTCATTCGAAGTCTGATGAACGTCAACAGCGTCGACCTGGGGCTGGCGCCCGAACCGGTGCTGAGTTTTTCCATCTCTCCGGCGCGTAATGGGTATTCCACGGAGCAGGCGCGGGCGCTTTTCCGCACCGTCGAGCAGCGCCTTGGACGCCTGCCCGGCGTCGACGCCGCCGCGGTGTCCATGGTGCCCATTCTTACCGACAGCAACTGGGGCAGCAATCTCACCGTCGAAGGTTTCGATGCCTCGCCGGAGACCAACACCGGCGCCAGTTTCAACGCGGTCGGCCCGGCGTTTTTCGAGACGCTCTCCATTCCGCTGCTGCGCGGGCGGATATTCAGCGAGTCCGATCGACACGGGCGCACCCGCGTCGCGCTCGTCAACCAGGCGTTCCTGCGCAAGTTCGACCTCGACGACGGCGGTCTCGGCAAGCGCATGGGACGAGACGAGGACTCGGGAAATGAACTCGACATCGAGATTGTCGGTGTGGTCGGCGACGCTGCCTACAGCACGGTCAAGGAATCAATACCGCCGCAGTTCTTCCTTTCGATGTACCAGACCGAAAACGTCGGCTCGGCCAGTTTCTACCTGCGAACACGCCAGGATCCGGACGCAATGGCGCCGGCGGTTCGCGATCTGATTGCCGAGCTCGATCCGAACCTGCCGGTGGACGATTTGTTCACGCTGGACACCGTGCTCGGTTCAACAATCGTCGTGGACCGTGTCGTGGCCACGCTGGCAATGGTGTTTGCCGGCCTGGCCACGGCACTCGCCGCCGTCGGCCTGTTCGGCGTGCTCAATTTTGCGCTGACGCAGCGCACCGGCGAGATCGGGCTGCGAGCGGCGCTGGGTGCGGCGCCCTCGACGCTACAACAAATGGTGCTTGGACAGACCCTGCGGCTCGCCCTGATCGGCGGTGGCGCCGGGCTGGTGCTGGCCTGGCTGCTGGGAAGCATGGCGCGGGGCCTGTTATACGAGCTCTCGCCGTTCGAGCCTGTCGTCGTGCTGCTTGCCGTGGTCCTGCTTGCAGGCGTGGTGCTGCTGGCCGGCTGGCTGCCGGCCAGCAGGGCTGCCCGGATTCATCCCGTGCAGGCGCTTCGCTACCAATAAACCGAATTCCAACGGGAGAAGCTCATGAATGGAATCATCGCAGACCTCAGGCTGGCTGTGCGGTCGCTGGTCAAGACCCGAATGGTCACGACGTTTGCGGTGATCACGCTGGCGCTGGGAATCGGCGCCACTTCGGCCATCTTCAGCGTGCTCGACGCGACACTGCTCAAGCCACCGCCGTATCCGGACCCCGAAGAACTGGTCGCTGTCTGGGGCGTGATGCCGAATCGGGACATCGACACATGGCAGGCTTCGCCCGACATGGTGGAACGCTATCGACGCGAAGCCGAACTGTTCGAGGGCTTCGCCGCAGCATTCGGTAACCAGCACATCTTCAAGGCCAATCCTGATAGCCAGCCCGAGCAGGTCGCTTCGGTCGGTATGACCTGGAACCTGTTCGATCTGCTCGGCGTCGGGCCGATGGCCGGGCGACAGTTCGAAGCCATCGATGCCGCCTTCAATCCCGGCGAAGTGCCGTCCGGCGTGCCGCCGCCGGCGAATACCTTCAATCCGCCCAATGCCGTCATGCTCAGCCACGCCTTCTGGCAGAAACAATTCGGTGCCGACCCCGAGACGGTCGGTTCGACAATCCAGCTCGACAACTTTCCGGCGACCGTGGTCGGGATCATGCCATCCGGTTTCCAGTTGCTGATGCCCGGCGGCGTCCCCGACGATCCCGATATTTTCGAGGTACTGCGCGTCAACGTGGACGCCAACGCAGGCGCGGGCAATGTTTTCCTGAACGTGATCGGAAGGATTCGTGACGGCGTCTCGCTGGAGCAGGCCCAGCATGAAATCGATGCGATCACGGCCCGCTTGCGTGAGGATGCCGAGGTCTATCGCGATAACAATTTCAGCAATCGGCTGGTGCCGTTGCAGCAGGAACTCACCGAGGAAATCGACGGCATGATCCTGATGATTTCGGCGGTCGTGGCGCTGGTCCTGCTGATTGCTTGCGCAAATGTCGCCAACCTGTTACTCGTGCGGGCACTGGCTCGAAGCCGGGATCAAGCCATATGCAGCGCGCTGGGATGCAGCCGCTGGCGGATGATCCGTTACGGGCTGACGGAGGCCGTTCTGGTCGCTGTGGTCGGCGGTGTGCTCGGCCTTTTCCTGGCCATGGTTTCATTGCCGCTGCTTGTCGATCTGCAGCCGTTGGAGATTCCCCAGCTACGCCGGGTTGGAATCGATATCCGGGTGCTGGGGTTCACGGCGTTGGTCGTCACCGCGGCAACGCTTCTCGCCGGCACGCTGCCGGCGATGGCACAGTCGCAACGCAACGTCGCCTCATCCTTGCGAGACCGGAGCGGCACGGATTCTTCGCGCACTACCGGCCGGTGGCGCAATGGTCTGGTCGTCGGCGAGGTCGCATTGGCATTGGCGGTGCTGGTTGCAGCCGGCCTGATGCTGCAGAGCTTCAATACGCTGCGTCAGAGCGATCCGGGGTTTGACGCCGCAGGCGTATTGACCTTTGGATTTGCGCTGCCTGTCGACCGGTATCCAGATGCCGAGCGACAGGTGGAATTTCAGCGGCAATTCATGCAGCGGCTTGAAGAATTGCCGCAGATTACGCACGCCGGCGGCAGTTTCCCGTTGCCGTTGACCGGGGTCGGCTTCGGCAGTCGCTATGCGCCGGACCTGGCGAGCTTCGAAGACGGCAGCGCCAGGCAGGCCCAGTATCGGCTGGTATACCCGGGCTACTTCGACACGCTGCGTAGCCAGGTTCTGGCCGGTCGTACGCTCAGCCAGGCAGACCAGGACGGCGCTCGCAATCATGTCGTGATCAACGAGGCACTGGCTCAGCGCGCCTGGCCGAACGAATCGGCACTCGGCAAGACGCTGTACATCCGGCGCGGCGATCGCCCCGAAGGTGTTGCCACCGAGGTGATCGGGGTCGTCGAGCACCAGACCGTTCAGGATCTGCGTGAGGAGCCGATCGAGACGGTTTATTTTTCCTCCAGCTTTTCGGGCAGCATCGGCTTCTTCACCGGGATGAACTGGACCGTGCGTACGCAAGGAGATCCGCTGGCCGCCAGGATGTCGATAGAGCAGGCCCTGGCCGGCCTGGACGCCGACATACCGCTGACCAACGTCGAGCCGCTGCAGGCCCGGGTTGACGACGCGACATCGGAAATGCGTTTTTCCAGCACTTTGCTCACCCTGTTCGGCCTTTTGGCGCTACTCCTGGCCGTAGTGGGCCTGTACGGGGTCCTCGCCTACAGGGTTCGCCAGCGACTTCCCGAGCTGGGCGTGCGTCTGGCGTTCGGTGCAACCGCGGGAAGAATTTTTTCTCTTGTGCTGAAGCAGGGCCTGCTGCTGGTTGGTGCCGGCCTGGTCGTCGGGACGTTGCTGGCACTGGCGATGACGCGGGGTCTGAACGACCAGCTGGTGGGTCTGAGCGCTAGTGACCCGCTGACCTACCTGGCGATCATCATCCTGTTCGCA
>DATGCS010000126.1:0-4604 GCA_035311685.1 Wenzhouxiangellaceae bacterium
GTGCGAGCACCGCCGGACGCCGCCAGGCGAGTGCTCAGTAGTGCCCTGGGCGATTTTTCAGTCTTTGGTGACTCGGTTCATTTCCACCAGACTGATCGAACCGCTCTTGACCTTGTTCAGCGCCGCGCGCCGAAGGTCGATAATGCCTTCGACCTTGCTCTGGCGTTCGATCTCGAGTGCGGTGCCGCCCTGCAGGATGATTTGCTCGATTTCCTCGGTGATGGGCATCACCTGGAAGACGCCCGAGCGGCCCTTGTAGCCTTCGTTGCACATGTTGCAGCCCTTGGCCTGGTAGAGCTGCAGCCCCTCCTCGATCTCTTCGTCGGTAAAGCCGGTCTTTTTCAAGGCCTCGGGCGGAAGGTCGTCTTCGGGCACCTTGCACTTGTGCAGAGTCCGGGCCAGGCGCTGTGCCATCACCATGTGCACCGCCGAGACGATGTTGTACGGCGGCACGCCCATGTTGGCCAGGCGGGTGATCGACTGCGGCGCGTCGTTGGTATGCAGCGTGGAGAGCACAAGGTGGCCCGTCTGGGCCGCCTTGATGGCGATTTCGGCAGTCTCGATGTCGCGTATTTCGCCGACCATGATGATGTCGGGATCCTGGCGCAGGAACGAGCGCAGCGCCTTGGCAAACGTGAGGCCCTGCTTGGTGTTCTGCTGCACCTGGTTGACGCCCGGCATGCGGATTTCCACCGGATCTTCGACCGTGGAAATATTGCGGCCCTCGTCGTTGAGCAGTCCCAGTGCGGTATACAGAGACACGGTCTTGCCGGAGCCGGTCGGGCCAGTGACCAGCACCATGCCGTAGGGCTTGCCGATGGAATCCAGGTAAACGTCTTTCTGCTCCGGCTCGAAACCGAGCTTCTCGGGACTGAGATATGCGCCCGATCCGTCCAGGATACGCAGCACGACCTTCTCGCCCCATAGCGTGGGACAGGTCGATACACGAAAATCGAACGCACGATTCTTGGAGATGTTGAGCTTGATGCGGCCATCCTGCGGCACGCGTCGCTCGGCAATATCAAGGTTGGCCATGACCTTCAAACGGGCCGACAGGCGACTGGACATCTTGTTCGGCGGGCGCATCTGGGTCTTCAGCACGCCGTCCATACGGAAGCGGATCCGGTAGTTGTCTTCATAGGGTTCGAAGTGAATATCGGATGCTTCCTTGCGGATGGCATCAACCAGTACCTTGTTGACGAAACGCACGATGGGCGCGTCGTCCGAACTCTCTTCGAGGGTTTCCTTTTCCTGCTGATCGGCCTCGAAACTGAGCGATTCGAGATCCTCGTCGCCGGCCGTAAGTTCCTCGAAGGCCTGGTTGGAGCCGGCCATCATCCGATCGATGGCCTGACCAATGGAATCAGCGGCCGCCAGTACCGCCTCGACGTTGAGCCCGGTAGTAAACGCCACCTCGTCGATGCCCGACTGGTTCGTCGGATCGGCCACGGCCACGAACAAACGCTTGCCGCGCTTGAGCAAGGGAAGCACCAGATGCTTGCGCATCAGATCTTCCCTCACCAACTCGCCGGGTGCGTCGCGAAGATCGACCGCATTGAGCTCGAGTAGCGGAAGACCGAACTCGTCTGCCGCTACGTGCGCGAAGCCGGCCGGATCGATCAGGTTCTCGCGGACCAGGTGGCTGGTGAAGGTGCGACCAAGCTCGGAAGCCTTCTCCTGCGCCTCGGCTGCCTGCTCCTCGCTGAGCAGACCTTCCTCGACGAGTCGCCGGCCCGTACCCGGCAGGCGCGCGCTGGTCAAAGATTCAACAGTAGATGCCATCAAATTCTTTCCCCGACCCGCGACCGCGCCCGATGCGCGGTGGCCAAGCCTTGCTGCATGTTAAAGCCAAGTGTCGAACTTACGCTCAAGATGCTGATTTGTCAATCATTGTCGGATTGACCCTCAAACCCGTAATCGACGCGGTACGGCGGAGGTCCTCCGCCCTCACCCTTAAGGTAATGATTCATCCAGCGCATCAGTCTCAAGGAATAATCATAGCGGCTGGCCGCGCGGCGGTTGCCGTGTCCTTCGCCCGGATACAGCACCAGGCGCACCGGTGGCGGATTTTCCTGCAGCTTCAGGAAACGATAGAACATCCTGGATTGCGTTGGATCGACACGGGGATCGGCATCGCCGTGGAGGATCAGGATGGGCGTGGCGGCCTTCTCCACATGGTACAACGGCGAAGCCTGGCGGAACAGTTCCCAGTCCTCCCACGGCCATTTGCCCAGGTGCACCAGGTTGAACTCCCAAGGGATATCGGAGGTACCGAATGCCGCGATCTGGTTGCTCAGGCCCACGTTCATCACGGCCGCCGCGAATCGTTCGGAATATTGTGTCGCCCCCCAGGCGGTCGCATAGCCGCCGTAGGAACCGCCCGTGATCCCGACCTTGTCGCCGTCAGCCATGCCCTGCTCGATCAGGTAATCGACGCCGTCGACCAGATCGTCGAATTCTTCCATGGCCGGGCGGCCGAAGCTCAGCTGCGAAAATTCCACGCCGCGGCCGGTGGAACCGCGGTAGTTCTGGAAGAACGTGAAATAGCCCTCGGCGGCCGCGTGCTGCGCCGGCGATGCATAACCGGTCAGCCAGCCGTTGGAGTAGTGCGCTTCCGGGCCGCCGTGCACGTTGAGGATCAGCGGATATCGATCCCCTTCCCGATAGTCCAGCGGATATACCAGAATGCCTTCGATCATCAGCCCGTCGCGTGCTTCGTAGCGGACCACTTCCTGCCGGGCCAGAGCCACGTCGGCAAGCCAGGGATTGGAATTCGTCAGGCGCTCGGCGCGGCTGCGGTCCAGCCGATATACCTCGTTGGGATGGGACGGCGTATTGCCGGCCAGGGCCACGTCACCGTTGCCGGCGATCGACAGGCCGGTAAAGATCGGACCCTCTTCGACCAAGGTTTTTTGATTGTCGCCATCGGGGTCGATCGCCCCAAGCCTCACGCCGGTACCTTCATAGCTCAGGAAGCCGATCCTGTCCTGCTCCAGCCAGCCCAGGTGCCACACGTGGCCTTCCAGGCCGGGTATCAGGTCGTTGAATTCGCCGCCGTTTCTGCCGGTCACCATCAAACGCCCTTCGCGCGCATCATTGATGAGATTGGTGCCGATAAACGCCAGATACTGCCCGTCGGGGCTCCAGGCCATTTCGCCCAGCTTCCCGGGATTCTCGATGCGCCCGAGTTCCGCGCCCTGCGAATCGATGATCCGGATTCGCGTGAACACCAGCGTGTCGTCGACCAGCTGCTGCGGCGTGATCTTGACGGCCAGCCGATCGCCTGCCGGGGACCATGCCACGTCCTGGATGGAGCCTTCCAGCGCAATCCTGCGCGCGCTTGCATCGGCGTCTCCCAGGTCGAGAATCCAGATACGGCGATCGCGCAAACCTTCTTCATAAATGATCTGGTTGAAGCCCTGATCCTCGAGCGTCTCATCCGCCTCGTCGTCCGGATCGAACGCCAGCAGCGCCACCTGACTGCCGTCCGGGCTGAATGAATAGCCGGAAATGTCAGTCTCCAGAGACGCGATGACACGCGCTTCGCCACCATCTACTGAAATCGCGTACAGACGAGTCGTTTCATCGTCTCCGCGCTTGTCCAGGAAAACGATGCGGCGCGAATCCGGGTGCCAGCCCATTGCGCCGACAGAGGCCTGGCCGACGATGAAGGGGCGCGACTCGCCGTCTTCGATGACGTGCAGTTCGCTCCAGGCAGGTCCGTCTTCCTCTTCGGGAATGTCTCGCGGTACCGAACGAAGGTAGGCGATTCTCTCGCCGTCGGGACTGATCTGCACGCCGCTGACCTGCTCGAGATCGGCAATCTGCTCCAGGCTCATGCCCTGACCAACAGCCAGCGCCGGCGCTACAAGCAACAGGAAACCAGCAAGTTTGAACATATTTCTCATGCAACACTCCGCATTCGGGAAAATTCGAAATCACCGCAGTCACGATTGAGGATCGATTGACGGCTAGAGCATATAAGACCGTCGGCTTTTGGCGACCCTCTCACGACCCCGTTTCGACTATACCAGATCGAATCTGGCGGTCCCTTCGCCGCGCTATGAATAATGCCTCGCGATCAGCGCAGATCGCGCTGGAATATCTCGGTCATCCAGATGCGTTCGCCATCACTGTCGTGCAGGCCAAGACGCAGCACCCGGTCGTCGCGCGGCCCTCTGATTTCGGCGAACCCGAACCCCCGCCGCTCGAAAAGGCTTCCCGGGACCCGGTACTGATTCTCGCCCGCGCTGGGCGAACTTGGACCCGCCGTCAGCGGAGAGACGGTCCATTCGTAGAGCGGATAGTCCACGCCGTTTTCCTTTTTCATCAGCACCGAATGGTGGCGGTCGCCGGAAAGAAACAGCACGCCCGGAATGTCTTCGGCATCGATACGGTCGAGAATCTCGCGACGCTCGCCCGGTGCGAGGTTGATGTAATTTTCTCCGGTTTCGGCGCTGTTGAGGAACTGGCCGCCCATCACGACGAACTTGAACGAGGCCGAACTGGACTTCAACGCATCGAGCAGCCATCCGATCTGCTCACGACCGAGCACGGTGCGTTGTCCGGTGACGCGCCCATTGGCCTGGCGAAAGTAGCGATTG
>DATGCS010000127.1:0-2467 GCA_035311685.1 Wenzhouxiangellaceae bacterium
AACGACGATTCGGCGGTTTCCATCATCAAGCAGTTTCTCGAGGAGCAGAACTTCGAGGGCGTCGACGCGGAATATTTTCAGCAACTGGTGCGCGACGTGATCGCCGAGGGCGAAACGCTGGACGAAAAACTGGGCCCGCACGTCGAGCGCATCGACTCCAGCCTGGACCAGATGGAGCGGGTGATCCTGCGCATCGGCGCGGTCGAATTGCTCAAGCATCCCGAAATTCCCTGCCGCGTGGTCATCGACGAGGCCGTCGAGCTTGCCCATCGTTTCGGCGCCGAGCAGGGCCACGCGTTCGTCAACGGCGTGCTCGACCGTCTCGCGCGCGAGCTCCGCCCGGTCGAATTCCAGGCCGAGGGCGGCGGCTGAAGCCGCATCGCGTAGAAAGCCGGCTTCCACACCTGCAGAAGGCTGCGCGCCCGGCCAACGGATCTGAATCCGCCGCAAGACCGTCTACGGGTGCGGGCGCTTGCCTTGCAAGCGATTGCCTGTCCGAGCCTGCATTTCGTCCGGCCCGATCGGCTACGCTTTGATTCTGTTTCCTCGATCACTTCGATTCCATGAGCGCAGGCCTTCCGCCCGATCCGAAACCATTGGAAAATGTCTTCCTGTGGCTGGGACCCGCGGCCGCCGCACTCGTGCTGTGGCTGGGGATAGATGCCTGGGGACTGAGCGGGCCGGCGGCGGCCACCGCCGCGATCACGGCCTGGTGTGCGGTCTGGTGGCTGACCGAGCCGGTGCCGATTCCGGTGACTTCGCTGCTGCCCATGGCGCTGCTGCCGCTGGCCGGCGCGCTCACGCCGGGTCAGGTGGCCGAAAGCTACGGCAGCCCGCTGATCCTGCTGCTGCTCGGCGGCTTCATGTTGTCCGGCGCGCTGGCCAAATCCGGCGCCCACCGGCGGCTGGCCATGGCCATGATCCGGGCCTGCTCGTTTTTCGGCCGCCGGGGCCTGGTGCTGGGCTTCATGCTGGCCGCGGCCGTGCTGTCGATGTGGATTTCCAACACCGCGACCACGCTGATGCTGTTGCCGGTGGCGCTGGCGGTGCTCGAAGACGAGAAGCTCAAGTCGCTGACCGTGCCGCTGCTGCTCGGCACCGCGTATGCCGCAAGCCTGGGCGGCACCGGCACGCCCATTGGCACGCCGCCGAATCTCATCTACATGCAGGTCGCCGCCGACCAGTTCCAGGTCGCCACGTCTTTTCCGGTCTGGATGAGCTGGGGCCTGCCGGTGGTCGCACTGCTGCTGCCGATCATGTTTCTGTGGCTCACCCGCCGGGTGGAGGCCGGGCCGCTGCCGCTGCTGGAAGTGCCGGGCCGATGGTCGCCGGCCGAGGTTCGCATCATGGTGATTTTCGTGCTCGTGGCGCTGGCCTGGATCACGCGCACCGCGCCGGGCGGCGGCTGGCAGGAGTGGCTGGCGCTTCCCTACGCCAACGACGCGGCCGTCGCGCTGCTGGCGGTGGTGGTCCTTTGTACGATTCCCGACGGACGCGGCGGCCGCTTGCTGGACTGGCAGACCGCCGGCGCCATTCCCTGGGGTGTGCTGCTGCTGTTTGCCGGCGGCATCACCATCGCCCGTGGCTTCATCGAAACCGGACTCAGTGATTCGGTGGCCTCGCAGCTTACGGTGCTGGCGACGCTGCCGCCGTGGCTGATGGTCTTGTGCATTTGCCTGGGCGTGACCTTCCTGACCGAAATGACAAGCAACACCGCGACCACCTCACTGCTGATGCCGGTACTGGCGGCCACTGCGGTCGCGGCCGGCATTCGTCCCGAACTGCTGATGGTGCCGGCCGCGATCAGCGCCTCTTGCGCCTTCATGCTGCCAGTAGCCACCGCGCCGAACGCCGTCATTTACGGCTCGGGTCGGGTGAGTATCCGGCAGATGGCGCGCGAGGGCCTGGTCATAAACCTGTTCGGCGCGCTCGTGGTCACGCTGGTCATCACGCTGAGGTTCGGATAGCAGATGGCCGCCAGCCAAAGGTGGGCTGCTGGAAGATCCTGAGGTCGGAGGTCGGAGAATCTTTCGGTCTGTCCGACCACCGATCACAGTTCCCTAAACCCTAAACCCTAAACCCTAAAACTTAAAACTTAAAACTTAAAACTTAAAACCTAAAACTTAAAAACCGTCGCGCCAGCGACGAATTAACCTTCCAACATCGCCTTCAACGCCGCCAGGTTTCCTTTCGCCTCGTCGGCGGTCGGCGGCTTGGCGCCGTCCCTGCCGGGCCAGTCCAGCAACTCCATCGGCAGTTCGGTGAGAAACCGGCTGGGTTCGCGCTTGCTGGTTTCGCCGAACTGGCGGCGGGTCTTGCACATCGACAGGCTCAGCCGGCGCTCGGCGCGCGTCAGCCCTACATACATCAACCGCCGTTCTTCCTCCACCCGGCCTTCCTCGATGCTGCGCAGATGCGGCAGCAGACCGTCCTCGAGCCCGGCCAGCCACACGCGCGGAAACTCCAG
>DATGCS010000128.1:0-8438 GCA_035311685.1 Wenzhouxiangellaceae bacterium
CCTGGAGGGACTGGTGCAGCGAAACCATGCCGCCGGTCGACTCCAGTTTTCATCCGATGCGGTCGAAACGACGCGCCACGGCGAAATCCTGTTCATCGCCGTCGGCACGCCGTCGGACCAGGACGGCTCGGCCGACCTTCGCGCGGTGCTTTCAGTGGCGCGCACCATCGGGCGGGAACTCGCCGATTCCCAGCTGGTGGTCACGAAATCGACCGTGCCGGTGGGTACGGCTGTCAAGGTGCGCGCGGCACTGGCCGAGACCACAAGCGGCAAGTTCACGCCCCGCGTGGCCTCGAATCCCGAGTTCCTGAAGGAAGGTGCGGCGGTCAAGGATTTCATGGCGCCCGACCGGATAGTCATCGGCGTCGACGACGAGAAATCGGAATCGCAATTGCGCCATCTCTACGCGCCGTTCAACCGAAACCGCGAAAAGATCTTTTCCATGGACATCGCCTCGGCCGAGCTGACCAAGTACGCGGCCAACGCCATGCTGGCGACCAAGATCTCGTTCATGAACGAACTGGCCAACATCGCCGAGCGCGTCGGCGCGGATATCGAACGGGTGAGAATCGGTATCGGGTCGGATCCGCGGATCGGCTACCACTTCATCTATCCCGGCGTGGGATACGGCGGCTCCTGCTTTCCCAAGGACATCCGGGCCCTCGCCCGCACCGCGGCCGATCACGGCCACCAGGCGCGCATCCTGCAAGCCGTCGAAACGGTCAACCAGAAGCAGAAGCAGCGCCTGTACGAAAAGATCAGCCTGCATTTCGGTAACGACCTTTCCGGACGAACGCTTGCCCTGTGGGGCCTGGCGTTCAAGCCCGAAACCGATGACATGCGCGAAGCCCCGGCGCGTGTGCTGATGGAGGCGCTGTGGGAAGCCGGTGCGAAAGTAAGAGCCTTCGATCCCAAGGCCATGCCCGAAACCCGCCGGATATACGGCGAGCGCAACGACCTGGCCCTGCTCGACGATCCCTATGCGGCGCTTGAAGGCGCCGATGCGCTGGTCGTGATTACCGAGTGGAAGGCGTTCTGGAGCCCGGACTTCGACCGCATCAAGCGTATGCTTTCCGAACCGGTGATCTTCGACGGTCGTAACATCTACGACCCGCGCGACCTGGCCGAGCTCGGCTTCCGCCACGAAGGCATCGGCCGGCGCGTCAGTTCGCCCGAGTCTGCCGACCCGCCCGGGAGCGCCGCGGCGGCCACCTGAGCCCCTGCCCTTGAAACTGGCCCTCCTCGATTTGGCCGCGACCTTCGCCGGCCGCTTCGCTCTGCCCGCACGTCAAGTCACAACCCCGCGTCGCATGGCGCATCAAGGGGCGAAAATTCGTATAAATTGAACATACCGCGAACGGGCCTTAAACTCTCGAGGCATCGTCTCCAACGAACACTCACTACATCAAGCCGGGAATACCCAAAATGAAATACTGGATCTCTAGCCTCATCTTCGCCCTGGCCGCCGCCGGCATGACGACCGAATGTATCGCTCAGGCCGGTACGAGCGTCAAGGTTCGCGAAAGCTCGGGCCGCAGCATGGCCGACGCCCAAGCCGACCACTACAACGGCCCCAAGGCGCGCATCGCAGTCGCCCGTTTCGATAACAAGACGGCCGACTCATACGACTGGTACAGCCCATCGATCGGCGACGGCATGGCCGACATGCTGACCACCGCGCTGGTCAATTCCGGGCGCTACATCGTGCTGGAACGCGACAGCCTCGATACCGTGCTCGGCGAGCAGGATCTCGGGGCCAGCGGCCGCATCCGCGAAGACACCGCTGCGGCCATCGGCGAAATCGAAGGCGCAGAGTTGCTGGTGGTTGCCGCCGTGACCGAGTTCGACGGCAATACCGGCGGCACTTCAGGCAGCCTCGGCGGCAGCAAGATCGGCCGCGTATTCGGCGCCATTTCGGGCGGCTCGCGCAGCGCGCACATGGCCATCGACCTGCGCGTGGTCGACGCACGCACCAGCCGGATCCTCGCCGCGACCAGCGTCGAGGGCGAGGCCCAGGACTTCGACATCGGCGGTGCACTATCCGGCTACACCGGTTCGGTCGGCCTGGGCGGCTCGCTGTCTTCGTGGGAAAACACGCCGCGCGAGAAAGCGCTGCGCCAGGTGATCGGCGCGGCCGTCGATTACGTCATCTCGGTCACCCCGCCCGCCATGCTGCGCTATGACGGCTCGGGCGCTCCGGTCTCCAGCGCAGCCTCGAGCAACGGCGGCTCGGCGGCTTCCGGCAGCGGTGAGCGGGTGGTGATCACCGCCAACTCTGCAACCGCGCACCAGGGCCCGAATACCGAAAGCGCCGCGGCCTTCACGCTGAGCGCCGGCAAGATCGTCGAGGCCGTCGTTCGGGCCGGAGACTGGGTGCAGGTGCGCGACGATCAGGGTCGCACCGGATGGGTTTCCGCCGACACCACGCTCAAGGTGGAATAAGGCTCGATACCACGAAAGGTGAACTGAAAACTCGGGAGGGAACCCTGTGAGGAACAGAACTATTCAACTGGCCTTTGCCTTGCTTGCGATGCTGATGCTGGCCGGCTGTCCGGCCGGCACCGGCACCACGACCAACGTGCGCGAGAGTTCGGGCCGCAGCATGGCCGACGCCCAGGCCGAAAATTACAATGGTCCCAAGGCGCGCATCGCCGTGGCCCGGTTCGAAAACAAGACCGCCGACGCGAGCGGCTATGCCGGCTGGTACAACCCTTCGATCGGCGACGGGATGGCCGACATGCTGACCACGGCACTGGTCAATTCCGGACGCTACATCGTGCTTGAACGCCAGGCGCTGGACGACGTGCTCGGCGAACAGGATCTCGGCGCCAGCGGCCGGGTTCGCGAGGAAACCGCCGCCGCGATCGGAGAGATCGAGGGCGCAGAACTGCTTGTGGTCGCTGCCGTGACCGAATTCGACGGCAACTCCGGCGGCACGTCGGGCAGCCTGGGCGGGGGGGATCTCGGCCGAGTGGTCGGTGCGATTGCCGGCGGTACGCGCAACGCCCACATGGCCATAGACCTGCGCGTGGTCGATGCCCGCACCAGCCGGATCCTGGCCGCGACCAGCGTCGAGGGCGAGGCCCAGGACTTCGACATCGGCGGTGCGCTGTCGGGCTACACCGGCTCGGTCGGTCTGGGCGGCTCGCTGTCATCGTGGGAAAACACGCCGCGCGAAAAGGCCCTGCGACAAGTCATCGGTGCGGCCGTCGATTACGTGATCTCGGTGACGCCTTCTGAAATGATGCGCTACGACGCGATGGGCAACACAGTTTCCGGCGGCGCCAGCAGCGCCGGCGCGGCGAACGAGCAGGTGGTGATTACCGCCAGCTCGCTGAACGTTCGCCAGGGCCCGAGCACGGAAAATTCAGTGGTTTATTCCTTGAATTCCGGCGCGATCGTCGACGTGATCGCGCGCGCAGGCGACTGGCTCAACATCCGCGACGACCAGGGCCGCGAAGGCTGGATCTCCGCACAGTATGCGCTGGAAGTGCAGTAAGCAGAAACCTTTGTAGGGAGCGATCAAGGCCCGGCCATTCGCCGGGCCTTTTTAATTATCGCGAAGACGCAACGGCGCGAAGAAATTCAGGCGTGAGCAACCGGTAAACCAGTTCACTCTTCGGCAAGCGAAACGGTCCCGGATGCGCGCTGCGCGCTTATCCAGGCTACAAAATCCGAATACGCCTTGCCGATCCATGAAGGAAGCGTCTGAAAGCGTAGCGAGCGTGCGGCTGACGGTGGGCGCCGGAGCGCCGGAGCCGCAATGTACATTCAAGTACATGAGGATTCCGAGCGCCGCCGCACGCCCTCGGATCGGGGTCCGGGGCAGGCTCACGGCGCGCGCGCAGTAGCTTTCGGGCGCTTCCTAGTCGAAACGCAGATGCCGGACCGAATGCCCCTTGTCCCGAATCTCGCGCAGCGAGTCGATGCCGATGTCGATCTGCTTGTCGACGAACTGGTCGGTGATCACCCGATCACTGGCGTCGGTCTTGACGCCTTCGGGCACCATAGGCTGGTCCGACACGAGCAGCAGCGCCCCGGTCGGAATGCGATTGGCGAAGCCGGTGATGAAGATCGTTGCGGTTTCCATATCGATGCCCATGCAGCGAGTACGGCGAAGATACTTCTTGAAGCTCCTGTCGTGCTCCCAGACCCGGCGGTTGGTGGTGTAGACCGTGCCGGTCCAGTAATCCATCTCGTAATCGCGCGCCGTCGACGACACCGCGCGCTGAAGCGTGAAAGCCGGAAGCGACGGAATCTCGGGTGGGAAATAGTCGTCCGACGTGCCCTCGCCGCGGATCGCGGCAATCGGCAGAATCAGGTCGCCGAGCTTGTTTTTCTTCTTCAGCCCACCGCACTTGCCCAAAAACAGGCAGGCACGCGGTGAGACGGCGCTGAGCAGATCCATGATGGTCGCGGCGTTGGCACTGCCCATGCCGAAATTGATCATGGTGATGTTCTCGGCCGTGGCGTTGCGCATGGCCTTGTCGCGGCCTTGGACTTTTACCCCCATCCGGTCGGCGAACTTTTCGACGTAGTTGTCGAAATTGGTCAGCAGGATGTGCTTGCCGAAATCCTCGAGGGCCGTGCCGGTGTAGCGCGGCAACCAGTTTTCAACGATATGCGCTTTCGATTCCATCAGGCCTTTTCTCGATTGTTTGCATCCACGCCGGCCAGCGCCTGCTCGAGGTCGCCGAGCCAGGGTTCGAAATGACGCCACTGCTCCACGCCGGTGCGATAAATGGGCTTTCTCACCTGCTCGGAGCTGGCCGTGCGTACCGATCTTCGAGTGCGGTGGAACTCGACGCAGCCAGACTCGAAATCGAGCCCCAGGAAGTCCAGCATGCGCCGGACCTGGGGCTCGAGCGCGTCGACCACGTCCTCGTAATCCACCTGCAGGATCGAGTCCGGGTAGAGACTTTTCCAGTGCGCCATCAGATCGACGTAGCCAGCGTAGTAGCGGCCGATGTCGTTCAGGCTATAGGTGAATTCCTGGCCTTCGGCGAACAGCTGCTTGTAGCCGGAAAAACAGCACGACATCGGCGCGCGCCGCGCGTCTATGATGCGCGCGTTGGGCATGATCGACAGAATCAGGCCGATATGCCGGAAATTGTTCGGCATCTTGTCGGTAAAGTACGGGGCGTCCTGGCGGTGGATGCGCGTCTCGTCGATGTATTGCCGGCCCATTTCGGCGAATTTTTCCGGCGCCAACTCCGCCAGCACGCCCGGGTAGCGCGGTTCCTGCCCACGCGCGAGCCGACCATTGAGCCGGTGCGCCGTGGCCAGAATGTTGGGCAGTTCCAGGGTGCCGTCGATCTGGCTGTGCGAGGCGAGGATCTGCTCGACCAGGGTCGAGCCGGCCCGCGGCAGGCCGACGATGAAGATCGGATCGGGACTCTCGATGCCTCGTCCCGAAAATTCCCGGACGCGGTCGCGCGTAAAGAATGCCTTCTGCCGGTCGAAATCGTCCTGCATGCGGTCGGCGCTGTATCGGAGTTCGTCCTTTTTCAATCGATTGCCGCGATCATAGAATTCGAACGCGCGCTCGTAGCGCTCGCGGTCCTCGAAGGCCTTGCCCAGCGCAAAGCACAGGTGGTACTCGTCGACGCGGCCCAGGCCCGGGGCATCCACCTGGGTCTCCATTCGCGCCAGTTCCTCATCGCTGAACCGGAACGTCTTCATGTTGGCCAGCGACCACCACGCGTCACCCAGCGAGGGCCGCGACTGGTAGGCGGTACGGTAGGCCTGCACGGCATCGTCGTGCCGCCCGACGGTCTTGAGCGCATGACCCCTGAGCATCTGCACGTTGGCCGGGTTGTCGATGCCGTCGACGAGCCGGTCCAGAACCGTCAGCGCCTCATCGTACTTGCCCATCGCCGAGCACTGGTTGGCGTAGGCGAGCTCCGCGGCCGGATTACCCGGCATGCGCTCGCGCAGCTTGCGCGCCTCGGCGAATGCGCGCTCGAACTTTTGGCGCTGATGCAGAACCTTGACATAGTCCATACGCGCCAGATCGAAATCCGGTTCCATCTCCAGCGCGCTTTCAAGCAGGAACTCGGCATCGTCGTGAATGTTCAACCGGCTGCCGATCTGGGCCAGCAGCCGCATCGCTTCGAGATGATGCGGGGTCTGCTGCAGAAAGTGCCGGCAGATCTTCTCGGCCTTGTACAGTTTTCCCTCGTGCATCATGGATGTGACCGCCACCAGCTCCGGCGGCAGACCGCTCAAGCGCTTGAAATTGGCCTCAGCCAGCTTCGCGCGCTCGGCCGAACCGGCCTTGCGGTGCGCCTCGGCCAGAAAGCGCCAGCTCGCGACCAGGCCGGGATTCAGTTCCACGGCATGTTCATAGGCGTCAATCGCGGCATCAAAGCGTCCAAGATCGCGATGATTGTGTCCGATCTCCTGCCATGCCCGCGCATAGTCGGGCGCCTCGACGCGCAGTCGCTCGAGCGTCTTCAACGCATCATCGAAACGCCGCTGCACGCGATAACAGACCGAAAGCAGATACAGCAATTTCCGGTTTCGAGGATCGTCGCTGTCGGCACGCTCCAACAGCGCCGTAGCCTGCGGCACCTGCTTGTCTTTCAGCAGTTGTTCCGCCTGCGTAACAGGATCGGAGACGTCCGTCTTGCTGTCTTCTGTATGTTGTTGATTTGACATGGTTGAAGTTTACCGTGACTTTCCATTGGCATTGGCGCCAGTTGCTTTTTCCCGAATAGCCGTGGCCGCCGCCCTGTCATGACCGGCCGACTGGAAACCCAAAAAAAACGGCAGCCCCGGAGGAGCTGCCGTCGATCATCGGGCAACGGACGGCGTCTGACGCCGCCCGTCATGCTTCGAGTCCTCAGTAAGGCAGGAAGCGGTACGACATCCGGATACCGGCCGTCAACGGACGGTTGGTGGTGACCCGCAAGATATCGTCCTGGTTGTTCTTGAACAACTCGGCACGCTTGTCGGTCAGGTTCTCGACGAAGCCTTCGACCGTCCAGTTATCTTTGTTGATGCCGACTCGCGCGTTGAGGATGCCGTAACCTGCCTGGCGGCGGCGTTCCTCGGCGACCAGCGAGCTGAACGAATTCTGGGCGAAAGTGCCGGACAGCTGCACGTAGCCCGAATCGGCCCAGTCGACATTCAGCGACTTCTCGTAGCGACCGCGCAGATAGCCCTGGAGTTCCGGCACCAGCGGCAGCTGACTGCCGACCGGCGCAAGCTCGATCACCTGAGCGTCGACGTCGGTCAACTCGGTGTCGTTGTACGAGATCGCACCCGACAGCGTGAAGTTCTGCGTGGCGCGCCAGGTGAAGTCTGTCTCGATACCGAAAATTTCGGAATCCGCCGAGTTCTCGATGAACGTCAGGATGGAGACGTTCTCCGGATCGAAGCGCGAGACCTGCATATCGGTCCACTCGACGAAATAGGCGCTGCCGTTGATCCGCAGCGAATTGCCGAAGAATAGCGTCTTCCAGCCCAGTTCCCAGTTGACCACGTCGTCTGTCTCGTAGGTGGCGCTGACGGTCGGGAATTCCGGATTGGCCGACGGAATACCGCCACCGCGGTTCCAGCCCGGCGGACGGAAGCCTTCCGAACGCGTCGCATAGAGCATGACTTGACTGTTGGGCGTATATGAAACGTTGACTCGGGTGATTACATCTTCCTCGGAAATCGGCTCCGGACGATGGCCGCCATCGACATCGTAGTCGCGACCGCGATCGGTGTTGACCGAACCCTGGAAAATACCGTCGGCAAAGTTCGACGAGCCCTTGAAGTCAGCTTCGATTTCGTAGACTCGCGCCCCGACCGATGCACGCAGCACGTCGGGGATGATGTAGTAGCCGAACTCACCGAACGCAGCAGTGGTCTCCTCGCTGCGGAAGATATCGTTGAAGAATGCGACGCCCGGCGGGCGTGTTTCCGGGTTGACCTGAAATGCATCCGAGATCGGCGCATTGGGCGCGAATCCGAGGTCGGACGTGGCCAGGTAGAAGAAGTCGTCCTGGGTCTCGAGCTCATAGTTGTCGTAGAACACGCCACCGACAAACCGCCAGCGGTTTTCGGCCGGCGTGGAAATCCGGAACTCGTGCGTATTGCGCGTGTGGTCCTGCTTGATCTTCACGCCCTTGGTCGGATCCAGGCACTGACGATTCTCGGTAATGACGCTCGGATCGATATCGTAGTTGACGATGTAGGCCGGGTTGTCGTATGTGCAGGTGTAGTAGGCGATGAACGCACCGGCGTTGTTGTAGCCGGTGTAGTCGACCGACTGCTCGACCTCACGATAGAGATAGCCGCCGGTATAGACCAGATCCAGCATTCCGGCACGGCCTTCGACGGTCCAGGAAGTCTGGTTGAACTTGTCTTCAAGCTCGTCGGGGAAGAAGCGCGAAACCTTCAGGTCGCCGATTTCCGGATCGTAATCGAACACGCCGTCGGCACCCAGT
>DATGCS010000129.1:0-6065 GCA_035311685.1 Wenzhouxiangellaceae bacterium
GACGCATTGCAACAACGGCAGCAGGTGGGAGCAGTACTACGTCCTCGAGATGCTCGCCTATCCGATCTATAACCTCATCACCGATCGAAGCTTTCGGGTCCGTCCGCTTTCTGTTACCTACCACGACGTGGATCGGGACAGGAATGACGGTCCGCGTTTCGCATTCCTGATCGAAGACGACAAACTGGTTGCCGACCGGAACGAATTGGACAAGTACGACGCCGTCGAAATTGGTCCGGGGCAGCTGGATCCGCTGGAAAGCAGTCGTTTTGCATTGTTTCAGTATCTGATCGGCAACGCCGACTGGTCCTCGCTTGGTGGTCCGGCCGGTGACGATTGCTGTCACAACGCCAAGCTGATAGGTCCTGAATCGGGTGAGCCGCTTTATGCGCTACCTTACGACTTCGATTCGTCCGGCCTGGTCGACGCGCAATACGCAGTACCCAATGAAGCGCTTCGGATCTCGAGCGTCAGGCAACGGCTTTTCCGGGGATTCTGTCTGCATAACGCCACGCTCGATTCCGTTCGCGCCGAGTTTCTTGAAAACAGGGGCGCAATAGAAGCTATTGTCGAGGGGGAGCCGCGTCTGCGGCCGCGGAAACGGTCGCGTGCAATCAAGTACATCGGCAAGGCTTTCGAAGTGCTTGAGAATCCTGACCTGTTCGAGCGCGCGATTACAAACGCGTGCCGCAAATAGGGGGCGCATCCACGCCTGCGGTTTGCTTTGCATCGGCCGTGCCTTGTCCGGCCGCGTCGGATTTCGTTTCTTCCACTGTATGCGTCCCGCTCTCCGTGACTGCCCGGGCTTGCACGGTCTTGAGCTTTTCGCCAACGGCAGCATTGTCCGGGAACAATTCAGTCAGCTTTTCCAGATAGCCTTCGAGTTCGGCTTCGTCGGCGGGCAATTTTATTTTTTCCGCCTGGTAGCCGGCGAACAAGCCTCCGGGCGTAATCTCCAGGTAAGCGATGTGGCCGCCGTATGCGCTGCCGATTCCCGTGTCGATCTGCACGACCCGGCCGCCGTAGCGCGGCCAGATGAAGCCGCCGGTAGGCGTGTGGCCGATGACGATATGTGCGGCTTCATGGTTGCTCAGAATTCGGTCCACGGTCTCGGAAGGCGTCTCGGGTGCCACGCCCGCCAGTCCCCGGTACCACAGCGGTCCGTATTGATCGGTCAGGATGCTGTCATCACCCGGGTGGCCCCGTTGAAGATCGGTCTGTGCGCGTTCGGTCATCGAGGCCAGCGTGTCCTGACAGTAGTGGGCGCTGATACCGCCATGGACGAAAATAGCGTCGTTGATCTGGACGGAGACGCGCGCATCGGCAACCCACTGAAACATTTCGCCGTCGGAATTCCACTCGGGGTCCCATGCCTGGCGGTGTTCTACCCAGCCGGGCGGCCGACGCGCATACCACTGTTGACGGAAATCGTCGGGCAGCCCGGCGAACGCTGCCGGGTCGCGTGATGACAGGTCATCGAGTACTGCGTCCAGGTATCTTTCGCGAAGTCGTTTCGAGCGCGGCGTTGCAAAGGCTTCGAACTCCTCTTCGGTGACGTATCGGAGATCGCCGTAGACGTTCATGGCCTCGTGATTGCCAATCAGGTTGTGGACGCGCCCACCGTCTCTGCGCGCCTGGCGCGCGAGTTTCGCCATGTGTTCGATGATTTTCTTCGTGTCCGGACCTCGATCCGGAATGTCACCCGTCTGGACCAGATGGGTATCGTCTGCGACCCAGTTTGCGCGGTGATCGACAAGTTCTGCGGCGCGTAACGTCTTGATGTAGTTGGCGTAGTCTCCATGCAAGTCGCCGATGGCGATGATGCGCTCGACACCGGCCCATTGGTGGTCGCTGATTTCGCGCGGGGCGGCCCCGGCGATGCCGAACGCAGCAATCAGAGCAAACAAGCAAAGTCTGTTCATGTCACGTCACGGTTCTTCTATTCGTCGGCAGGCCTGGATTCACGACCGATCATACAATACGGGGGTTTGCCAAGTCGATCATGCGTCGATAACGATCGAACCGTCCGTTGGTCGCCGCTTCGTGCTGATCGCATCCAGGATCTGCGACTTCTCCGGCTGCAAAGCGTTCCATGACTATTCAATCACAGGCGCCCTGATCGGTACCGGCCAGCCGAAGCCTGAATCGGGCCAGCTGGATTGCAGAACGGGGAATGCATATCCCTATCAATTGTTCCGACTCCATCGTACCTGCTCGTAATGGGCAAGGTCACCTGTCCGGAAGTTCGGCATGGACTCTCTCCGTCACGCACTGCCATAGTGCGGTCGGCGCACCCTGAAAGAGCACGACATCGCCGAACGCGCGCGGCCGACACTGCAATACATTGAGAATACTAGGTTTTCTGCTTTGGCACGAAATCTGAATACAGCTTTACGAACGCCAAGTCACCGGTTGCCGAAAAGGAAACGGCCTGCTCGGGAAACCGGTCGCATACGACTAAGGCGGAGGGCGCCAGACATGAAACCGAGAAAATATGCAGGTTCAGCGGTATGTTCGTACGTTTCGATCGCACTAGTGGCAAGCGCTGCAGGTCTGTCAATGCCTGCGGTGGGGCAGGTCAGCGGCAACGTGGGTGTGGTCAGTAATTACCTGTTCAGGGGTGTCACGCAAACCGACGATCAGGCCGCAATACAGGGCGGTTTCGACTTCGCGGATGACTCCGGCTTCTATTCCGGCGCGTGGCTTTCGAATGTGGACTTCGGCGGCAAGGAAGATGCCGAAGTCGATCTGTATGCAGGGTATGGAGGAACATTCGGCGACAGCGGCGCGACCTGGGATGTTGGCGCTATCTATTACCTGTACCCCGGTGGCGGCGATCTTGACTATGCCGAAGCCTACTTCGGGCTGGGCTATGGCCTGCTTTCGGCCAGCGTGGCATACACGGTCTGGGGTGAAGTGAAAGGAGACTCTGCATTCGATACCGGAGATCTCTATTACAACGTAAGCCTGGATTTGCCGCTCGAGCTGGAAAAGTTTTCGTTCACCGCTTTTGCCGGCTACTACGATTTCGATGAGGACGGCAACCCTGCAGCCGGTGACGAACTTTCCTACGCACACTGGGGATTGAGCGCCAGTCGCGATCTGGACGATTTCGGCAGCCTGAGTCTGACCTACGAACAGACCGACGGCGGTGGGAGCAACGCGATTGCGGCCGACGACAACCCGAATCTCTGGTTGGGCTGGACGCTTGAATTCTGATTCGGCCTCGATGCCCGGCGGTCAGATGCGACCTCATCCAGAAAGAAATCCATGAAGGAGCAAGACATGAAACTGATTTCCGCAATCATCAAGCCGTTCAAGCTCGATGATGTTCGCAAGGCGCTTTCCGATATCGGAGTACACGGCATGACCGTTTCCGAAGTCAAGGGTTTCGGTCGGCAGAAGGGACATACCGAGTTATATCGCGGCGCCGAGTACGTCGTCGATTTCCTGCCCAAGGCGAAACTGGAGATTGCCGTGGTCGACGATCTTGTCGAGCGCGCAGTCGAGACGATCAAGACCACGGCCAGCAGCGGCAAGATCGGCGACGGCAAGATCTTCATCTATCCGCTCGAAGAAGCGATTCGGATCCGGACCGGCGAGACCGGTCCCGAAGCGCTCTAGAGGCTCCTGGGCCCAAGAACCCAATCAAATCTGGAGGATTACAGTGGAACAATCAATTCATCTCGCCTACGCGCTGGATACATTTTATTTCCTGATCTCAGGCGCGCTGGTCATGTGGATGGCGGCCGGTTTTTCGATGCTCGAGGCAGGTCTTGTAAGAGCAAAGAACACCGCCGAGATACTGACCAAGAATGTCGCGCTTTATGCGATCGCCTGCATCATGTACATGCTGGTCGGATACAACATCATGTATCCGGGCGAGGGGGTCAACAGCATCTGGCCGGGCATCAGCTTTCTTCTGGGCGCGGAAAACAGCGTCGAAGAGGTCATGGCCTCCGGCGGGGACGTCTATTACTCGAACATGTCGGACTTTTTCTTTCAGGTCGTGTTCGTGGCCACCGCAATGTCAATCGTTTCCGGCGCGGTGGCAGAGCGCATGAAGCTTTGGGCCTTCCTGCTTTTTGCTGTCGCCATGACTGGCTTCATCTATCCGATGCAAGGGTACTGGAAGTGGGGCGGCGGATTTCTCGACAGCATGGGTTTCAACGACTTTGCCGGGTCGGGCGTGGTGCATCTATGCGGCGGTGCGGCGGCACTCGCAGGCGTATTGCTGCTTGGGGCCCGCAAGGGAAAGTACGGCGCGGATGGCAAGATCAACGCGATTCCCGGCGCCAACATGCCGCTCGCCACGCTGGGTACGTTCATTCTTTGGCTGGGCTGGTTCGGCTTCAACGGCGGGTCAGAACTCAAGCTGTCCGATATCGGTGAAGCCAATGCGGTGGCGCTGGTGTTCGTCAACACCAATATGGCCGCGGCCGGCGGCGTGGTGGCGGCACTCATCACCGCGCGATTGATGTTCGGAAAATCCGACCTGACCATGGCGCTCAACGGCGCGCTTGCCGGCCTGGTTGCGATTACGGCCGAGCCGCTCGCGCCAAGCCCTTTGCTGGCATCGATCATCGGTTCGATAGGCGGCGTACTGGTCGTATTTTCGATCGTCGGTCTCGACAAGCTGCGGATAGACGATCCGGTGGGCGCGATTTCGGTCCACGGCGTGGTCGGTATGTGGGGATTGCTTGCGGTCGTGATTTCGAATGACGAGGCAACGCTGCTTGCGCAGCTCACCGGTCTGGGCACCATTCTGGCCTGGACATTCCTTGCCTCGCTTGCGGTCTGGGCTGTGATCAAGGCCGTATTCGGCATCCGGGTCACCGAGGAAGAAGAGTACGAGGGCGTCGACCTGTCCGAGTGCGGGCTGGAGGCGTATCCCGAATTCGTAGGCAGCCGTGGGTCCGGTCGATAAATGAAGGGACGGCGTCAATAAGCACGAGGGCCTCCCTCGCGGAGGCTCAGGCGCGCCCGGTCGCACCAACTGTCTTTTTCGGTAGATCACGTCGCGGGCACCCCCGGTGCCCGCTCCTCAAGAGCTTGGGTCAAGACAGGATTGACTCGGGTTGGGGTAAGCTTCGTTCTGGCCGTCCGGGTTCTATTTCGGAACCCGGATGGATTTTTTCCGAAACGCGAGGAAGCCCTCATGCGCATTATCGTTCTCATTCTCTCCATTCTGGCCCTTGGCGCCTGCAATGCCGGTTCGGACGGTTCCGAGCCCCAATCGCGCACCGCGACCGCGCCGGCCGAAGCTTCGGCTGCAGAGCCTGGGACTGCCTCCGACGAGAATTCCGACGCAGATGTCGATGCCGAATCCGGCACCGACCGTGCGCCTGAGGAAACCCGGCCGACCGAATCGGACTATCAGCCGGCCTTCGAAGGCCAGACTCGCGCGCCCGAACCGGTCGAGACAGAGGCCTGGACCACCGAGACCGTCGCTCAAGGATTCGAGCACCCCTGGGGTCTGGATTTCCTGCCCAACGGCGCCATGCTGGTGACCGAGCGTCCCGGGCGCCTGCGCCTGATGGGCGCCGACGGGAAGGTTTCGGGGCCGATCGAGGGCGTGCCGGCCGTGGATGCGCGCAAGCAGGGTGGACTGCTGGACGTGACCGTTGCGCCGGATTTCGAATCCAGCCGTATGGTTTTCCTTAGTTTCTCCGAACCGCACGACGACGGCACCAACAACACGGCCGTCGCACGAGGCCGTCTCAGCGACGATTCGACCGCGCTGGAAAACGTCGAGGTCATCTTCAGCCAGTATCCGAACGTGGAATCCACCGGACACTTCGGTTCACGTGTCGTGTTCCAGGACGAAAACACCATATGGGTCACGACGGGTGATCGTCAGGGCCATCCCGTGCGCAAGAACGCCCAGGACCCCACCAACCTGATCGGCACCGTTGCGCGCATCAACACCGACGGCTCGATTCCGGACGACAACCCGTTCGTCGGGCATACAGAAAATGCGCCGGAGATCTGGTCGTACGGGCATCGGAACATCCAGGCGGCGGCGGTTCACCCCGAGAACGGCGAGCTCTGGACGATCGAGCACG
>DATGCS010000130.1:0-7677 GCA_035311685.1 Wenzhouxiangellaceae bacterium
GAGCGCGGACAGGCCCTGGTTGGTCGACGGATAGACCTGATTGTCGAGCCGGTACATGTTCAGCGCCGTCACCAGCGCCTGAATATCCTGGCGAGCCTTGACCGCACGCGCCTTGTCGGGCTCGTCCATGAAGCGCGGCACAACCACGGCGGCGAGAATCCCGATGATCACGACAACGACCAGCACCTCGATCAGCGTAAAACCGGCATTCGCGGCGAAACGCGACCGCACCGAGCTCTTGGAAGGCAAACTGGATTTCATCGGGCTAGCTGCAGGAGAAACATGTGGATGATCATAGCAAAACGACAGGGATTCAATGTCGGTCAAGCGCATTCGTATAGACTACCATCGGCTGCTCGACGACCCGGACAGCGAAACGCATGAACAAACCTGAAGGGCAAGCACGCGACCTGTTTGGGCTTTCGAAATGCCTGGCCGCAACATGCCTGCCGCTTTTTACGGTGCTGACCCGCGCACCCGCGTGCCTGGCGCTCTACAACGGTTGTGCCGCGACGAAGACGTTTCCTCGTTTATCTCCATACGCGCGCCCACCCGGCGCACCTTACCCGCGATTGGCTTGCAGAAACGACGGGCGGGGAGGTATGAAATGAGAATTTATCGCATCTACGCCGACTCGGAGCTGCACGCCGGGGCCGAACTGGTGCTTTCCGAACGCGCGGCGCGTCACCTGGTCAAGGTGCTCCGGCATCGTGTCGGCGACCGAGTAAGACTGTTCGACGGAAAAGGGCGGGAAGCAGTGGCCGAAATTATCACGACGCACCGACGACACGGTTGCAGCGTGCGCGTTATCGCGACCGTCGAGATCTCCCGTGAATCGCCGCTCGAAATCGAGTTGTTGCCGGGCCTGAGCCGCGGCGACAAGATGGACCTGGTAATTCAGAAGGCCGCGGAGCTGGGCGTGGCGGCGATCCGGCCGGTCATTACCGAGCGCAGCGAAGTCAGACCGGACAAGAGTACGGCATCACGTCTATCTCGCTGGCACGAAATCGTGATCGGCGCGTGCGAACAGTCCGGGCGCGCGCACTTGCCCAGAATCCATGCACCCATAGCGATTGACGAGATGACCGCCAGCGCTTCGACGCGGCTGGTGCTGGATCCGGAGTCGACCACGGGCCTTGCCGATTGCCGACCTGCCGACAACAGGATTTCGATCGCAATCGGTCCCGAAGGCGGACTCAGCAAGCAGGACCTGGCGCTGTTCGGTCACAAGGGTTTCAGAAGCGTGATGTTCGGGCCCCGGATATTGCGGACCGAGACCGCAGGCATCGCGGCGATCGCAGCAGTCCAGGTGCTTTACGGCGATCTTGGGTGCCGGGCAACCTGAAATTGATCCCGGAATCGGTTCAACCTGAAATCGGGAGCGCGCCGAAGGCGGCGTGCGCCACGAGCTGGCCGATTCGATCGAGATCCGGCACCCAGGCTTCGCGATCGCCAATGATCGCCTTGCCGGCGATCGCGATATGCGTGCTTGAATCCGGCACTTCGCTCAGAGCGCTTTCGGTCACCGTCACCAGGCGCGGAAACCCCTGCGCCAGGATGCCGATGTACGGCATGCGCTCGTTGCTGATGAGACTCTTGCTGACGCAGATTTTCGCGCCTTCCGCCGATTCGGTTTCCAGCTGCTCGGTCAGCATGCCGAACGACACCACCGGCACTTGCCACCCGTGCCACAGGATATTGCCCAGCAACCACTCGGGGGCCTGCTCGATCGGCTCCGGCGAGGTGTAACCGACGATCTCGGCGATTGATGCATTCGGCATCAGCAACTCTGCGTCGGTCACCGGTACCAGCACGCTTCGGATTTCAGTTTCGGACATCGCTAATCCTCTTCTCCGGGCACCGGCATCTCGAGCATTTCAAACACGTTACGCACCATATTGGTTTCCTGGTACGGTTTGATCAGGTAGCGGTCGACGCCAAGCTCCTTGGCGTGCTGGCGGTGCTTGTCGCCGGAGCGCGAAGTGATCATCATGATTGGCACATGCGAAAGACGCGTGTCGTCGCGCACGTAGGTGGCGAGCTCGAACCCGTCCATGCGAGGCATCTCGATATCGAGCAGCATCAGATCGGGCACGCGTTCGAACAGCATGTCCACGGCCTCGACGCCGTCGCGCGCGGTAATCACCTCCAGACCGTAGTGTTCCAGGATCCGGGCAGTCACGCGGCGCATCGTGATCGAGTCGTCGATCACCATGACCAGCGGTGTGCGCTTGACTTCCTCTTCACTGGTCTCCACCGCCTCGACTTCAACCATGCCCGGAAGCAGGCGCTCGTTACGCGCGCGCTCGATCAGCGGCGCCATGTCGAGCAAAACGATCACCTGACCGTCGCCCATGATGGTGCCGCCGAGAATGCCCGGAATCGAGCTTATCTGAGGTCCGACCGGCTTGAGGACGACTTCGCGGTGGCCCTGGATCTCGGCAACGCGGACCGCGGCGCGTTCGTCACCGGTTGAAATCATCAGCAGCGAAAGACTCTCGTCGCCTACTTCCATCGTTTCGAAGCCGAGTTGCGGATCGAGTTCGATCAGCGGGTAGTCCTCGCCGCCGTAGCGGTAGGTGCCGTCGGCATCGAGGGCGTCGCGCCACTCGGCGGGCCGGATGCGCGCAACCCCGCGAACCGCCTGCAACGGGATCGAGAACAGGCGTTCCCCGGCGTACACGAAAATGGCCTGCATCACGGCCAGACTGAGCGGAATGCGCAAAGTGAAACGCGTCCCCCGGCCCGGCTCGGAAGTGACCGCGATGCGTCCGCCGATCTGGCGCACTTCACTTGAAACAACGTCCATCCCGACGCCGCGGCCCGAAAGTTCGCTGACTTCCGCGGCCGTGGAGAATCCCGTCTGGAAGATGATCTGCGACAACTGCTCGGGATCGTTCGCCTGTTCGGACGTCAGAAGATCCATTTCGAGCGCTCGTTCGCGGATCCGATCGAGGTTCAACCCGGCACCGTCGTCGACGATGCGTATGAGCAGTTCGGTTGCCTCGCGATCGATAGTAATCGAGATCGTACCGGCTTCGCTTTTGCCGGCGGCGAGGCGCTCGGTCGACGGCTCGATGCCGTGCGCGATGGCATTGCGCAGGATGTGCTCGATGGGCGCCGTAATGCGGTCGAGCACGTTGCGGTCCAATTCACCCTCGCCTTCAAGCAAGATCTCGAGATTCGCCTTGCGGCCGAGATCGCGTGCAGCGTTGCGAACCACTCGGCGCAGCCGCGGCGCCAGCGTGTTGAACGAGACCATGCGCGCCTGCATCAGGCCTTCCTGGAGCTCGGTATTGACCCTGGCCTGCTGCATCAACAGGGTCTCGGACTGACGGCCGGCATCATCCATCAGCTCGGTCAGGCTGTTCAAGTCGCTGACACTCTCGGCCAGGGCACGCGACAACTGCTGAATGGTCGAATACCGATCGAGTTCCAGCGGGTCGAATGTCGAATCCGATGACCCGTGCTCGCGCTCATAGCGCGACAGGATCTGGGCCTCGGTCTCCTGCTCGAGCTTGCGAAGCTGTTCGCGCAGGCGCGTGACTGTCTGTTCGACTTCACCGATATTGCCGCGGAACGACCCGATCTCCTGCTCGATGCGCGAGCGGAAAATACTGACCTCCCCGGCAAAATTGAGCAGCTCCTCGACTTGCTCGGAGGCCAGTCGAATCGTGCTGCTTCGCCCGGTGCGTTCAGCGCCGGCTTCTTCCAGATCGGCCCGGGTGGCACTCGGCGCCTCCTCGACCAGTTCTTGTTCTTCGGCCGCAAGCGCTTCGAGCTCGGCTCGGGCTGGAAGCAGCTGACGCTTTTCAACCGCATCGAGCATTGCATGCAGATGGTCGCAGCCGGCCTCCAGCGTGTCGATGCTGACGGCTGTAGCCTGCTGCCGGCCGCCCGCAATGTTCTCGAGCAGATCTTCGAGCACATGCGCTACTTCACCGACCGGGTTCAGACCAGCCATACGGGCGCTGCCCTTGACGGTGTGGATGTCTCGCTGCAGCGCGGTCACCAGTTGACGATCCTCGGGATCTTCGCGCCATTGCTGCAGCAGCCCATCCGAATGCTCCAGAAGCTCCTGGCCTTCCTCGATGAAAAGCTCCAGCAGTTCCGCGTCCAACTCGTCGTAATCAATCTCGATCATGCCGGCGGGGACACCGGCAGCCACGCCGATGGCTTCGGTCTCGACCTGATCGGCGGTTTCCGCTTCCGGCCATTCCTCGAATTCGACCGTGGCACCGGCAGTCGGCGCGGATTCGCGCTCGGGAATTTCTTCCTCGGGGCTTTCTTCCTCGGGAATTTCTTCCTCGGGAATTTCTTCCTCGGGAATTTCTTCCTCGGGGATTTCTTCCTCGGGGATTTCTTCCTCGGGGATTTCTTCCTCGGGAATTTCTTCCTCGGGAATTTCTGCCTCGGGCGATTCTGTCTCGGGGGCTCCGGATTCAGAGAATTCCTGCTCGAGCGCTTCAGCCTCGGCGACTTCCTCGCCAGGCACCTCGGCCTCGGCCTCTTCAAGTTCCGGGAACTCGGCCTCCGGCGCCTCGGCCGTCAACTCGTCGGCCGCATCCGCCTCCCCTGTCTCGCTCCCGGCCTGGTCTTCGAGTTCTGCGAAATCCACGCCGGCCTTTGCTCCTTCGCCCACGTCCTGGCTGGACACTTGCGCCCGGTCCTCGTGCGCGACCTCTCGATGCAAGGCGGAAATCAGAGAACGCGCCTGGCCGGCAAGTTGTGCGGTGTCGAAATGGTCAGTGGAGACAGCACGCTTCTGGAGTCTATCCAGGCGCTTGCTCAGGAGCGAGCGCAGATCCTCCATCAGTTCCACCGATGGTTCGGCCGGGTCGCTATCGGTATCAAGCACCTCTTGCAGGTACTCCTCGATCAGCTGCATGCTTTCGGCTTCGTCGCCGATGGGTGCGAGCCGCAGCGTACCCTTGATGGTGTGGACCGACCGGATCAGATCACGGTCGACATCGGCAGGCCAACCCTGGCGACGGCCGGTTTCAATCCAGTGATCGATGGTTTCAAGATGGTCGTTGATCTCCTTGACCATCAGCTGCACCAGCGTCGGATCAAGACCTTCGAGTTCAGGCAGATCGGTCTCATGACCGATCCGGGTCACGCGCAACAACAATCCGTCGATGTCAGCCTCATCGAGATCGCCGGTCTCGCCCACGAGCCGCGCGCGCAGGCTGGGCAACGCCCTGGTCGCATCTCCAACGAGGTCGACAACCTGCTCGGGCGAATACTGCCCGTCAAGGGTCTGGTTGAGCAGTTGTTCGAATTCCCAGGCGAATTCGCCGATGCGCTCTGCGCCGGCCATCCGCCCGGAACCCTTGAGCGTATGAAAAGAGCGTCGAATGTCGGTCAGCAATGACTGGTCGTTAAGCTGCTCGCGCCATTCGGGATAGCGCTGGCTGAGCGAATTCAACTCCTCGTCGAATTCCTCGAGGAAGATGGACATCAGGTCGAAGTCGTCGCCGTCCAGCGCAGATCCACCTTCCAGCTCAGGTTCCGCCGAAGCAAGCGCTTCGGTCGCCGGTTCAGGCGCGTCGTGGTCCGCTTTCTCGTCTTCGATGGCCTTTTCGTCGGATTCGAGTCCTTCGACAGCGTCGGGCATATCGTCGGGCGATTCAATACTCTCGCCGACCGGCGCAGGCAGGTCCGACGATGATTCGAAATCGATTGAAAGCGGCGCCTCGTCGTCCTTCTCTGCGCGCTCCTCCGCTGCCTGATCCGAATCGCCGACCGCGGTCGATGCCGTGTCTGGGGATTCCGGCAGCTCTTCCGCTTCTGCTTCGGGCTCGTGTTCTGCTGCGTCAGCCGGCTCGCCGAGATAGCCCAGATCGATCAGGCGGTTGCGGGCATCGTGCAGATACTCCCCTCCACGATCGTCGAGACGGGTCAGGCTGTCGAGATAGAAATCGACCACCACCAGCGCCTCCGCCAGCCCCTCCAGACGTTCGCTATCGGCATCGTCGGTCGCAGCAGCGCCCATTTCGTCGCCGATGCACGACGCGCTCGCCTCGAGCATTTCGGCGGCTACCGGCTGTCCGGCCATGTAAAGAACGCCGGCGACGCGGCGCAGAATCCGCATTGATTGCTCGACGCTGTCGGAATCGGCCTGGCTACGATGGACCTGGTCGAGCAAGTGCTTGGCTTGTCCGAGATCGTCCAGGGCCTCGCCGAGCAACTGGCGCATGACGCGTCGATGTTCGGCCTTGGGCAGATGCTGGCCGTCGCCTTCGAGCAGGTCGGATTCGGGCGCTTCGCCCAGGTAGAGCACGGCCTCGTCGAGTTCTGATTCGACCAGCAATAGTTCTCGTGCAACGTCCAGCAAAACCGGATTCTCAGGATCTGCGGTCAGCTCGCCCAGCCGGTCGGCCTGCTTGCGGACGCGCTGCTTCAGGCGCTCCAGTCCGAGCATGCCGAAACTCTCGGACACTGATCGCAAAAGGCCGGCCTGTTCGTTGATGCCGGCGCCCTCGGCCTGGCGGCCGAGCAGAAATTCGTTGAGCGCATCCTTGGCCTGATTCAGTTCGCCGCGCGCCGCCTCGGCGATCGCCGTGAAGAGCTCACGGTTGCGACCCGACAGGACGCTGCGCGCGCGCTCCAGCTCGGCCGGATCGACGGTCTCTGCGCCACCGGTTGCGGCAACAATCCGGTCGATTTCGGGACAGCCGTCGGCGGCCGCCTGCAGGTCTTCGAGCAACGTCAGTGCAACCTTGTCGGCCTGCGCGAGCACCGAATAGTCATCGCCTTCGTCGCTCAATCGGCGTAGAAGCTGGTCCAGCAAGGCCAGGTGCGCCTGTACCTGCGGTCCGGGCTTGAGCTGGCCGCCGGCCAGACCCTTGAAGACCGCCTCTGAAATCTTGCCGAGACGTCTCAGACCCAGATACGGTGCGAGCTGAAGCGCATCGGTGAATTCGACCAGTCCGGCGACGTCGCCGGAATCCTTGAGCCAGTCTCGAAGCGCTCGCTGGTATGCGCGCCGGAGCGCCTCTGCGTCCAGCGGCGGAAAGTCGCCGCTGTCGTCGTCGTTCAGCGCGTCGATTCCGGTCGCGTCGGCGGGCACGGCAGCCATTTCCAGACCGGCGGCAGCGAGCGTTCGGCTGACAAAACCTTCAAGCACTTCGGGCAAATCCGGGGCGCCGGTTTCGAGGCGCTCAAGGTAGTCCGGAAAAACTGCCACGCTCTCGAGCAGCACGGTGGCGGTTTCCTGATTCGGTGCCTCGATTGAATCCAGTGCCCTGCCCAGCGCCGCGGCCAGGCCGGCCGCGCCGGACACACCGAGGGTTTCAAGCGAGGCTGCAAGCCTGGATGCGGCCTGCCGGGCCTGATCCAGATCGGGCGCGCTGGCATCGGGCTCACCTGCCCACGCTTCCAGCGCCTGGCGAATCTCGTCGCACAGTGCAATCAGGAATGGACGTGTCCACTGGATTCCCTGGGCGCGAGCTGCCGCAGAACTGTTCAGCATGCCGACCTCACTTGCGATTGCCGAAGGTGTCCGTCACTTCGGATCAATCCTGATCTTCGGGGAGCGTGAAGTCGGATACCGAGTCGCGCAGGTCGCGCACCAGGTCGGCAAGGCTGACCACCGAGCTGGCGGTGCGGCTCGTACCCTCTGAGGTCTGCACCGAGACGTCCCGGATCGAGTTCATCAGACGCGCGATCTTGCCG
>DATGCS010000131.1:0-2202 GCA_035311685.1 Wenzhouxiangellaceae bacterium
GCGCTGGGCGGGGCGCGAATGACGCTGGGCAATCTTTCGAGATTCAGCCTGGTGGGCCTGAGCGGTGTCGGCGTGGACCTGGCGGTGTTCTGGCTGCTGAGATCGCTCGACGCAAGCCTGGCGACGGCGCATTTCGGCGCATTCTTCGTCGCAACGATCAGCAACTTCGTGCTCAACTACCGCTGGAGCTTCGCCCGCGAGTTTGATCCGGATCGGTCGGCGTTCAGGCGCTACTCGGCATTTCTGCTGGTCGCCTTGCTGTCGCTGACGCTGCGCGGCGGCGTTCTTGCAATGCTGACCGAGGGCCTGGGCGTGGTGCCCTGGCTGGCCATCCTGCCGGCCGTCGCTCTGACGGCCGTGATCAATTATCTCGGATCGATCTTCTACGTGTTCCCCGCGCGCGACGCCGAAAACAATCCGGAAACCCGTTGGCGGATGGCCGCGCTGGCGCTGATCGGCTGCTCTCTGATGCTGCGCTGGCTCTACCTCGGGCAGGCCGAGCTGATCTTCGACGAGATGTATTACTGGACCTACACGCTGCATCCTGCATTGTCATATCTCGATCATCCGCCGCTGACGGCCTGGCTGGTCTGGCTCGGGTCCTCGATTTTCGGCGACACTGCCTTCGGCGTGCGCGCGGCCACGCTGCTCCTGGGCCCCGCATCGATCGTGTTTGCCTACCTGTATGCGCGCGATCTCTACGACAAGACCCGCGGGCTGCTGGGGGCGATGCTGGTGGCCGTGGTGCCGGGCTGGCTGGCGACCGGATTTCTCATGACCACCGATGCGGCGGCGACCACGGCCTGGCTGGCGGCGCTCTATTTTCTGCAGCGGGCACTGATACAGGAACGCTCGAGAGCCTGGATCGGCGCCGGTATCGCGATTGGTCTCGGTGCGCTGGCGAAATACACCGTCGTCTTTCTCGGGCCTGCCGTGTTGTTGTTCATGCTGGTGCATCGCCCTGCCCAGCGTCACCTCGCCGGCTGGCAGCCCTGGGCCGGTGCGCTGATCGCGCTGGCGTTATTCAGCCCGGTGCTGGTATGGAACTTCCAGCATGATTGGGCTTCGTTCGCCTTTCAGTCGACGCGCCGAATTGCCGACGAGGCGACCGTCAGCGCTTACTGGCTTCCGGTCCACACCGTCGTTGCGCTGGCGCCGCTGGCCGGCCTGGTCGCGCTCTACCTGCTGGGACCGGCACGCCGACGCCTTTGCCGGGACGAGGCGTCGCGCCGATTCATGCTCAGCATGACGCTGGGGCCGCTTGGCGTCATCGCGGCGTTCGGTCTGCTGACCGAGACCAAGATTCACTGGATCGTGCCGGCGTGGCTGGGTCTGCTTCCGATGATTGCGGCCACGGTTCATCCGCCGGCCTGGGCCGACCCTTCGCGGCTGTCGCAAGTCGTCGAGCGGCTCTGGCGGCCGCTTCTGCCGCTGTCGCTGGTCGCGTTCGGGTTCGGGCTTCACTACATTTCGATCGGCCTGCCCGGCGTTCACTGGCAGCCGAACCGGCTGGGCTACATGGGCTGGCCGGAACTGGCCCGGGCGGTCCACACGCTCGAAACCGGGATCGAGGCGGAAACCGGCAAGCGACCCGTGATTGCGGGCATGGCCAAGTGGGGTATTCCGGCGGCGCTCGCCTTCCACGACGTCGACGGCAGACGCGACAACATCACCGCGCGCAACCTGGTCGGCATGAGCGGCTCGCAGTGGGAGCGCTGGTTCGACCCGGATACCGACCCGACCCGTCCGGTGCTTCTGGTCAGTCACGAGTCCAAGCTTATCGACGAAGACTGGCTGGAGGCCGCGCTGATCGGTCTGGGTCCCTTGAAGACCACGACGGTCTATCGCGACGACATGCCGATCCAGACATTGCACTATCGCATCGGAGAAGGCTTCAGGCCGGAAATGCTCCGCTACCCCGGGCACATGCCGCCGTGACCCATTGAGTGGCTAGCGCGGCCGGCGCTCGGACAAAGGGGACCGAGATTGCCCGATGGTGCTTGGCTTTAACGCTGAATGGTGGCAGAATAACGGGGTTTTAACACGCTGATGGAGACCCATGGCAAAAGACGAACATATCGAGATGGAAGGTCGCGTACTCGAGACGCTTCCGAACACGATGTTCCGTGTTGAACTCGACAACGGCCACACGATTACCGCGCATATCTCCGGCCGGATGCGCAAACATTACATCCGAATTCT
>DATGCS010000132.1:0-7732 GCA_035311685.1 Wenzhouxiangellaceae bacterium
CAACAGCGACGACGTCGGTCACGTGCGCAAACCCGACTGGCTGCGCGTGCGGTTGCCTTCGGGCGGCAAGTACGAGCAGGTCAAGGCGAACGTCAACAAGCACAAACTGGCCACCGTATGTTCTGAATCAAAATGCCCGAACATCGGCGAGTGCTGGAGCGCCGGCACCGCGACCATCATGCTGATGGGAGACGTGTGCACCCGCGCGTGCCGATTCTGCTCTGTGGATACTGGCAATCCGCGCGGTTGGCTGGATACCGAAGAGCCGGCGAATGCCGCCGAATCGGTTCGCCTGATGGACCTGAAGTACATCGTTTTGACCTCGGTCGATCGCGACGACCTGCCCGACGGCGGCGCGCAGCACTACGCGGACTGCATCCGGGCGATCAAGCGCGAGAACCCGAAAACCGCCGTCGAGGCGCTGACGCCCGATTTCCAGGGGCGCCACGACTGCATCGAAACCGTGGTGGATTCCGGGCTGGAAGTGTTTGCCCAGAATGTCGAAACCGTGCGCCGTCTCACCCACCCGGTCCGCGATCCACGGGCCGGTTATGAACAGACGCTGGACCTGCTTGGATACGCCAAGCAACATAACCCCAAGGTGCTGACCAAGACCAGTTTGATGCTGGGGCTCGGCGAGACCGACAACGAAGTGGTCGAGTGCATGGACGATCTCCGCGCCATCGGCGTCGACATCGTGACCTTCGGCCAGTACCTCCGCCCGACGGTCAACCATTTGTCGGTCGACCGTTACGTGACCCCTGAACAGTTTCGGCGATTCCGCGAAATCGGATTGGAAAAAGGCTTCCTTGAAGTGGTCTCCGGTCCACTGGTCCGCTCCAGCTATCGCGCCGAGCGGGTGCTCGAAAAGAACAACTGCGGCCTGGAGTGAGTCTCCCCACCGAATGACCGATTCCGCTCGCGACGCCGCCCTGGTGCGCCTGAGGGCAACGCTGGAACTGGCGCGTCGTGAGCGCAGAACCATCACTTATCTGCAGGCGGCCGATGCGGTGGGCGTCGAACCGCCGCAACGCATCCACAAGCTTTCAAGGCTGGTCGAAATCCTGTTCAAGCAGGATGTGGAGGCCGGCAAACCGCCGCTCGCGGCGCTTGTGGTGAGCCGGGTTCGCGGCGGCATACCGGCGCCGGGATTCTTCGATCGTGCCGCCCGGCTTGGTGTTTTCGACGGTCGCGACCCGGCTCGCTTTCACTCGAATCTGCTTGCTGCGTTATTCGACTCGACAGGAAATACTCGATGACTCATCCATTCGGGAGATCGTTTGTCGTCATGGCCTCGTTGTGCCGTCTCGCCGCCTGCAATGCGCAGTCTTCTTCGCCGGGTATGCCGACACTTCCGGACGCCGAACAGCAGCCGCACATAGTATCCGCACCTGCCGGCGACCGCAGAAAAGGTCAGCTGGAAGCGTCCGTATGGATAGTCGCGGTTGCGCGATCTCAACACCGACGACAATCCGTTGTTGCTTGACGTCAACATGGAAGCGGGACGATGCGCTGGCTGCGACTCCAATTCCTGAAAGGCTCGAGGCAGCACCGCGGCCGGGTTCGCGAATGGCTGCGTGAGCATCCGAGGATTTCCAAGCTGCTGGAGCGCGGCGGCTGTCTGCACGTTGATGAATATGCGCTTGCTCGTGGCATCGCGGTCGGCCTGCTGGTCGGCTTCACGCCTACGGTCGGCATTCAGACGCTGATGATGCTGGCAGGCTCTCTGTCTTTCCGGGCCAATTTCATTGCTGCGTTCATAGTCTCGAACGTCAGCAACCCGTTTACGATGGCGCCTCTTTACTTCGGTTTCAATCGGCTGGGCAGCTGGCTTCTGGAAAGGCTGCCTGTGTCGGCTGCACCTATCGAAGGCCTGGGTGACGAAATTGCCCACGAAACGCTTGCGATGGTTATCGGCAGTCTGGCGATTGCCATTCCGGCATCGGCTATCGGCTATTTCGTATTTCTATGGGTTTGGCGCAAGCTGGATCTTCACATGCCGATTCGCGATTCCGCGCAGCAGAAAGCCGTCCGTAACGGGACGGACAAGTAGTGAAAACCACTTTGAAACTACAACGGCCTGATAGTTGTGGCTGCATCCTGCGCGGCTGGAACGATCAGCTGCGACAACGGCTCGGGGTTGTGGATGGCATGGCCTTGCATGTAATCGATACCGATCTGTTTGAGCCTGAGTATGAGTTCGATCGATTCCACTGATTCCGCGACGGTGCGCTTGCCGGCGATTCTGGCAACTTCGTGAATCGACCTGACCATGGCATGGTCCAGTTCGCTGTGTGCCAGTTCACGCACAAAGCTGCCGTCGATTTTTACCAGGTCTACCGGAAGTTGCTTCAGGTAGTCAAAGGTGGATAACCCTTTGCCGAAGTCATCAAGGGCTACCTGGCAGCCGATTTCGCGCAGCGCCGAGAAGAAACGTTGTGCCTCTTCCAGGCTGTGTATAGCCGCCGACTCCGTGATTTCGAAGCACAGGGTGCCGGGTTCGATGTCGTGTGACTTGATCTGACCAAGCAACTCTGGCAAAACGATTTCGCAATCCACCGACTGTCCCGAAAGATTGACATGCCATACCCGGATACGATTGTGCACCGACTGGAGCTCGCGGACACGCTCGAGTGCGTTGCGTACTACCCAGCGATCGATCGAGCGCGCCACGTGATAGCGCTCGGCGGCTTCCATGAACACATTGGCGGTGTGTAGCTTGCCGTCGCCGTCCTCCAGTCTTACCAGAAGCTCGCAACGCCAGTCATCGTCTTCAGACGGCGCTATCAGTTGTGCGTGAAAACGCAATCGGTTCGCACCAACGGCTTCGTTGATCCGGTTGACCCAGGACATTTCCTGGCGACGTTTGATCGACGAGGCCTTGCTTTCAGTATGAACGCATACCTGGTTGCGACCCAGGTCCTTGGCCTCCTGACACGCGAGATCGACACGCTGCATCAGCAGCGCTGCATCGCGATTGCCGCCGTTGATTTCGACTATTCCGACGCTTGCCGAGATGTTGATCGGACGCTCTTCCCAGGAAAACCGGAAGGCGCCAACCGCATCTCGCAGGCGATTGGCAACCTGGGTCGCGGTTTCGATTCCGCAATTTCGGAGAATGATGCCGAATTCATCACCGTCGAGACGCGCCAGCAGGTCTCCATCTCGCAGGCAGCGATGGATTCTTTCTGAAAGTCTGACCAAAAGAGCATCGCCCGCCAGATGGCCATAGGTGTCGTTGATGATCTTGAACTGATCCAGATCGATCAGTCCCAGCGCATGCCGTCCGCCGGCCGAGGCGCTGTCATGCAGAAGATGGTTGAGTTCTCGCTCGAACTCGCGGCGATTGGCAAGACCCGTCAATTGATCATGGGCGGCCTGGTAGGCCAGCTCTGCGGAAAGACTGCGACTTTCCGAGATGTCTTCCAGAACCGCCACGAACAATCCCCGCCCGTTTATCTCTTCTTCCAGTGGTGCGATCGAAAGTTTGCCCCAGGCGTGCGAGCCATCCGGACGAAGATAACGACTCTCGAGATTCAGCAATGCATGTGCAGAGCGGCCGCGCTCGGCCAAGGTACGGCGCAGGACCGAACGGTCACGGGCATCGCAATAACGGGCCAGCGGCGACTCAAGCAGATCCTCCGTATCACGCTCCAGGAAGCGGCATAGTGAATCGTTGACATCCATCAAAATCCCTTCGACGTCCACCAATGCCATGCCCACAGGCGCATGTTCGAAGGTATTCCAGAAACGCCGTTGTGATCGCCGCACCCCTTGCATCGCCCATATGAAAAGACTGATCAAAAAAGCCATGAGCAGAACAATTGCGCACAGGCTCACCCAGAGGACGAGCCGGGAAAGCCAGCGGCCGCCGGCGCTCACGGCAAACGCAAATTCGTGAGCTTTTTCGTTGAGTGTCCGGTTGATCAACGAAAGCTCCGAACGTATCGAAGCGATTTGCTCTGAATTCTGAGCTGGGGAACGCCACAGGATTTCCAGCTCGTCGGCGAGTTGATCGAGCCGGACGATCCAGACATCGGCTTCGGCCCAGAGTTCGATGGCGCGCGAGAATTCCGGCCAGTTTCGAAAGTAGCGGAATAGCCTGACCATTCGGGGAATGTCGTGGGGATGATTACCGCCCCCATAGAGTAATTGCCGGGCACGCTCGAAGTCCGGTTCCGATTCGTCGAGTTCCAGCCGGGCAAGACGATCGGCGAGCGGCACTTCCAGCTTATTTCTGGCCATTCTGAGAAGTTCCGGATCGCCTGATTCAGCAAACCGGTCCAGATGAAAAATGGTGGAATGATGGGCTTTGGACCAATGGCTCTCCCCGGCGACGTAGGCTCTTCCGGCCGCGAGAAGATCGATGAACACAACCGCGGCGAGCATGGAAAAGCCGGCTACGAGCACAGAAAGCCCGATGAACGGCGCAATTCGCAAGCGATTGCGCAGCTTCCCGGCTACCCGATGCCGGATACCCGGCCGACCGGCATCGGCCGGTTTCTTGTCAGACGTCATGGAATTCAGCGTGACACAGCATGATGTTCACCTCCCGGCCCGCAAAGGCCGCCGTATCCTGACGATCTGAGGTTCATATGGATGCACATCGAAACGGTAGCCCAGACGGCGCGCAAGGCGCAACATGCGTTGATTTTCGACCATTACGTCCCCGTATAAACTGCGCATTCCTTTTTTTCTCGACCACTCCGCGATGCGCCTCAAGAGATAGGCGCCGAGACCAACCCCTCCGATTTCGCGTCCCACTATGATGGCGAATTCGGTGTCGATTCCTCCGCTGTCGATAACCGCGCGAGCGACGGCTCCGATCCGTGCCGATTCGGGTGGCAGCGCCTCGACCAGCACCAGGGCAAAGGCTCGGGCTCTATCCACATCGGTCAATTCGCGTGCGAGTGCCGGTGTCAATTCGGTGATTGGATGCAGGAATCTAAAACGGATCTCCTCGGGTGTCAAATCACCGAAACTGCGGCGCAGCGTCTCGGCATCGCCAGGCAGAATAGGCCGTGCAATGAGCTGCCGTCCATCCTGCAGGCGTATTGCTTCGCACCAGGGCTTGCCCAGGGGAATGCGCTCGAATCGTGCGACGCGCCTGCGTTTTTGCGGGGTCCCCATACCGGTATCATGCCATGTCTGGCACCTAAAGGAGATCGATCTTGGTCGACGAGAATCGCTACGACGATGCGCTTGAACTTCTTGCACCAGCGGAACGCGAACTCGTTGCCCGAATCCTTTTCCGAAAAATCCGACCAGTCGGCAATGCGATCGGTGCCGCGGGTGATACCGAGTTTCTGGGTTTGGCACGGCTGCGGCTCAGGAATCTGGTCGAGAAACACTCCGAGGCGCTCAAACGAGCCAGGCTTGCTGCCCGATCGGATGGACGAGATACGCAGATCCCGGCGTTGGCGCAGCGATTGTGGATCTGCAGCGAAGCGCTGACGATCTGCAGTGAGCTTTTGCGACAGCGCCACACGCAGGACCGCGGGGGTCTGGATTGATCAGGATTCAGTAGTTGCCGGGAGTCCTCAGGCGAGAGGCGGCCCCGGCGTCGGATTGACCAACGGCGACAGCGCCGCCCGGCGGCGAAGCCGCCAGCCGGACGGCATCGAGCGCAAGGTCCCAGAATTCACGGTTGAGTTCGCCTATCGCGCGCGTCTCGGCGTTACTCAGGATGACGATTCCAAGGTCGAATTCGCGCGAAAATGCAATCTCGGCCCGGTATCCGGCGACCCAGCCCCCGTGCAGCGCAAGCCGGGTCTCGGGCAACTGATAGATGCGCCAGCCAAGCCCGTACCATGCGTCCTGAAGAAGGTCGCGCCAGTTCCGGTTTCTCATTTCGTTGGCGGTTCTGATCCTTGGCGTGAGCACGTCATCGATCACCTGGGGAGATATCACGTCCGACCGGTGCCCGAGAAGCGCGATGATCCATTGCGCCATATCGACAATGCCTGCGTTGATGCCGGCCGCCGAGGGCACTTGGTAATAGGTCGTGCGGGGTCGGGATTCACGCCATCCGCTACGCGTTTTGAGATGGGGCTGGGCATGGTTCTCGGCGCTGATGAAGGCGTGATAACCCACCGAGGCGCCCACCATGCCCAAAGGCTCGAAAATCCGCTTCTGCAGCGCCAGGGAATAGGGCTGCCCGCCGCTCTTGCCGATCACATCCTCGACCAGGCTGAATACATTGTTCTGGTAGCTATAGCACTTGCCGGGCGCGCACAGCGGCTCCAGCGTGCTGAAGCGCGGCAGGATTTCCGCGCGGCTTATTCCAGCCTCGAGCAGGTTGTCGTAGGCGTTTCGAATATACCCGGAGCGCTGGCCGAGGACGTCTTCGACCGTCAGAGGCCGCGGTTGGGGCTTGATTCTGAACGATGGTGCGAATGCCGAGACTGGCTGCTCGAGCGAAAACCGTTGCTCTGCGGCAAGCGTGGCCGCCAGCACGCCCGAGAAACCCTTGGAAAGCGAAGCGATCCGGAACCGGGTACTTGCATCGATCGGCCGCGCATCGCTTTGATCGGTATGGCCATATGTGCTCAGTCCGAGGATTTGCCCCCGATGAACGATCGCAAAGGCGCCGCCCGGCACGTCTCGCTTTGCAAGCACGCGCTCGAATCGTTCGGCGAAATCCCGCGAGACCTGATCAAAAGCGACTTCCGCTGCATTCGACACTTGACTCTGTAACAGTGCACCGAGCAACAGGTACATACCGGCCGCGAAGCTGTATGCGCGGCGTGCGGTGGCGTCGATGGATCGATGCTTCAGCATACTCGGTTCCTGCCTGTGCTCTTGGCCTGATAGAGGAACTCGTCGGCAGCGCGCAGGAAATCGCTGGTGCCCTCCATGTCGGGCTCCCAGGAGGCAACTCCGATCGAGATGGTCAGGTTTCGTCGTTTTCCCTCGATCTCGAAGTTGTAGTCGGCCACCGCATCGCGAATCTGCTCGAGCTGTCGGCGAGCATCATCCAGCGCGGTTTCCGGCATCAAAAGTGCGAACTCCTCGCCACCGATTCGGGCCAGGATGCTGCGCGGGTGGACGTGGTCGGAGAGGATTGCGGTCAGCTGCCTCAGCGCGCTGTCGCCTCCCAGATGGCCGAGCTCGTCATTGATCTTCTTGAAATGATCGATATCCAGCAGCGCAAGGGCCAGCGGCTGTCCGTTGCGGCCGCGTCGCTTGCGAATCTCGTGCTCCATCACGCCGATCAGCTGTCGTCGGTTGTAGAGACCGGTCAGCGCGTCGCGAACGGCGTTTTCGTGCAATTCAAGGTGGTAGTCGGCCTCGATGTTGCCCGGTCCGATGAATTTGAGCACCGTGCTGCCCACGCGCACCTGATCGCCGTCGGAAAGCGGTGCCTGATCGACGCCAATCCCGTTGAGCATGGTGCGGTTGGTCGAGTCCAGGTCTTCCAGCCAGTAGGCATTCGAGTGACGGGTAATTCGGCAGTGGGCGCGCGACACGTTGCGTTCCGAAATCTGGAAATCGCAACTGGAATCACGCCCTATGGTGATTTGCGCATTGTCCAAGGGGACCCGGGTTCCGAGCCGGGCACCGCGAATCACCACCAGGCACGCGCTGCCATGGGCGGCCGACGGGCTGGCATCCTGTGACAGCAGCGTGTCGGCGTCGGTCGACAGATCCGGTAGCGTCTTTCGGGTCATGCAGCGTGATCGGCCGGCAACGAATCCAGTTCATGATTGTACCCGCACGCGAGGCCGGCGCA
>DATGCS010000133.1:0-16235 GCA_035311685.1 Wenzhouxiangellaceae bacterium
GCCCGGCCGTGGCGTTCCGATAGCCCGGTAGCGGCATCGTGCTTGCGGGCTGAACGAACCAGGCTCCTGAGGTGCTGGGCGTCGGTGTCGGGATGCTCGGACATCCACCGGGTGACCGCCTCGTCGTCGGCAACCAGTTCATCGCGCCAGCGCTCCACCTGGTGCAGCGCGCGCGCTTCGGCCCGGTTGCCGGTGCGGAATTCCTCGATCACTTTCTCGAACGGCTCGGTATCCATGTGCCGCAACAGGCGCCCGAGAAACTTGCGCTGGCGCTTCTTCGCGCCGTGGGCGCGGATGGACCGGTAATCGCGGATTGCTTCGCGCAGGTCGTCGGGCATATCCAGCGCGGCCAGCCGGCCGGACGGCAGTTCGGAAAGCGCCGCGCCCAGATCCTGCAGGGCATGATCCCGGGCTTTCAGCGCGCTCTTGCTGGGGCCGGTATCGACCGCATCGTCATCGTCATCGGCTTCGGCAGTTTGCCCGCCGCGTCCGCGCCGCATCAGGGATTTTCGCGCCATGATTGTTGAAAGACTCTCGAATCAGGCCGCAGTATAGCTGCCCCGGCCGCGTGTTCAGCCCGCCTCGATTCCAGTCACGAGCGCGGCGACGATGCCGTGCAGCCGGCGCACGTAGCGACCGCCTTCCGAAGGCGGTACCGACCGCGATGTGATCACCACGGTCAGCGATCTCGACGGCACGACGTAGAGCATCTGTCCGCCGTAGCCGCGGCCGTAGTAAGCACGCTCGCCGGCGATTTCGGTGATGAACCAGCCGTAGCCGTAAAGATCCCCGCTCCAGGGCGATCGCCCGCGCGGCGTCCAGGATGCTTCGATCCATTCGCGCGAGATCACGCGCCGGCCGTCGATTTCGCCGCCGAGCCGGTACAACTCGCCGATGCGCGCAACGCCGCGCGGCGACAGGTGCATTTCGTTGCCGCCGAAGTGGATGCCCTGGGGATCGCGCATCCAGTCCTGGATCCCGATGTCCAACGGTTCACCCAGCCAGTCGCGGGCCAGTGTCAGCAGCGTCTCGCCGCTGGCCTCGACCAGCGCCGCTGCGGCCAGATGCGTACTGCCGGTCGAATAGATCATGCGGCCGCCCGGTTCGTCAACCATCGGACGCGTCAGCACGTGCGCCACCCAGTTGTCGCTTTGCACCCAGCGGCCGTAGTTGCGCCCCGAGGTCGACTGGAGGCCGGTGCGCAGCGACAGTGCATGGCCGAGCGTGATTTCGCCGACGCCTTCGGTAGCGTTTTCCGGCACTCGTGCGCCCAGGATCCCGACCAACGAACGATCGGCCGACTCGATGACGCCCCTGTCGATCGCGATGCCGGCGAGCACGGAAAGAATGGTCTTGGACAGCGATTTCAGATTGGCCGGCACCGACGGACCGGGACCGCGCACGTTGCGCTCGAACACTTCTTGACCGTCGTGCAGCACCAGCAACGTGTGCAGCGCCTCCAGCGATTCGGCTGTCTGTGCGACCTGCTGCCGGCGCTGGTCGTCGAACGCGATGGTATGGGCCGCTGCCGGGCGGTAGCCGAGAAATGCGCCAAGGGCCAGTGCAGCCATCGCAAACACGGGCATGCCGTTGGATATGAGTTTCATCACGGCAGTTTACACAGGGGGCATCAGTCGAGCGACCAAACGAAGTCAGAGGGCGATGACGTGACCCTTGGCCGGATCGGTGTTGCCCTCGATCATCTCGGCCAGCACCTCGCGAGCCGCCTCCAGACCTGTATGCTCCGACAACTCGATGAGACCGTTGCCGGTCACGTACTCGAAGAACGCCGCGCCGGCCTTGCCCGAGCGCCGGTTGAACTCGCCCACGCCCCAGTCCTTGTATCGCCTGGAAATCCAGTTCGGGGCGAAGAAGAATTCCGGATTGGGGCCGGGCAGGTCTTTTGCCGGCGTCGGCGGCACGTGCGACTGCGCCGAGCCGACGCTGCAGTCGTAGACGAGATTGGCGCGGAGGTGTTCATGAATGTCGGCCTGCAGTTTCGGGTTGCCGGCGATGTCGATGTACAGGGTCGCCTCGCCGGTGTCGAGCTTGTGCCGGTCATCATATGGCAAGGCCTCATCATAGAGGCCCAGTCGCCGGACGAATGCCAGGTTGCCGGACGAGGTGAGGCCGACCATGGCAATCTTCGAGTGTCGGCGGATGCAGTAGGCGACGGCATACGCGGTCTTGCTCGACGCGCTCGAGATCAGCACTTTCCTGGCACCGAAGAAGTCGTTCTCGGCCAGGAAGTCGGCCAGGCAGAACGCGGTAACGAACAGCGGGCGGTAGATCGCGTGCAGCGGTTCGGTTTGCGCGTCGTGGAGCGGATCGTCGTCGGTGCGCTGGTACCAGTTGTAGATTTCCGGCAGCTTCGCGCGGTGCGCGACGTCGTCGCGGAAGCTTCGTTCGCCGACCTTGCCGGGGTGCAGCTTGACGTGGGTGGCCGCCGGCCAGTAACCGTAGTAACGCTGCCCGGCCTCGACGCCGTCGGCTTTGGACTCGACAACGTCGGCATAACCCCACACCGGCAGCTGTCCCCAGCCTGCGCGGTCGACCGGAAAGAAATCCCAGTAGTGCAGCCTGTCGCCGAACGTGGCGTATGTGACGTTGTTGACGGTCAGCGCGAAACGACCGATCCGGAACACGGCCTCGCCTTCGTTCGCCTCCGGCGGCGAATCCAGGGTCTCGAGCGCCATTTCGGAGAACTCGCCGCGGTTCATCAGCAGGCGGGCCGGGTTCGCTTCATCGGAATTCTTGTCCGTCATCATCCCTGTCTCTCAAGTCATGTGTGGCTCCAGTGTACGTATCCGGATGCAGGTTGTTGGATACACTCGTGGCCATGTGCCCGCCCCCGGCCCGAGCATCCGGTTCCACCGCCCGCGCGATTGCGACGTTTCGCTTCTACGCAGAGCTCAACGACTTTCTGGCGCCGGACCTGCGATACCGGAGCTTCGAGCACGAATTCGACGGCACGCCGTCGGTCAAGGATCGCATCGAATCACTGGGCGTGCCGCACACCGAGGTGGACCTGGTGCTGGTCGACGGCCAGTCGGCAGGCTTCGACCGCCTGCTTCGAGGCGCCGAGCGGGTTGCGGTGTATCCGGTATTCGAGGCCTTCGACGTGTCCAGCGCTTCCGGACTGAGACCGGCGCCGCTGCGCGAGCCGCGCTTCATCCTCGACGTGCACCTGGGCCGGCTGGCAGGCTACCTGCGCGCGCTCGGCTTCGACAGCCTGTACGCCAACGATTTCTCCGACGAGCACATCATCGTCACCGCACGGGACGAACACCGCATCATCCTGACCCGCGACACCGGCCTGCTCAAGGACGGCCGCGTCACGCACGGCCGGTACGTGCACGCCACCAAACCACTGAAACAGCTGCGCGAAGTGGTCGACCGCTTCCAGCTCGATGACCTGTTCGAGCCGTTCTCGCGCTGCATCCGGTGCAACGGCGAACTCCGGGCGCTCGACGCCGACGCGCTTGGCCGGTCGGTCGAGGCGGGCGAAATTCCGGCCGACGTACTCGAACGCTTCGACGCCTTCACGCGCTGCCGCGACTGCGAGCGCGTTTACTGGCCGGGCAGTCATCAAGATCGGCTGCGCGAGCGTTTTGGTTCGGTGGGCATCGAGATCTGAATCCGGCCTGCAAGCGCATCCGCGTCGTGACGCGCGTTCGATACGATATCGAATCGCGTCCGACTGCAACTGGAGTGCAATGAACCTGCCCGCCGAACTGCTGCCCGCATGGATCACCTGGACTGCGTGGCCGGTATTCGCCTTGTTCGTGGTCTGGAATGCGGCCGGCGCCCCGTGGAAGCTGCTGCACCGGAACCTGATGGAATGGGTCTATCTCGGCGCCATCGTGCTGTTGATCGGCCTGTGGTGGATGAAGGCCGAATCGCAGACCGGGCTGGGCCTGCATTTTCTGGGCACTACAGCGATGGTGCTGATCTTCGGCTGGCGCCTGGCGCTGGTCGGCACGGCCGCCGCGCTGATTGCCCTGACCGCTGTGGGACGCTATGAATGGATGTCGCTTGGGATCAACGGCATGATCACCGTGGTGATGCCGGTGCTGCTGGCGAACCGGCTGCATACGCTTGTCTTTCACGCCTTCCCGAAGCATTACTTCGTCTACGTCATCGTCAGCGCACACTTCGCGTCGATGGCGGTGATGGCCGCCGTCGTGGCGACCAGTGCGCTTTTGCTGTGGCTGGCGGGCGCCTATCCGCTGGACCGGATCGCCAACGACTACCTGGTCTTCCTGCCCATCGCAATGCTGCCCGAGGGCTTTCTTAACGGTGCGGTATTGTCGATGCTCACGGCCTGGAAGCCCGAATGGGTGCGCAGCTTCGACGACCGGGACTATATCGACGGTAAATGACAGAGCGGCGGGATGCGTCGCTCAAAAAAAGGGCCGACAACCTGGAGTTGCCGGCCCATGGAACTGCGCAGGGCGCTGACCAGAATCAATCCGGATTTCCGGCTGATCGGCAATAGCGCGTAATGCGACTTCAATTGTCGTCTGTTTCTTCCTCGACTTCGTCTGCCGCTTCTTCGACCGCATCGCCGGCCTCTTCGGCCGCCTCGTCGATTTCCTCTTCGGCCTCCTCGACCGCCTCGTCGACCTCTTCACCAGCTTCCTCGGCCGGACCTTGCTGTTCACAGCCGGTCAACACAGCGCCGCCGCCGAGCGCAAACAGCAGCGCGAAAAGCGCACTCGTCATCTTCGGGCTTCGATTCTTGATATCAGCATTGTTGGAACTGGCGTTTTTCATTATCTGGATCCTCACTTTGTTTGTGTCGGGGCTGAATCCATGCAAGGTCGTTACAGAATCCAGGGCGGATTGTCCGTGCCGGGCGACGCGCAACAGATGATACCGCGCATGTGATCTACAACCGTACGCTGACGCGAAGCGCGTCGCATTAACCTATGTTATCGACGAACAGGGCGGATGGATCTATTCTGGCAATTCAATTCGTCTTGAGGAGTAGCCATGTTAGGTTGGGCATTGACATTCCTGATCGTCGGCTTGATTGCCGGCGCACTCGGACTGAGCGGTATCGCCGGCGCGGCCACCAATATCGCCTGGATCCTTTTCGTGATCGGTCTGGTCCTGGCGCTGATATTCTTCCTATCAGGCCGTCGGCCGCCTTTATAACAGGGCATCCTGCATTTCGAGGTCTCGGCGGTCGAAACCTGCCGAGGCCGCTCGTTCAGGCATTACCGTGACCCGGGGACCCGGATGAGCGAAGTCACCTCCCGGCAATAGCCCTGACGACGAGATGTCCGGGCAGGTAAACCAGCACGACAGTACCCACGCACAGGACCGGAATATAGAGCGTCTGCGGCAACCAGGCCTGCTGTATCCCGAATGGCGCGATGGTGTAGTTGAGATTGCGCACCGGATCGCCAAAGATCCAGCCGCCCAGGATGGCAGCGGTGCCGATTGCGCATTGCAGCCACAAGCCCCGGCCGTCATACCCCTGTCTTCGACACAGCCACAGCACGAAGAGCGGCAGCCAGACGTGATAGGTCGAAGTGGCGCGCAATGCAATCGACAGATCTTCATTGAACATGTATGGCGTGATGCCGAACGGGCTGCTTCCGGTGATCAACGCGCCGACAAGATCGATGGTCCAGACCGCCCCGACAACAACGATGGTACCGGCCTGGCTGGAAATCAGCAGACGGTTGGACGTCCACACCGAATACAGCAGGATGAACTGGGCCAGGTTGCACAGCCACCAGAAATTCTGCGGCCCCTGGCTGGCCAGCACTACGGGTATCCAGAACACCATCCACAATGTGAACCCGATCCGCGCCGCCAGCGGCACCGCACCTGGACCGGGCGACCGGTCGCACCGGGTCACGAGGCGTGACGAACCATGTCAGGCCAGCGCCCGCCCGGCCACGATCACGCCGTTGCCGTCGGCGTAGACGTAGTTTCCAGGTTTGAAGGTGACGCCGCCGAACTGGACCGGCACGTTGAGTTGCCCTTCGCCGTTGCGCACACTCTTGATCGGCACACATCCGAGCGTGAACACGCCGATGTCGAGGTCGGCCAGCGCATCCACGTCGCGGCAGGCGCCGAATATGATCACGCCGGCCCAGCCGGTACCGACGGCCTTTTCGGCGATCATGTCGCCGATCAGCGCATGCCTGAGCGAACCGCCGCCGTCGACCACCAGCACCTTCCCTTCGCCCGGCGAGGCCAGGCGTTCCTTGACGCGCGAGTTGTCCTCGAAGCACTTGACTGTTTCCAGGGGGCCGCCGAACGATCGGCGGCCGCCGTAGCTTTGCCACTGGATGCCGTGCACCACGCGCACTTCGTCGGGATGGGCATCGCAGAGATCAGGGGTTATCCAGGTTGAAGTCATCAGCAGATTTCGCATTTATCGATCAGTTCGCTCAAGACTAGCAATAATTGAGCGATCAGCAGCAGCCACTTCTGCATCAGGTCCCGAATACGGGTCGAAAACGTCATTGCTGCTGCGTCCGGTCTTTGTCCAGGCGGGCCAGCGCGATCTCGACGCGCTTGACCTCGCGGGTCACCGAGTGACGGTTCATCTCCATGAAGAACCACATCTTGAACATGCTCACGGCGTGAAATGCTACCACCGCCAGCACACCCCAGAACACCCGGTCGTCGACGCTGGCGGCGGTGAAGAATTCATAGCCGCACCAGACCGTCAGGCCGACGAATGCCAGGGTCAATGCCATGGCGAATGCAGCCCACCGCGCCAGGCCGCCGGTAAAGATTCGAAAGAGCATTGGAAACAGGCCCTTCTCTTCGACGGTCAATTCGTCGACCGCGCCGCCCTGCGCCTCGAGCTCGTTGCGGATTCTTTCATCGATGTTCATGATCTTCTCCTTCGAAGTGCTGCTTCAATTGGTTGCGGGCCCGGTTCAGGCGTGACTTGACGGTGCCCGGCGGAATATCCAGAACCACGGCGATCTCCGGGATGGTCAGGCCGTTGACGTAGAACAGTTGCAGGGTTTCCCGATCGGCCCCGGGCAGATCGGCGATCGCCGCGCCCAGGTCGATTCGGCGGTCCCTGCTCTCGTCGCCGACAGGCCGTTCGACCTCTGTGTCGGCAGCCTCCAGCGAACGGTCGTGGCGGTGCGACCGCTTGAGCAGGTCGAAGGCCCGCCAGCGGACCGCATGGTAGACCCAGCCGCGAAAAGCCCTGGGATCGTCCAGACTGCGCAAGCGGCCGGCGACCTTGATCCAGGCGTCCTGCACCGCATCCTGGGCCAGCGCGGTATCGCGGCACAGGCTGTAGGCAAAGCGAAGCAGGTTGCGGTGATGATGGCGCACCAGTGTATCCAGCGCCGTTCGGCTGCCGTCCTGGGCATCGATCACCAGCAAGTCGTGTTCGGCCTGGTTCATTGCGGAAATGCTCGTGGTTTGAATGAGCGACGGCCGGACAAGCCAAAAGGTTCATGCAAGATTACGCGATCTTCAGCGCGCGAACTGCCGGGGTCATTCGCCGGCGTCGGCATCCCGTTCATTGAACGCGTGGAAGTACAGCACCGGGATGAGAATCAGCGTCAAAAGGGTCGCCACCAGTACGCCGGTGGCCAGGGTGATGCCCAGCGGCATCAATGCCGGTTCGAATACGAGCGCGCCGCTGCCGAACAGCACGGTGCCGGCGGTCAGCACAATGGGTCGGGTCCTGACGGCGCCGGCGCTGACCAGGGCATCCCTGATCTCCATCCCGTGGTGCACGCGCCGCTCGGTGAAATCGACCAGCAGCAACGCGTTCCGCACGACGATGCCGGCCAGCGCAATTACGCCCAGCACGCCCAGCCCGGCAATGTCCAGTCCCATCAGCCAGTGCCCCGGAATCACGCCGATGACGACCAGCGGAATCGGGGCCATGATCAGCAGCGGCAGAACGTAGGAACCGAACCAGCCCGCCAGCACGATATAGATCAGCAACACGACCACGATCCCGGCCACAGCGAGATCGCGGTAGACGCGCTGCGTCAGCTCCCACTCGCCGCCCCAGAACAGGGTCAAGTGCCGATCGCTGTCCGCCTCCCCGAACCAGCGAACCTCCGGCGGGTCGGGGGTCTGGCGCTCGAGTTCCGCGACAAGGTCGCGCTGGACCGAGACCGGCTGGCTCAGCGAACGGTTCACGCGGGCCGCCACGTAGACGATGGGCACCTGGTCACGACGATAACGATTGGCGTCCCACCGATTCGCCGAGGGTTGGACCAGGTCGAACAACGGCACCGGTTCCCCGGCTTCGTTTTCGATATATACGCCGGATAGATCCTCGGGCCGCTGACGTCTCGCCGGATCCAGCCTGACGACGATCGGCAGCGGACGCCGCTCTTCGGGCACGTCCAGTTCGGCGACCGTTCGGCCGGCCAGCGCTATGCGCACCGCCGCGGCCACGCGCGCCGGCAGCACGCCGCGGGCCGATGCTCGAATCAGATCGACTTCGAGCTTCAGTTCCGGACCGACGGGCTTGGGAAACCGCTCGACGGCGCCGGTGGCGGGGTGGTCGTCCAGCAGCCGGGCGACGGCATCGGCCAGGCGTTCCCGGGCGGCTGCGTCTTCGCCGGTAATTTCGGCCTGAATATCGTTTTCGCTGGAAGGCCCCGAAGGGATATTTCGCACCCAGGCGCGAGCCCGGAACGGCTGCAGCAGATCGGGCAACCGCGAGAATGCCAGGTCGCGGCTGATCTCGACGCTGGAATACCGGCGCTGCTCGCGCGGCGGCAGCTGGACATAGATGCGTGCGCGGTGCGATTTTCCGATATCCAGGTTCGGCGGCCCCGACGGCGGCACCAGCAGCGGCCCATCGGTGCCGGCAAATACCGTGTAGGCTTCTATGTCGGGATGCTGCCGAAGCTCGCGACCGATCGTCGAGGCGGCATTCAGCGTTTGTTCCAGCGCGCTTCCGGGCGGCAATTCGAGTTCGACGACGAAAACGTCCCGATCGAGAAACGGCACCAGGGTCAGTTGCACCGCCCGTGCAAACACCATCGCCACGCTTGCGACCAGCAATACGACCAGCACCGCGTACAACAGCCAGCGCAGCCAGGGCCTATCGAAAAAGGGACGCAGCACGATACGGTAGCCGCGCGCCAGTGGGCTGCCCGGAATGCTGCGCTCGTCGCTCATCGGCCCGCCCGCGCTCTCGTCCTTTTCGGTCCGGCCGTTGTCGGACTTGTCCTGCGCATTGTCTTTCGGTGCACGCAGCACACGGAAAGCGACCCAGGGCGTCACCGTCAGCGCAATCACCAGCGAGAAGGCTATCGCCAGCGAAGTCCCGACCGGAATCGCACGGGTGTACTGGCCCATTTCGCCAGTGATGAAAGCGGTTGGCATGAACGTCGCGATGATCAGAAACACGGCCAGCATGGTCGGATTGCCGACCTCGTCGACCGCGGCGACGGCAACCTCGCGGCTTCGCTCGCCGGCCTCGCGGAAATGACGCCGGATGTTTTCCATGATGATGACGTTGTCATCGGCCAGCAAACCGATGGCCAGGATCATTGCCGCGATCGAAACCGGGTTGAGCGTGAAGCCCAGGGCCAGGTAAGCCAGCGGCACGATGGCCAGGCTCGACGGAAGCTGGATCGTGACACCGGCGGCCGCACGCCAGCCGAGCCCGGCAAAAATGATCGCGATTACGGTCACGGTCGCGATCGCGAAATTCTCGAGCACGCTGACCACGGTGTCGTGCGCCATCTTGCCCGAGTCATGACCTATTGAAACCCGGACATCGGATGGGAGCATCGTTTCGGTCAGCTGCTCCAGACGGCTGATCGCGTTTCGCGTAACGGAGATGACGTTGCTGTTGGGCACGCTGGTCAGGCCAAGAGCGACGGCGGTCACTTCCCGGTTCGCACCCCGCTGCCAGTGCAGGCTGGCCGATTCCAGCGGCGCGGCCGCGTCGAGAATCTCGGCCACGTCGCCCAGGTAGACCACGCCGGCCGGCCCGGCGCCGACCTGGATCTGCGCGATTTCCGCCCGCGTCGCCGGCGCTTTTCCGATGCGGACCTGTCGATCCTGTTCTCCGCGAAGCACTTCGGCGGGCAACCGCAGGCTGGCCGCCTCGATGGCCTCGGCCAGTTTCAGAAGGCCGATACCGCGCGCCGCCATGAGATCCGGGCGCGGCCGGACCTGGATCTGGCGTGGCTGGCCGCCGAACACCTGGGCGCTCCTGACACCCTCCACGGCTTCGAGCGCGATCGCCATTTCATCGCCGATTCTGCGAAGCTCGGCGCCGTCGCGCTCGGCGCTCGATAGCGTCAGCATCAGGATCGTCAGGAGTTCGTCGCCGATGGTGCGAATTTCGGCCGGCCCGGCGTCCCGCGGCAGTTCGGCACGATTGCTGTCGAGCAATTCCCGGAGCAGGCTCCACGCCTGCACGTCGTCGGTACCTGTGGAGAACTCGATTTCGAGCATCGCGGCATCGGCGGACGCCACCGACCTGACCTCGGTCACCTGTTCGAGCTGGCCGACCCAGGTCCCGACCGGTCGCGCAACCAGTTCATCCACGCGCTCGACCCCGGCGCCCGGAAACGGAACCACGATCCGGGCCGTCGGCACTTCGATTTCGGGCCGGTCCTCGCGCGGCGTCACCACCAGCCCCCAGATGCCGGCAATCAACGTGCCCGCCACGATCAGCGGGACCAGCTTCGAATCGATCAGGCGATCGGCGATGCGGCCGGCAAATCCGGGTGAGCTCATGGGCTTGCCGGTTCGATCAACCGAGGCGCGATCAACTGGCCGTCGACCAGCGACGTGACGGCGTCGCCGACCACCACGCGCTCGCCGGGCGAAAGCCCCTGGAGAATCTGCACGCTTGATCCGCCGCGGCTTCGCGGTGCGACCGATACCCAGCGCAGACGCGCGCGCAAGCGCTGCTCCCGGTCGGTTTCAACCACGAACACACCGTCAAGCTGGCCGCGCCGCCACACCGCGGAGGCGGGAATCGATACCACCGGATAGGCGGTGTCTCCCGCGGGCAGGCGCAACTCGACGATCATGCCCGGCGCCAACTGCGGCGGCGGGTCGTCGATGACCAGCCGCAGGCGCTGGCCAACGCCGGTGGCGCGCAGCGCAGGCAATACCGCCTGGACACGGCCGCGCAAAGCGGCATCCAATCCGCTGGCGTTCATCTCGATTACATCGCCGGGCGCAAGCTCGGCCGCGCTGGCCTGGTCGATCGCCGCGTTGACTTCGAGCCTGCTTCGATCCTCGAAGATCACGAGGGCGGGCCCGGGCGCGACGAAAGTGCCCACTTCGGCAATGATTTCGCTGACGACCCCGTCGAAGGGCGCCTGCACCGTGGCGTAATCGATGTTCACGCCGATCGCGGCCAGCTCGGCTTCGGCTTGCTGAAGGCGGCCGCGAGCGCCGCTCGCGGCAACCTCGGCCTCTTCCAGCCTGGCCTTTGCAATCAGTTGCTGCTCGAACAGGCGCCGGAACCGCTGCTCGTTGTTATCGGCGACTTCCCAGGCCTGGCGTGCGGCCTGCAACTGCTGACGCGCGGCGCGGCGCGCGGCCTCGAGATCGCGCGCGTCGATGCGAATGATCGGCTGGCCGGCCTCGACGGCATCGCCGGCCTCGACCAGTACCTGCTTCACCGTGCCGGCCTGGCGCGTGCCCATCCGGGCGCGTTGAACCGGCCCGACCACGCCGGCCAGGGTGCGGCCCGACTGGCCATCGAGCGCCTCGACCGGCGCAACCTGCACTTGAATCGGATTGCCGGAATCGGCGGGCGTTGATCGAGCCGGCTGCTCGCTGTCGTCACAGCCGGAAAGCAGCATCGCCAGAAGCAGCGCCGGAATTGAAAGATATGCGCTTGACTGATTCATGGCAGCGCGGCGTCGAGGTCTTCTGCCACGGCGAGCCGGTAGCGGCTCGCCGCGACGACGGCGTTGAACCGGGCATTGATTTCACGCGTCCGCGCCGCCAGCTCCTCGGCCTGCGCACGCAGCAGCGCGGTAATGTCGTCCAGACCCTCGGCATACCGGGCCTCGGTGAGGGCCAGCGCGTTTTCGGCGCCGGCGACGGCCCTGGAAGCGCTCTGCCACCCCTCGAACTCGGCCTGCCATTGGGCATGAACGGCTTGAGCTTCGGCCCAGGCGCCCTGCCGAAGCGCGCTCAATCGGGCGCGCGTTTCGTCCTCTATCGCCCTGGCCTCACCCAGCGCGCCGACATGGTCGAAACCGGCAAACGGCGTCCAGCGCAGGCTTACGGCCAGCAACCAGCCGTTTTCGCTGAAATCGATCGGCTCGTTGCCCGCCAGTCGATCGTAGCGCGCCAACAGGTTGACGTCCGGCAACCAGGCCGATTTGGCCCGCTTGACGCCGAATTCCGCGGCCTCCACACCCTGCTCCAGCGCCTTGAGATCGCGCCGGTTGGCGAGGATATGCTCCAGGTCGGCAGCCATCGGGCCGGGTGCAACGGGCCGAGGCACCTCGTCGGTCAGCGTCAGATCCCGATCACCCGGCATGCCGAGCAGACGACGCAGCGAACCCTTGGCGGCAACCACCGTCGCGCGCGCCCGGGCCACCCGTGTTTCCATCTCGGAGACCCGCGTGCGCGCGCTGAGGACATCGACCGGCGCCACCAGCTCCTGTGCCCGCCCGGCCTCGGTCTGGCGCAAGGCGCTTTGCGCGGTCGCCAGACCTCTTTTTTCGGCCTCGACGAGACGGCGGGCGGCGCCGACCCCGTAATAGGCTTCGACCACGGCAACCTGGACTTCCCGCGTGCCCCGATCCAAGCCCAGCTCAGCCGCCGCCAGAGCACTGCCTGCCTGACGGCGCGCGTTCCAGGCGCCGACATTGATCAGCGGTTGAACCAGTTCCACGCCGACCAGGTTGCCTTCGAGAGGCCCCAGCGAGGACGCGGTGAACAACGGCGGAAAATCCGGATTGATGCGCGGAATGTTGTCCAGGGCCGAAGAATCAAGCCGGAGCTGACTCGCGGTCACACTCAGTCGCGGCGAAAAGCCCTGTCGGGTTCGTATCCGCGCACCTTCCGCCCGTGCCTTGCGGGCGCGGTCGATTGCAATGGCGGGGTTGTCCGAACGGGCGATGGACAATGCCTGCTCGAGCGAAAGAGCGATCGGAACGTCGGCCAATGCCGGAACACCGACCGACACAATTCCCACCGCCAGCAGCCAGACGACAAAAAAACGCCGCGGCAACCGGCGCCGTGTTCGATTCCTATGTCCGGGGGACCAATAATTCACTGGAACCTCTGGCGTGCAGGATTTTTTTCGTGACGCGTACCGTCGACGCCGACCGTATTGTCGAGATTATACGGAAGCCCGCAGGATCAAAAATTGATTTGGGAACCTCTGAATGACCCTGCGTGGGCGCGACGGGTCATTCATAGGTTCCCTTGTTACATGCAGCACGCGGCGCGACGGTTCATGCCGGACCCGGAATCGGTCCAATCGCCCCGGGCCTCGAACACCCGGCCCGCCGGGGCGCCAACGGTGATACATTTCCGAGCAGAGTCAAATCACGGAACAGCAAACATGGACCGCAAAGAGCTTGTGGAAGCCCTGTTCGAGGAGTTCGACGAAAATCGCGACGGGGCAATCTCCCGGCGTGAATTCAAGGACCTGCTCGCCTGCCTGCTCGGCGAGCACGACGTCAAGACCGACAACAAGATTTTCGATGAATTCGACTCCAACCACGACAACAAGATCACGCGTGACGAACTGATCGACCTGGTCATTGAATTCGCGATCTGAGCCCGCTTTCGGGCGACCCGCTGATCGAGCGTCGACAGCGGCGATCAGGCCCGGCGACGCCTGTTGCGGAGCACGCGCAGCGCGGTCCAGGAAATGGAAACAGCCGCGGCCAGCCACGCCGCCCGGCGCAGCAGCTGGTAACACGCCATACCCGCTACCTGCGCCTCCGGTGCGATGAGCTGCGTGGCGAATGCCGCACTCAGCAAGCCGAAGGTGGTCACCAGGGCCAGGTAATACCACTGCCGGCGCCTGAGCCCGATGACCGCGAATCCGATCAGATGGGCCAGAAACAACAGCAACAACAGTGCCGGAATCGTGTTCGTCATGGCCGGGAAGTGTAAGCCAGCGCCGGATAACGGCGCTGATGCATTCGGCGTTTGTTAGACTGATCTTAGCAATAAACAGCGCCAGCGCCGCACCGCGCCGTTGCCGAACATTCTCATCACTTCACTCTGGAGGCTCACTGCAATGGCTAGTTACTGGATCCTGGCAGCCGATTCCACCGAGGCCCGCCTGTTCACCCGCGAAAAGAAGTTCAGTGCACCCGTCGAGCGCCAGGACTGGCTGCATCCCGAGTCCCGCCTGCCCGGACGCGATCTGGAGCACGATCGCCAGGGCAAGACCTTCTCATCCCACGGTTACGGCCAGAGCGACAATCAGAAACACACCGAGCCCAAGCAACGCGAGGCGCAGGACTTCGCCCGTCAATTGGCCGACCATCTCGAGAAGGCCCGGACAAAGGGCGAGATCGAGTCGCTTTCGATCGTGGCCGAGCCGTCCTTTCTGGGCCTCCTGCGCGAACAGCTGGATACGGAAACCCGCGCACTCGTCGACAAGGAAGTCGACAAGAATCTGACCCGCCGGTCAGCCGAAACCATTGCGCGAGCCGTCGACGACGCGTAGCGCGGCACCTGGAAGATGGCCGTTGATATCGCCATTTATGACGATTAAAACCCTAAATTTCTTGTTTATCGTAATTGCTTGCGAGTCACAGGATATACGTAAATCGTAATTTATTGCGGTTAAAACGAATATTTATATTTATTCGCCTATAATTGCGAATATGAAAATATCCGAATCCGACTCCGATCAGGCCATCCAGGACGAACTTGGACGGCGCCTGGCCCAACGCAGGATCGAACTGCGCCTGAGCCAGGCCGACCTTGCCGAGCAGGCCGGGGTGGGCAAGCGCACGGTCGAGCGCATTGAAGCCGGGGAATCGGCGCAGGCCACCACGCTGATCCGGCTCTTTCGGGTGCTGGAACTGCTACCGGCCCTGGATGCGCTGATTCCGGTCGATGCCATCCGACCAATGGCACTGCTGCGTCATGGGGGCAAGACGCCCAGGCGGGTGCGCAAGCGCGAGGAATCCGGATCGACGCCTGAGGACTGGCACTGGGATTCGCAGTGACCACGCTGGCCGAAGTGCGGCTATGGGGACGGACGATCGGCGCCGTCGCGCTGTCCGAGAACGACCGCACGGCCGCGTTCGAATACGATCCGGAGTTTCAGCAAAGCAGCATCCAGGTCGCGCCGCTGACCATGCCGCTGTCCGAACGGGTCTACCGTTTTCCGGAACTCCCGCACGCGACTTTCTATGGCCTGCCGGGCCTGCTGGCCGACTCGCTTCCCGACAAGTTCGGCCACAAGCTGATCGACGCCTGGCTGGCGCGCCAGGGCCGCGCGCCGGAATCCATGAACGCGGTCGAGCGGCTTTGCTATACGGGAAAGCGCGGCATGGGCGCGCTGGAGTTCCGACCCCGGCTGGGGCCGCGGGCCGCGCGCTCGACCCGGCTGGACGTCGACGCGCTGGTCGAACTGGCCTCCGAAGTGCTGGCCGACAGAGATTCGCTGCGCCAGGCGTTCGGCGAGGACACCAGCGAAAAGGCGATGGCCGACATCCTGCGCGTCGGCACCTCGGCCGGCGGCGCACGCGCCAAGGCGGTAATCGCCTGGAACCCCGAGACCAACGAAGTGCGCTCCGGGCAAGTGGACGCCGACCCGGGCTTCGAGCACTGGCTGATCAAGTTCGACGGCGTGTCCGGCAACCGCGACCGCGAGCTGAACGACCCGCAGGGCTACTGCGCGATCGAGTACGCCTATTACCGGATGGCGCTGGCCGCCGGCATCGAAATGAACGAGTGCCGGCTGTTCGAAGAAAACGGCCGCCGGCATTTCATGACCCGGCGCTTCGACCGCACCGAAGATGGCGGGAAACTGCACATGCAGTCGTTGTGCGCGATCGCCCACTACGACTACAACCAGCCCGGCACCTACGGCTACGAACAGGCGTTTCGGGTGATGCGGCAGCTGAATTTATCCATGGCCGAGATCGAGCAGCAGTACCGGCGCATGGTGCTCAACATCCTGGGCCGCAACCAGGACGACCACGTCAAGAACATTGCCTACCTGATGGATCGCGCCGGCAAATGGCGCCTGGCGCCGGCGTTCGACCTGGTCTACAGCTACAACCCCGACGGCGACTGGACCGCGCACCACC
>DATGCS010000134.1:0-11032 GCA_035311685.1 Wenzhouxiangellaceae bacterium
GCGGCGGTCATGCATGCCAGACCGACCGCCCGCATAGCGCCGAGCTTCCGGTCGACCGGCACCCCACAAGCCGCCGCTTCGCATTGCATCGCCGGTGTTGTAGTCTGAACAGAAGAATTCAGCATTTCACATCATGCCCCATTCCGCCGAGATCGTCAGCGAATTCTGGCGACAGCTTCAGGCTGCGCCGACTGACATAGTAGAGAATTACATCAGTCGGCGCACAACAGCTTGATCTTGAGCGAAGCCAGTTCGATGGCTTCGTCGGTCTCGGCCTCCACCAGCAGCCGCTTGGCCTGCTGGCACTGCTCGGCTTCGGCATGCGCAACATCCTCGACCGCCGCAACGGCCTCTTCGTTGGCGGCATTGCAGTAAGCCGGGGAGACTCGGCGAACGTTGGCCGTATCCCGGACCTGCTCGACGGCGACGCAGTCACCGATGCGAATTTCGCGCTGGTCGGAGACGACCTCGATCATCCCCGCGCTGCCCGTTTGTACCGAATAGACCATGCCTTTTCTCGCCCCGCGTCCCGGTCGCCCCAACGCTGCACCGGCAGCGCTGCCGATGACCGCGTTGCGGACCTTCTTGCTCGACCTTTTGTCGGATGCCGAGATCAGCCCGATCGTGCCTCCGACCACGGCGCCGGTCGGGACTGCACCGGATCTCAAGTCAACGTCTCGGGCACCGGAAACCACCCCGTACTGGACGCTGATGCTTTGGCCGGCGCGCTGCGCCAGGACAGGCTCGACGACAACCGCGGTCGTCAGTGCGGCAACAAGCGCCGCGATTTTTGGAATGGAAATACTGGTCATGATTGTTCGGCCTCCAGTGCCGGTTGAATTCAGGGTCGGAAATCGACTCTTCTTCGCTCGATCAGACCGCCGATCGTCGGCGGGGCTTCATTGCGAGCCCTGACCCAGGGGGCGCGCGGAGATGCTTGACGGACGGACGATGGTTACCAACTGTATCCGAGGCGAAAGCGGTAGGTCTGGTCCACCGATGCCACTTCGGCTGCGGTACTGGAATCGTATTCGATCAGCACCTCGGCGGAACCGATGATCTTTCCGATGAGCGGAAACGTGACGCCGGCGGTAGTGTCGACGACTACATTGGAAGTTTGTTGCAGATTCCAGATTCCGTTCTGGTAGAAGTAAGGCTGGAAGCGTTCTCCGAACCAGTCCGAAGTCAGATTCACGGTCCACACCATGCCGGCATAATCGTTGTCGTCGCGTGCTCTGAAATATTCCCGGACATACGACATTCCGAGTTCGAGCTCGACGTCGGCATAGTTTTGCCACGAGAATGCGCGCCCGACGTAAGGGCCGAGATAGCTTCTGAGGTTGAGATCGGCGAATCGATCGCGCTCCAGCCTGGCCGAAACGCCCCAGTACCAGTCCTCTTCCAGGAACCGGTCGTACTTGCCCGTGACAGTCCAGTCCGAGGTGTTCTTGACGCCGTTGACTCGATCGATCTCGCCTGACGCCAGCAGTGTGTACCTGTCCTCGAGCCCCGTCAGACGTGTATTGAGACGATAGTCAGCTTCCTCGGTATCGGTATTGCCCTGTTCGACGGTCAGCGCGAAGCTGGCGGTGCCGGTCCAGTCGTAGCCCTTTCCCAGCTCCCAGGGCTCCGGATCGATTCTCTCCAGATCCGCGAGGCTCGCTGGCTCACCCGGCAGGATCAGTTCACCCTCGCGCACCTCGATCGGCACGGCACCAAGCACCCGGCCGTCGGCCAGTTGCAAGGCGTGCTCAGTGCGCACCGTCATCTCGACGATCTGCGCCTGATCGAGCTCGACCGTTCCCGCAAAGTCGGTCTCGAGAGAGACCTTTCCCTCGGCGACATCGGTGACGGTGCCGAACAACACGGATCCGTTGCGCAATACGATCCGGTCCGGCTCCGACTGCTGCTGCGACTCTTCCTCGGCGTGACCGGATGCGGCGGCCAGGATCATGACGCACGTTGCTGCGACCAGGGCGAGGCAGCGTTCCCCAACCATCATTCAGGGGCGACCCCGGCTGTCGACAGCGCGCTCCGCGCCGGCGCGTGATCCACCACGTTGTCGCGCTCCCACGCACGCACCTGTTCCCGCGCACGATCGAACAGGCGCTCGTAATTGCCGCGCGTGACCAGCGCCCGCGCTTCGGGCGACAGCGCATCCCAAAGCGGCGCGTACTGCCGATAGACCTTCATGTAGCTGTCGCGCTCGCGTGGCGCCACGGCATCGGTACCGAACAGGAATCGCGTGGGGTACGCGTTGACCATGGCCGCCATGGCCTCGATGCGGGCTTCGGACGCAACGATGTACTTGGCCACCTCGTCCCAGGAAATATCGAAGTACACGTGATCCAGCCCTTCATCGGCAAGCGCCATCTTCAGGTATTCCAGGTGATTCGGGCTGCGAGTCGTCGCCGAGGCGCTGGCCGACGAAGTTTTCGGCGTGACCACGCGCCCGAGCCCGGTATGTGCCCAGATGATCGTAGACTCCGGATGACGTCGCAGCAGCGCGGCCATCTGGCGCAGATAAATCGGCTCCTCCATCTGGTTGGCGAAGGGCACGTCGATATCGCAATGCAATATGGAAACGAGCCCGGTTTCCGCGGTGAACTCGAAAATCCTGTCCAGCGCCGGATCGACGAGACTGGCCGTTTCGCCTGCCACCTTCGACGATACGAATTCCTTGTGAATTGAAAACTCGCCGATACCGCTGAACACGCCGGGGAAGGTCTGCAGCACGCGCCTGATGTGTTCCACGCCGTACATGTCGGCCGGATTGAACCCGGTAATCATGGGATCGAACCGGTTGCGCTGCGCTTCGTCGAGCGACAGGTAGGTCTGCGCAATGAAAGCGTCCGTGAACGAGTAGTAGTAAAGCGGTGCGTCGGTATGCAGGTAGTAAGTCGGCGCGAAATCGCCCGTATTGCCATGCGACCAGGTCTGCTGAAGCGGGATTCCGAACAGCGCGACGCGGCCGACTTCGTCACCCATCAGCTCCAGGAAGTCCCGGATGTCCACGCCTTCCTGAATGTAGTTCGTCAGGTGAAAGTGCGAATCGTGGAACAGCGGCGCCTCCGGCTCGGCATGCGCAACGGCGGCGACAAGCACAAGCGCGCAGCCGGCCAGCCGGGCCTTGTTCGACAGTGTGATGAAGGCACGGGGAATCATCAGAACATAATCTCCAGGTTGGTGTGGAATACGAAACCGTTGCCGCCCAGCGCGAACGGGACGCTGGAATAGCCGACTGGGGAGTCGTTGAGGTACAGCAATTCGGAATTCACGCGGAACAGACGGACCTCGTTGGGATACCAGTTCAGCCCGCCGGCGAGATCCCACGGGTTGCCGTACTCGCCGAAGATCTTCGACCCGGCGACGTAGGCCTGCAGCTTCTTCGGCACCAGCATGGTGCCGAGCTGCATTTGAAATCCGTGATCGAACAAGCTGTCGACCGGGACGTCGCCGACGACGGCAAAGTCATCCACCCAGCGCCAGTAGTATTCGCCCTCCAGGGACCAGCCACGGTACTTGACGCCTGCGTCTGCTGCAGCCATCAGGTAGGTGGCACGGTTGACCCTGCCGTCCGTTCCGAAGGCCCCGGGCTGGAACAGCAAGGTGCCGTCGGAAAGACGGATCTGGGCATTCTCGATGTCTTCGGTGCCCGGCTGACTCTGGCGATCCTCGCGCGAACGGGTCAGGTGGATGCCGAAGGTCGTGGCCGGGTTCTGGTGGAATTCGAAGTCGCCGTAGCCGCCGGCGGGGCCGTATTCTCCCTGCGGCGTCCACCACAGTGCGCCGGACCAGGTATTGAGGCCGTCATCGAGCTGGTCGGCACTCACGCCCACCTGGCTGAGGTTGTTTCCGACCATGACCCGGTAGTTCAGATTGTTCTCGAACGCCCCGGAAGCCCAGATTCCGGTCGTGTAGCTGGGCCTGAAGAATTCGTCGGCAATCGTGCGGTTATCGACCTTGTTCCAGTAGGGAAAGGTGCCGCGCAGAGTACGCGTACCGGGAAGGCCGCCGATGCCCACGCCCAGGTCGAACGCGCGGGAAAACCGATAGCTCAGGTTGCCCGCGATGACGACCGAGGCGGACTCGCCCTGACTGGCGTTGGACGTCCAGGAATAGAAGGTATATCGCAGCGCGGGATCGAACACCCAGCCCTTGAAGTACAGGTTGATCTTGTTGAGCTGGAAATCGTTTCGCTGGTTGATTTGACGCTCGCGCCCGAACGCGTCGACGTAGGTATCGTCGAGATCCTGCTGGTTCAGATAGCGAACGTAAGCCCAAGCGCTGAAGTTCAAGTCGCCGTGCGGCGTGTCCACCAGCTTGAATCCCTGCCCGCCCGGCTGAAAGAGCCCGTAGCTGTCGCGATCGGGCGTAGGATCCACGGCCGGCGGGGTGCGCGGACCGCCGGTATTCGTGTCGGCCGCGATCTCGGATTCCGGCTCGCCGGTCAGGCCGGGCGGCAGCTCCCGGCGCTGCTCCGCTACCGGTCGGTCATCGGCACCAGCACTTTCGAGCTCCCGAATTCGTGCATCGCGCTCGGCCAGTTCGTTCTCCAGTTCCTTCTGCCGAGCTTCCAGCGCCTCGAGGCGTTCAAGAATTTCGCCGGCATCCGGCGGTGTATCGGCCGCCGCAGCGCTGAAGGCGAGGATAGTGATGACAGCCAACACAAGCAGGCGCGTACAACCGGTGCGACGCCGGGTCGCCGATGCGGAATGAGCTGGTTTCATTGGTTCTCTCTTCGGTTGTTGACGAAAGCGCCAGGCCCCGCAGTTCGGGGCCGGGCGCCATCACAGAGCTTCGATCGACGCAATCTATTCAGATTCGACGGGCTGGACTTCGTAGGGATTGCCGCCGAGCTTTTTCGAGATGTACTCGATGGCCAATTGCGACTTCACGCTGTTTCCGGCCTCGTCCAGCGGCGGCGCGATGGCCGCAATGCCGAACCGGCCCGGGGACACCGCGACGATGCCGCCGCCGACGCCGCTCTTGGCCGGGAGACCTGTGCGGTAGAGCCACTTGCCCGCATCGTCGTACAATCCTGCAGTAGCCATGATCGCCAGCACTTCCGGCACGTTCTCCGCCGACATCACGGTTTGCCCGGTGACCGGATTCAGACCGCCGTTGGCGAGCGTACCGGCCATCACGGCGAGATCGCGCGAGTTGACGTTGATCGAGCACTGCTCGGTGTAGATGTCGGTGGCCTGGTCCGGGTTCGACTCGATGTGGCCGTAGGCATACATCAGCCGGCCGATGGCCTGGTTGCGCTGGTTGGTGGCCGCCTCCGACTCGTACACCGGCTCGTTCACTTCAAGCTCGCGGCCGGCGAAGCGCGAATGGAAATCGAGGATGCGGTTCCATATGTCGTCGCGTGAATCGCCCGAAACGCGGCTCGTGGTGGCGATGGCGCCGGCATTGACCATCGGGTTCATTTCGGCACCCTTGTACTGCTCGATCGCCACGATCGAATTGAAGACCTGGCCGGTCGCGTCCACACCGACGCCGTCGGGCGCGAAGTCGATTCCTTCCTCTTCCATGACGAGCGCCATCGTGAAGACCTTGGAAATCGACTGTATGGACACTTCGGACGCCATGTCGCCGGCGCTGAACACGCGTCCGTCCGGGGTCACCAGTGCGATGCCGAAGATGTCGGAATCCACTTCCGCCAGTGCCGGGATGTAATCCGCGTTGGCGCCCTGGTCAATACCCGCAAACATTTCCAGCGCCTCGTCGAGGACGGACTGGATCTCGCGATCGGACATCGATGCGACGTCGGCGGCCTGCAGCGGCGAAGCCAGGGCAACGGCGAGGAGCAGAACCGTGGCGGTTCGCCATATCGAGGCGAATAGATTTTGTTGAATCATTGCTTGTCTCCAGTGGGAGTCGTGAATCAGAAACTGAACTTGAAGGAAAATTGAACGCGGGTATCGGTGCCGTCGGCACCGTCGTTCAGATTGAGTTCGCCGTGCTGCAGTTCGGCACCGAGCATGATGTTGTCGGTCGGGTAATGAAGCAGGTTGACGAGGCCGTAGCTGGAGTTGTCGATCGCCGCGTCGATCTGCCCGTCCCGGTTGTCGATGTCGGCTTCGCTCCAGCCGACGGACGAGCTCCATGCATCGTTCCACCAGCGGTTGTAGAACAGCAGCCAGCCGAGGATGGGCACGGCGGTGGCGCGAAGCTGCGCATCGGGCGCCAGGTCGGGGCCGCCGTCGTTGAAGTAGTTGCCGATGCCCTTTCCGTAGACGAACTGCCACAGCACCTGGTCCCGGCCGATCGTGTTCAGTGATCCGGACAGGTTGATGCCGTATCCGGTTTCTTCTCCCGAGAAGGATTCCTGGGTCTGATCGTCAAACGCCTCGAATCCGACCTGACGCAGGATGCCGGCCGCCTGGAAATGCCCCCAGTCCTGCTGAATCCGCCAGTGGGCGGTCAGGTCGGGCAGCTCGGTCTTGCCGCGCACGTTCAGTCCCGGCGCGATATCGGGGACCTTGCCCGAATCGATGCCCGCCGAGGGTGATTCCAGCGCGATTGCAAAACGCTGCGTATCGGTCGATATCGGCGTCCAGCGGGCCTGGATGTTGCGGAAGAAGACCATGCCGACCGGGCCCCAGTATTCGATCGTGTTGGGGAAGACGTCGCCGTCCATGAACACCGTGTTCGTCTGGCCGACGCCGAACTGGTTGATTTCGGCCCAGGCATGGCGCAGTCGCGGCGTGATCTTTCCCGCATCGGCGCCGACACCCAACAGCTCGAACTCGAGCTGGGTATTGATTTCACCGATATCGGTCGGTATCGCGGCGCGCACGCCGAAACGCGTCTGCCGGATGCCGAAGATGGTCTCGCCGTCCGTTCCACACCCGGCGTCGCCCGGGCAGTTGACCGGAATCTTAGAGGGCCGCAGGACATCTTTCCAGTCCGGATCCACACGATCGAAATCGTAGATCGTATCCAGCATGATGTAGCCATAGAAGTCCAGATCGATCTCCTGCGACGATGCAGGCAAAGCCGCGCCGATCAGCAGCGCGCATCCGCAAAACCATTTCAGTCTTCTGGATGTCTTGTTACCGTTGCTCATGATGTTGTTCCTGGTTTGTCGAAGTCGAACCCGCAACATTGATTACTGGATTCGTGCTGCCCTGCGCAGCCCGATTGCAATGCTACGGAACGGCGCACTTAAGGGAAAGCCAACAGCGCGGGAATTGACAAACCTTTGCATTCGGGGCAAAGACGACCGAGGTCGGAGGCGTGGAGACGCGACCGTTTCCGGCACCGGGCCGATGATCGTGAAAGGGATTTGCAAAGGTGGATTGGGTCTGTAACAGGATGCGGCAGCAGCTCGGCTTTGCCCGGGCTCTGCAAGCGGCGGTTCCGCTTGCAACTATTTCTTCAGGAAGTGCTGCTTCAGACCTGTTGCAACCAGTCTGCGTAGGCTCGACATGTAGCCTCGATGGCTCGCTCGAGTTCGTCCAGGCGCCGGCGCTGTATGCTCGCTCCCGTGCCGGCGTCCATTTCCAGCCTTTCCGCCTGACTGCGCAGTTCCACCGCACCAAGACTTGCTGCCGTTCCCTTCAAGCGATGTGCGAACGACTCCAGCTGGTCGGCGTCTGCGCTCAGCCAGGCGCCTACACAGCCTTCCAGTGCTTCCGTGGCGGCCTCCTCGAACAATACCAGCATGTGCTCGGGGAAGTCCGGGCGGACCTTGGCCAATGCGCGGATCTCATCCAGTTGAACCGGGTTCAGCCAGGGTTCGCTCACCGGTCGATGTCCACCGACTCCGCGACCCGCTTCAGGCAGTAACCCTTTTGATACACGCCTTCCAGACGCCAGCCGCTGGAGCCGTCGAGGCCGAACAGCTTCCGCAGGCGACTGACGTGCGTATCGATGGAGCGGGTCTCGACGTTGCTGTTCAACCGCCAGACGTGCGTCAGCAGCGATTCGCGGGTCACCACGCGTCCATGCCTGCGGAACATGAACAGCATGAGCTCGAACTCCCGGTTGGTTGCATGTCGGGGTCGTCCTTCGATTCGGAGCGCGCGCTCCGTGATGTCGAATTCAAAAGGCGGCCAGCTTTCCACATCCCCGCCTTTACGGTTCAGCCGGCGCAACACCGACTCGATGCGCGCTATCAGGATCTTGGCGTCGACCGGCTTGGTCACGTAATCATCGGCACCCGCATTCAAACCCTGGACGATTTGCTCGTCACGATCGTAATGGGTCACGAAGATCACGGGCGTAGTCATGCGTTCCTGCTCGCGCATGCTGCGCAGGAACGCGATGCCGGACTCGCCCGGCATGTCCCAGTCGAGCAGAATCATATCCACGGAATCGGCTCCGGACCTTCGTCGAAAGTCGGCGGCAGAAGCGAACGTCAGCCCCGTGTAGCCGGCTCTTGCCAGCATGGCTTCGAGCATCGCCGAGTTGACCGGATCGTCGTCGATCACGCCGACCACGCAATCCTTTGTCTTCAACAAACCGGCCTCGTTCTTCAGCATCACCGCGGTCCTTGCATTACAACTGCCGCTGTTGCCGGGCAATTCATCGAAGCAACGCCAACAGCGTGGTGCAACGCCGCCGAATTTCCACAGACCTGCATGCTCATGGCACGTTGATTGCAATGAACAGGTCGACGCCTGTACCGACCAATGCCATCGAATTTTTTCAGGATGTGAAGGAATTGCATGACTTCGCCGTATATCATCTAAACTGAAAAGACTTTGAACGCAAGGCTCATTGGCATGATCGACGAACGAGCTTGGTCGATTCGAGCGAGCACACCGCGGACGCCGCGCCGACTGTATGTACAAACCCATCCTACACCGCCGTTTCAGCCGGGGCCAGCCCGGTCCGACCGGATTTACGTTTCTTTACGCTTGTCCGGTCGATTCCATGCCGCCGCCTGGTTTCTGCTGACGCTGACAATCGCACTGCCTTGCGCCGCGCAGCAAGAAGATATGCCGCGGCCCGACGAGTCGGTGTATATGGAGCGCGCGACAAGCATGCTGCAGCAGGCTGTTGAAGCGGGCGACAAACTGGCGACCGCGAGCGCCCAGCTCGCGCTGGCCGAGCACATGTATTCAAGAGGACTCTGGGCCGAGGCGGCGGCTCACGCCGAGCTGGGACGCGCTGCGGCACGACTGGCCGGAGATCAGACACTGATCCCGGAACTCGAACACTTTATGGCCAGAGCGCTGCTCAGGCTGGAGCGCTCGGCCGAGGCCACCGACCTTTATCTTTCGCTGCTCGACCGCGCCGAACGCAGCGGCGATACCACACTTGCAGCAAGAGCGAGCCTGTCGCTTTCCTCTCTGCAGGGAAGAGCAGGCGATATAGAGTCGGCAAGGGCATTCGCTGAATCCGCCCTTCAACTGGCGGACGCACTGGACAATTCCGACCTGCGCGCTCGCGTGCTGATCAACCTGGCACGAATTGCGTACATGCAGGACAGGCCGCAAGCAGCACGCGACCATATTGCCGAGGCGCACACCCTTGCACCGGCGGCTTTGGCCGACCAGACCCGCTCCTCGCTGCTCATGGCCGAATTGGGCTTGGCGGCCTTCGAAGGTGATGTTGACGATGCGCTCGCCATCGCAAGACGCGCCTTGGCTGTCGCCGAGAACATCGACAGCGTGTTTTTCCGGGCCTTTGCACTTTCCCGGCTCGGTCCGCTGCTGTGCCGAGCCGGCGAAGGCGATGCAGCGATCACCCGCCTGGAGGAAGCGGTAGCATTGTTCAGGCAAAGCGATGCACCGGTCGAGCAAAGCGAAACGCTTGCCACGCTTGCACAGTGCCTGCATGAAAATCAGCGTTACGAAGAAGCCTACAACCGCATACTCGAATCCCGGTCGCTGCTTCACGAAGCGCATAGCCGTCAGCGCAGTGAATCCATGCAGGCCGGCCTGGCGGCTTTCCAGAGCGAGCGGCAATTGCGTGAATTGGCACGCCTGGTCGAAGAGGAACAGCAACTGCAAACGCGCGTCTCGAGACAACAGTTGCGTATCAGCCTGATGGTGATCGGAATCCTGCTTCTGGGCGGTCTGGTCGGCGTGCTCTGGTTGCGGAATCGGCGGATCGCCGAGCAGCGTGCGGCCCAACTAAAACTGGAACAGACGCGAATCGACCTGCTGGCACGCACCAGCCACGAGATCCGTAACCCCGTGCAGGGCCTGATCGGCCTGCTCGAGGTACGCTCGACCGAACAGCAGCGCGTGCAGGATCCTGACCAACAATCCGCGCTGGCCGCTGCCCGCATGATTCAGCATCTGGCCAATGATTACCTCGATCTTTCGCTTCTCGAACAGGGCAAGCTGCGTATCTGCAACGACGCACACTGCCGCTTGACCGAACTCGTCGAGCATGTCGGTCAGCTTGCCCGATCATTTCTCGACAAGGCGATGCCCAGGCTGAACATATCGATCGCCTCCGATCTCCCTGAGTGGATTCATGCCGATACCGACAGGCTGATGCAGATCTTGCTCAACCTCGTAGTCAATGCGGCGCGCTACGGCGGCAATCAGGACATCGATCTCACCCTGGGTCGGTCGGCCGACGACGACTCGCTGTTGATCCGCGTCGAAGACCGGGGCCCTGGCCTGGGAAACGCCGGCGAAGACCTGTTCGATCCCTATGTGCGCGGCGATACCGGCGCCGAAAATTCTCGCGGGAGCGGCCTGGGGCTTTCCATCAGTGCGCGCATCGTAGAGGCCATGGGCGGGCGAATGCAGGCCAGCAATCGCAAAAAAGGCGGTGCACGCTTCGAAATCCATCTGCCGCTGCGCGCCGCGGCTGCGCCCGTCGACCAGCCCACGAACGAGGAAGCCGGGCACCATGACTCACCACCGTCGTGCGGACGCGTGCTGGTCGTGGACGACGATCTATTTGCACGCACCGGAATCCGGGCGGTACTGGACAGTTTTGGCTGCGAGACATTTGAGGCCGCCGACTGGCCGAACATGAAATCAATCATCGATCAGCAAGATCCCCCGCTTGTCCTGCTCGACCGCCATCTGTTCGGCGCCGATGGCCTGGAACTCGC
>DATGCS010000135.1:0-6787 GCA_035311685.1 Wenzhouxiangellaceae bacterium
AAAGCATTGATGCCGCTGGCCTGCAGGCGCTCGATGTCGGCACGGTCGTGGATGCCGCTTTCGGCCACCACCACTCGATCTTCGGGCACCAGGCCCGCCAACGCCTCGCTGGTCTCGAGACGCGTGACGAAACGATGCAGATCGCGATTGTTGATGCCGAGAATATTGCCGGGTACAGCCAGCGCTCGATCCAGCTCCGTCCGGTCGTGCACCTCGACCAGCACCGACAATCCCAACTCAGCGCCCAGCGCCGAGTAGTCCCGCAGCCGGACGTCGTCGATTGCGGCCACGATCAGCAGCATGGCATCGGCACCCAGCGCCCTGGTCTCGAAAACCTGGTATTCATCGATCACGAAATCCTTGCGGATCACCGGCAGCCCGCAGGCTGCGCGCGCGGTCTTCAGGTCGTCGTCGCTTCCGCGGAAATACTCGACATCGGTCAGCACCGACATGCAGGCCGCGCCGCCGGCGGCATAAGCGCGTGCAACCTCGGCTGCATCGGCATGTCGGCGAATCCAGCCGGCCGACGGCGAGGCGCGTTTGAACTCGGCGATGACCGCAGGGCGAGCGGCGTCCACCCGCTCCCGCAGCGCGGCGTGGAAGCCTCGGGGTCGCTCAAGCGAGGCGATTTCGAGTTCCAGCGCGGCCCGGGTCTTGTTGCGGCGACGTACCTCGACTTCGTCGCGCTTGGTCGCGATGATTTTTTCCAGGACTGAAGGCGTACTCATGCCTGCCGGCTCCATTCTGCATAGGCGTGCAGCAGGTCCAGCGCTTCGCCACCGTTGAGAATGCCGCGCGCCTGTGCAATGCCGAGTGCCATCGTCTCGGCCTGACCGGCCACGTAAAGCGCCGCGCCGGCATTGAGCGCGATGATGTCGGCCGCCGGACCCGACTCGCCGCCCAGGGCCTTGCGAATCAGCGCAAGGCTGCCTGCAGCATCCTCGACCTTGAGAGCATCCAGCGAACCCGGCACACCGACGTCGGCAGGGTCGAAGCGCCACTCGGTAACCTTTCCAGCGCGTAATTCGGCGACGTCGGTTGGTGCGGCGATTGAAAATTCGTCCAGGCCGTCGGCCGAATGAATCACCAGCACGTGCTCGCTGCCCAGCTCGCCAAGCGCCTTGGCCAGGGGCACCAGCCAGCGTCGGTCAAAGACGCCCAGTACCTGGCGCGTGGCGCCGGCCGGGTTGGTCAACGGACCGAGCAGATTGAAAAGGGTGCGCACCCCCAGCTCCTTGCGCGGCGCAATCGCGTGGCGCATGGCGCTGTGGTGCATGGGTGCGAACAGAAAACCCACGCCCAGACGCGCGACGCCTTCGCGAACACGGTCGGGAGACAGCTCGATCTTCACCCCGGCCGCCTCGAGCACGTCGGCCGCCCCGGATTTGCTCGACACCGACCGATTGCCGTGCTTGGCGATCACGGCGCCGCCAACGGCGGCAACGAATGCCGAAGCGGTCGAAACGTTGAACAGCGAGGCTCCGTCACCGCCGGTGCCCACGATGTCGGTCAGCGGACCCGGCAAGCCGTTGACGCCGCTGGCCACCTCGCGCATGACGTGGGCGGCACCGACAATTTCTTCCACGGTCTCGCCCTTGGCGGCCAGGCCGACCAGCAGACCCGCGATCTGGGCGGATGTGGCTTCCCCCGCCATCACCTGGTGCATGGCTTCGCGCATCAGGCCAGCCGGGACATCCTCCCCACCGGCGACGTGTTTGATTGCTTGCTGGATCGGGGTTGTCATGACGCTTCCGTTATTCGTCCGGTCGGGAATCTAGGGTTTGGGGTTTAGGGTTTGGGGTTTAGGATTTAGGGTTTAGGGTTTAGGGAAAATCAAAAACGCGGGTAGACAGTGCAGCGTCCAAATTCGCCCATAACTCCGAGATTTCTTCCTTAAACCTTAAACCTTAAACCTTAAACCTTGAACCTTGAACCTTGAACCTTAAACCTTGACCCTTGAACCTTGAATGTCGAATCTCGAACCTTGAACCCTTGACACCGGAATCCCGATTCTGACCGCGGCCACCCGGCCGCATCAGATTCTCGAAAGAAAGTTGCGCAGCAGATCGTGTCCGTGCCGGGTGAGGATGGACTCGGGATGGAACTGCACGCCTTCCAGCGGCCATTCGCGATGTCGGAAACCCATGATTTCGTCTCTTTGTTCCGGGCCTTCGCCGAACGCAGTCCATGCCGTCTCGATCAAACTGCCGGGCAGGCTGTCCCGATCCACGACCAGCGAATGGTAACGCGTGGCTTCGAACGGATTGTCGAGGCCGTTGAAGACGCCTTCGTTGTTGTGGTGCATCATCGATGTCTTGCCGTGCATGACGTTTCTGGCGCGTACCACCTTGCCGCCCAACGCCTGGCCGATTGCCTGGTGGCCCAGGCAAACGCCGAGAATGGGCAGCTCGCCGCCCAGTTCTGCAACCACATCCAGGCAGACGCCGGCTTCGTTGGGTGTGCAGGGCCCGGGCGACAGCACCACCGCATCGGGATTGAGTTCGCGAATGCCTGCGACGTCGATTGCATCGTTGCGTATCGTGTTGACCTGAGCACCCAGCTCGCCCAGATACTGGACGAGGTTGTAGGTGAACGAGTCGTAGTTGTCGATCATCAGGACGTTCATCATGCCGCTCATCGAATCCCCCGACTTGCCTCGGCAATCGCCCGGATGAGCGCCCTGCCCTTGTTCATCGTTTCCTCCCACTCGCGAGCCGGGTCGGAGTCGGCGACGATTCCGGCGCCGGCCTGAAGGTGAATACGGCCGTCGGCGACCAGCGCCGAGCGAATCGCGATCGCGAAATCGGCATCGCCGTGCCAGTTCATCCAGCCGACCGCACCGGCGTAGATGCCGCGCTTGACCGGCTCGAGTTCGGCGATGATCTCCATCGCACGCACCTTGGGCGCGCCGGACAGCGTGCCGGCCGGAAAGGTGGCCCGCAGTACGTCGATCACGCTCATGCCCTGTTCGATCGCGCCGCGCACCTGACTGACGATGTGCATCACGTGTGAATAACGCTCGATGATCATGCGATCAGTGAGCTCCACGCTGCCCACTTGCGCGATTCGTCCGATGTCGTTGCGCCCCAGGTCGATCAGCATCAGGTGTTCTGCACGCTCCTTGGGATCGGACAGCAGCTCCTGGGCCAGTTCGCGATCCTCGGCGTCGGTGGCGCCGCGCGGCCGCGTTCCCGCGATCGGCCTGACCAGCGCCCGGCCGTCCTCGACGCGCACCAGGACCTCGGGCGACGAGCCGACGACCTGGAACCCTCGCCGGTCATCCTGGAAATCGAAGAAATACATGTACGGCGAAGGATTCAGCGCCCGCAATGCGCGGTACACGTCCAGCGGCCTGGCGGCCAGGTCCACGCTCATGCGCTGGCTCAGCACCACCTGCATCGTGTCGCCGGCCAGGATGTATTCGCGAATCCTCTTTACGGCCTGCTCGAAATTGGATCGCCTGAAGCCGTAGTCGAAGTCTTTCTCGTCGGGAATAGGCAGCTCGATCGCCGGCGGATAGCCCGGCGATCCCGAACGCAAGCGATGGGAAAGCTGATCCAGCCGCCGCTCGGCATCTGCGAAACCCGATTTGGAAGACGCGTCCGCATGAACGATCAGGTAAAGACGGCCGCTCAGGTTGTCGAACACGGCAAGTTCGTCGACGTCCAGCAGCAGGATCTCGGGCACACCCAGGGCATCGGGCTTGGCCGAAAAATCCAGGCGCGATTCGATCAGGCCTACGGTCTCGTAACCGAAATAGCCCACCAGTCCTCCGCAGAACTTGGGCAGGCCGGGGATTTCGGGACTGCGCACCGACGCCTGCACCCGCTCGATCTCGGCCAGCGGGTCGACGTCTTCGCGGGTCTCGATCACCCGACCGTGGTCAAGAACTTCGAAGCGCTGGCCGTTGGCGCGATAGGCGCGCCGGCAGGGCAGACCGATCATGGAATAACGACCCCAGTTCTCGCCGCCCTCGACCGATTCAAGCAGAAAGGCGTTCGGCCCATCGGCCAGCTTCAGGTAGACCGAAAGCGGCGTATCGAGATCGGCGGCCACCGAGCGCCACACCGGAATCCGGTTGTAGCCTTCGGTACTGAATTGCTGGAACTGTTCGCGGTCCAAAAGACTTCCCGGGCTTTTCAAGCGGCAATTGTAGCGGAACGTCCCTTCGTGGTTCGCCCCGGATACAATAGAGGGAACGTAATTGACACCTTCAATCCATGTGCGCGACCTTGGTCGCATGACCGGTTCCAGGGTTCACTGCGACTCAATCCGTCAACCGTACACCGGCGACCTCATTTCGAGTAAATCATGATCCGCAAATTCGACTCCCTGCACCGAGCACTGCGCGCCGCGACAACCATTGTCTTATTGTTCGTGCTGGCCGGATGCGATGGCGAGCAGAAACCGCCGCATATATTCGTCGTAAGCATCGACACACTGCGGGCCGATGCGCTTGCGCCCTACGGCGAAACCCAGGTGGAGACGCCAGCCGCCTCGGCATTGGCCGCCGAGGGCACCCTGTTCACCCGCGCGGTGACGCCCATGGGTATCACGATTCCGGTACACGCGACGATATTGACCGGCCTGATGCCGAGAATCCACGGCGTACGAGCCAACGTGCATCGCCTGGCAGACAATGTCCCGGCGATCGCCGAGGCGCTTGATGCTGGCGGGTATGCAAGCGCATCGATCCTGAGTCTTGGCGCCATGAACTTCATGTCGGGCCTTGACCGCGGATTCGATCATGCCAGCGATCGTGAAGAGGACGGGCGCGTTTTCAGACGCGACGACGCCGAGACGCTGAACATGGCGCTCGAGTGGATCGGCCGGCAGGACGGCGAAACGCCGCTGTTCATGCTGCTGCACTTCTACGACGTGCACTCCCCGCACCTGCGCACCGAATACACGCCGGCCATGCCGGACGGCTACGCCGGGCCGCTGACTGACGGCATCAGCGTAGAAACGCTGTATAACGAATCGCAGGCGTTGCTGGCCGGCCGGCCCGACGAGCTGGCTGCGCTGGGCGCACTTTATGCCGGCGAGGCAGCCGAGGCAGACCGGCGCGTGGATCGTTTCATCGAAGCGCTTCGCGCACAGGGGCTGCTGGAAAATTCAGTGATCATCTACCTGGCCGACCACGGTCAGGGGCTGGGCGAAAACGATTATTTCGGTCACGGGCCAACGCTGGAGCAGACCGTGCTGCACGTGCCCATCATCATTCGCGATTTCCGCAAGCGCGCCGCTTCAAGGCGCGTGACCGAAACCGTCGGCCTCATCGACATCGCGCCCACAATCCTGAGCCTGGCCGGGCTGGACGCCGAAGCCCTGCCGGGCCGCAACCTGCTGGCACTGAGCCAAGTCGAGCCCCCCACCGTCTATATATCCGAGGTCGAACAGCGCTCCTCGCAAACCGAGTTCCGTCCCGAGCATTTCGACGACGAGGCGCTGGCGGCGTACTTCGACACCTACAAGTACGTTGAATCCGACGGCGAGCAGCGACTGTACCGTATTGACGAGATCTGGGGCCACAAGATTGAACCCGCCGAACTCGACGAACTGCATGAATCGCTGCGCATCTGGCTTGCCGAACGCATGCAGGACTACCGCGAAGGCAATGCTTCGAGCGAGCGCGCCGATCTGGACGACGAGGCCATCGAGCACCTGAGGTCGCTCGGGTATATTCAGTAATTCCCGTTTCCGGATCCCGGATTCAAGTTCTCAGCCCGGTTCCCCTGTGCAGCAACGTAAGGCAGATCGAACCCAGTACAAGCGCAAATACGACAATGATCGCGAAGGCCGCGGCGATCGGCACGTCGGTCACGCCCAGCATCCCGAAGCGGAAGGCGTTGACCATGTACAGGATGGGATTGGCCAGCGCGACGTTCTGCCAGAAGCCGGGAAGCAGATCGACCGAGAAGAACACCCCGCCCAGGTAGGTCAGCGGCTGCAGGATGAAGGTCGGGATGATCGCGATATCGTCGAACTTCTGGGCAAATATCGCATTGATGAATCCGCCCAGCGCGAAGACCACCGCGGTCAGCACCACCACCGCCAGCGTGACCGGCCAGTTGTGGATCGACAGGTCGGAGAAGAACGCTGCGACCCCGAACACCAGCACGCCGACGAACAGCGAGCGGAATACCGCGCCGGTCACATAGCCGGCCAGGATCAGAATGGGCGGCAGTGGAGAGATCAGCAGTTCCTCGACGTGCCGGCCGAACTTGGCACCGAAGAATGAACTGGTGATGTTGCCGTAGGAATTGGTGATCACCGATAGCATGATCAGCCCGGGCACGATGAAATCCATGTAGTCCATGCCGCCCATCTCGCCGATGCGCCGGCCGATGAGCTGGCCGAAGATCACGAAGTAAAGCGTCATGGTGATGGCCGGCGGAATCAGCGTCTGCGCCCAGATGCGCAGGATGCGCGTGACTTCCTTGATGACGATGGTCTGGTAACCGATCCAGTAAGTCCTGGCCGACACTTCAGCTTGAAATGAGGTCATGCTGCTTTCTCCGGCTTTTCAACCAGACGCAGGAACAGCTCTTCGAGCCGATTGACCTTGTTGCGCATGGACTTGACCTCTATACCGCGCTGCTCCAGCACTCGAAACAAGACGTTCAGGCTTTGCGACTTGGGCAGACTGGCCAGCAAGGTGGTCGGGTCGCGCATCGCGATTTCGATGCCTTCGATCTCCGGCGGCTTCTCCAGCGGATCACAAAGATCGAGCACGAAGGTCTCGATATCCAGTTTGCCCAGCAGCGCCTTGACCGTCGTATTCTCG
>DATGCS010000136.1:0-6490 GCA_035311685.1 Wenzhouxiangellaceae bacterium
CGCCTGCGCGATCGCTACATTGACCCCTGCGACCAGCAGGGCGCTAAGAGCAATTTTTCCAGCATGCTTGGTAATCATCTTTATGGTTTCTCCCACGATGGCAATATGTTCGGTCGTCAGACCAAAGCTCGGATTGAACAAGTCATAACGGTCGGGGCAGATTTCCTTGGTTTGTCCGGTCCGGTTCCGGTCCCGCTCCGTGTTGGATTCTTTTTCACTGGAATCGATAACGCAACATCGCGCTGATCACGTGTACCGTTCCGTCCGGTGTCAGCTCTCCAAGGCTGAGCAATGTCGGAACTGTATTCGGCTGAACATTGTCGCGAAAGAAATCGTTTTCTGTCAACTTTCCGACCAGGTAGTTGAACCGAATGTCCAGATTCTCGCGAAGCGCACGTTCCAGGGAGGCCTCCAGCGTGAAGCGCCGGGTCTCCAGCGTCGGAAATTCCGGATCGCGGACACCGCGTTTCTCGATCTTGATTTCGCCATCGGCCGATGCATAGCTCAGATCCAGCGAGCCACGCACCCATTTCCCGGGAAGCTGGTCGAATCTGAAACCGAAACCCACCGTTCTGAAATCGTCATCCTGCGAAGCTTGCCAGGAGGCCCCGTCGATGTTGTCAGCGCCGAAAATATCGGCCTCCAGTCTCTCGAAAGAAACGAACGCATGCGCCGATACGTGCTGCGAGAAATTGGCCGAAAGGTCGAGCCCGTAGCTCTCGGAACGCGCATCGCTGAGCCCGATATCGACATCCTTGAAGTCTTCGTCGGCAACCTCGACGAACACGCCGGCGAACAGATTTTCCAGCAAGGCGTAATCGGCGGTAAAGCGATAGGCGTCGCGCTGCTTTTCCGCGAAATGAAACCGGCGAAGATCAGGATTGACGCCGGGGCCGAGCAGCGCCGGGTCTAGATCGTTGTCCCGGTCTTCATGCTTGTATTCGGCGCGCAGGTTCAGGCGATCGACAGGATTGCTCCGTGCCTGGAAGGTATAGCTGTCGGTGGTCGTTTGCTCGACTTCCTGCAATGTGCGATCCGTTTCCCGGCTTTCGGCCGAGGCCGACAGGTCGAGGAAGGAGAACAACTGGTAGTCAAGTGTGGCTTCCGCGCTGATTCGATCATAGCTGTAAGGCTCGTTGATCGCCTCGCCGGTCACGAAGGTGTCGGTGATGACCTGTGTAAACGCGTCTTGCGAAGAATTGTTGTCGCGCTCGTCGTAGCGCAATTGAACGCGGGCTCTCAGATCCCGAGTCAGGTTGCTGGTAGCTCTGAAATTGAGGATTCGCGTATCGACCTCGCCGTCGAACCTGGCCCGCGGCAGTTCGGGATTCTGCAGATTGGGATTGACCGTTGGCTGGAGGAGATTTTCATTCTGATCCATGCGTCCCATCGCGATCTGGCCGGCAAGCGTCAGATACCTGGACTGGTTCCAGGACCCGCTCAGCATGAACTGGTGAAACTGGTTATCCGGCGGTTCGGCCAGCTGGCCGAGTTGGGCTCCGAAAATGCCGGTAAACGGATTCTCCCAGAAAAGCGCCTGATTGTCGTTCTCGAAATGAGACAGGTTGTAGCTGGCTTCCAGCCGCCAGCGGTCCTTGACGTAGGCGATTCCGGCATCCAGTCTCGTGGTTTGATAATCAACGGGTGCAGCGAGTTCTGCCGCCCTGAAAATGAAGCTTGCGCCGCGGATCGAATTGCCGCTACGGCTGGTGCGCTCGAAATCGGCACGATAGCGCCACGGGCTCTTGCCACCGAATTCGATACCCAGGGTGAGAATATCCCGGTCACTTCCGATGTTGACGCTGCGCAGGTTCTGTTCCAGCGACGTCATGCCGTCCGTCGTTCCGGCAAGAACCCAGTCGGCGGGCAAGATCTGATTTGGAGAACCCGCACCAAGGAAAGGTGTTAGCGCGTTGTCTTCGCGCAAGTAGTTGATCTCGTCCCATCCCAGCGACAGTCGGTAGCTGCCCTGCTTTCCACCCTCGATGAGCAAGGTTCGACTGTCCAGCCCGAGCCGTTCGCCATAGATGTCGATGTAACGCGCGTCGGACCCGCGATAGATCAGGTCGGCGCCCAGTTCGACGAAGCCGCCCTGGTCTTCGAGACCGCGATAATTGCCGAATTCCAAAAAGTCACCCGAGATGTAACCGCCCCCAAACAGCACGCTGCCGGTCCAGCCTTCGACAAGCGGGCAGTTTCTGCACTGCCACCGGCTGAGATCCGGCTGCTCTGGCCACGGGATTTCCCCCGTCACTTCGGTATCGGTCTTTTCCTGCTCGTCGTCCTGGCCAATCGCCGGCATCGCGAGTATCGCACTCAGCAGTCCCGACAAGGCGAGTCTGAAAACAAGATGGCGCATCCGGTCGCTTGGGTGACTCGGTGCGTTTTCTGGAAGTTGATTCGTCTTCATGTCTGGAATCTCCGCGCAACGTTACCGGCTCAGGAGCGATCCCGAGGGGTGGTTCGATCCGTGCACCTGTGAATGGCAGTTGGTGCAGCTTTGACCGAGCAGGAATGCTGAAGGATTTCTGCCGGGCAGATCACCGGTGGAGCGACCGATTCCGGCGTGCCCGATGCGAGAGTGACACTGCTGACAAAGCAACGGCGATCGCCGCGTCAGCATGGCCGGATTATTCGATCCGTGTGGACGGTGACACAGCGTGCAGTCCTCGGGCACCGGCGCATGCTCCCAGACAAACGGCCCTCGCTTTTCAGCATGACATTCATAGCAGTTCTGATTGACCGTCGGGCTGCTGAGCATCGCCTCGTTCGGGGCGCCGTGGGGTTCGTGACAGCTCGAGCACGACATTTCACCGTGCCGAACCGGATGCGCGAAGGCGCGGTGCACTTGCGCGCGCTGCTGGGTATGGCATTGCAGACAGGTCTCCGACTGAGTCGAAGCCACCGTCATCGGATCACGGCGAACGTGTGAATCATGACAGTCGGCGCAGCCGACATCCTGACGCTGGTGGGTTCCGCCTTCCCAGAAGCCATGTTTCTGCTCGGTGTGGCAATCCTGGCAGACCTGATTCTCGCGCTCCTCGGACCACGGCGCATTCGGGCCGAAAGCCGGCATCGGGGGCCGTTCCTCGCCGAAGCCAATCCGGCCGGTATGATCGCCGCCCGGCCCGTGACAGGCCTCGCACTGGTTACCGCCGAACGGCGTGCGTTCGTCGGCCATCACGCCGTGCGGGCCTTCGAAGATTGCATTGAGATGGGCGCTCTCCTCGTCGCCGTGACAACGCATGCATCCATCGGCGCCGCGGCGTGAATATTCGGGCATGTAGTCGTCGCCCAGAACAGTCTCTTCCCCAGCATCATCCTGGGCAAGGACGTCGGGCTGGACTACCAGAAGTATGCTCAGGGCAAAAACGACAAAGCCCAGTCCTTGAGCATATTCATTCAATCGTCGGCAGATCTGCAATGCCTGTCTCCCACGTTTCTGTAGCTGTCCTGCTTTAATGAGTCTGGCCTGCCGACCGGGGGTCGGCAGGCCAGGATGGTCAGGCCGTTTGACTGCTCTAAGCAGTCGCCCAGGCCTCAGTTTATACCGTGAACCTCGCCGACCGGCACAAACCCGCTCTCGCTGTGGCAGAACGAGCAGTTCTCGGCCTGTTGAGAATCGATGAACGCCTGCGTGTCCGGATCATTGAACGGATCCGGGTTCATCAACCAGCCGTTGCCGAACGAGATCAGCGAATCGCTGCGAACTGACATGTGATCCTTGGCAAAATCGGAATTGTGGCAGGACGCGCATGCTGCGGTTTCCGCGCTGACGTTGTTGTCGTCGGTAGGATCAGCTGCTGCATCCATGCCCGGGAAGAACGCATTGGCACCGAAGAAGCTGTTGCCGGTAACGGTTGCATTCGAATCCACGGTAACCGCCAGTCGCTCACTTGCCAGTGGAAGCGTGTAAGTGTCGCCATCGTGGCAAGCCTGACAGTCGGCCGGCGAACGCGGATAGCTGGCGTCGCTGTAGTCATGCGGCGTGCCGCCAAAGCCGTATGCGACGTAGCCCTCCTCGCGCACGGATGCGGCATGGATCGCGTGAACCATATAACCGAGGCTGACGGTACGATCTTCGAGGCCATCGATTGCGGCCATGTTCATGCTGTTGACCTCGCCATCCTCGTCAACCGGGCGACGGAATAGATCTGTCGCATTCGGCGTATGACAGGTGGCGCACGCTTCGATGTTGCCGGAACGGTTTCCGCCATGCAGCGCCAAACCATCGTTCATGGCGTGGCAGGTCTGGCAATTTTCGATCGAAACGATGTTTCTCCTGCTCTGAGCCGACGCATCGGTGATCGCGAACGCTTGCGTTGCGCTCGTGGCCGGAACCTCGTCATCGTATACGCCGTCGAAATCGAAATCTGCGGCCGGATGGCCCTCGATCATGACGGTGCCCGATCCCAGCGCCGGCATGGTGCTGGGAACGACCAGCGGCGTGGACAGCAGGCTCGTATCGACCGTAAAAGTACCGTCGCCGTTATCGGCGATGTAGCTCGGAAGTACACCACTGCCGTCAGCCAGCGAAATGCTGACGGGTTGTCCGGCAGGACGCCCGGTGATGTCGGTTCCGGCATCGTTGGCTACATTGGTGTAGTCGGTATTCGGCCATGCCAACGCCATTGCCAGACGTGTGCCGTCACCGGCAAACGGTGCGTCCGCGGCGATGTCGTACGGCGCATCGCCGTTGGTCGGATCGGTAATCGAGAATGTCACGACCGGAGATTGGCCTTCACTCGTATTGTTGACATCCAGGATGTTGTACGAGAAACGCTTGGCTGCCTCCTGGGAATCGATGACGTGATACGCAAGGTTGCCCTGAAGCAGTCCGGTCGGCGAATGGCACGCTTCGCAGGTTTCGTTCGGCTGCGCCAGGCCAATGTGGTTGCGATTGGCGTTGGTCAGACCGGTTTCGTCGAATGCCAGGTCGTCATGGCAGGAGGCGCAGACCTGGGCCGTTGCCTTGCTGTCGATGTTCGACGCCTGCGGGGTGGCCGGATTTTCCGGGTTGTGGCAGGTGGTGCAGTTCTTGGTGCTCTGCGGATAGACAACGTGGTTGAAATTGTCGGGCGGTGCACCGAAACGTTCGCAACCGAAGCCGCAGAACTCGTAGTTCTGGGTCAGATTTTCACCTGCATGGATCTTGTGAACCATGGTGGCGAAGTCCAGCGAGGCGTTGATGCCGCCGCCGTCGATCTTGCCGACCTGGTGGCATGAAACACACTGCTCGACGCTTCTGCGGGCGCCGCCGTGAAACGCGAATTCCTCGTCACCATGGCAGCTGGTGCAGTTTTGCTGCTCGACGATCGACTTGGTGGGGATTCCCTCCGTCTCACCGGTGGCAGGAACAATATTGAACGCCGTGTCGAAAGTTTCCGGCTCTCCGCCGAATACTTCGGCGTCGCGAACTTCCATGCCGACCCGGTGGGTCAGTTCGGGCTCGAATGCAATGCCGGAGATTGCTTCGAGCGGATCGTTGAAGGTGAACGTGTAGTTGCCGCCACCCAGTTCTTCGAGCATCCCGTCGGCGTAGGTGCCGGCTGATACGTTCTCCATGCCTTCGTCGTCGGCCACCATGTAGGTGCTCCAGCTGGCCAATTCACCACCGGTGCCCGGAACCAGCTTGTTCACCGTGAAGCTGAACTCGACGTTCGCGCCCTGGGAAAGCCCTTCGATACCGAGGCCGAATTCATCAGTGATCTGAAATTCGACCACCGGCATGCCGTTGAGCTCGGCGCCCATGATCTCCGAAAACAGGTATTCCGGGGCGGGACGCGGACGCTGAAAGCCGGATGACTGAACACCGTCCTGAACAAGCCCTGCCACGTCGGGGTGCCCGAATTCGGCGAATATCTCGGGTGGCATCTTCTCGAAGAATCGCGCTATTTCAGGATCATCGAGGGCCGGTCCGCCGCGCAGCGAGCTGCGATCCCGTGCGGTTCGACGCGATAGTTCGCCGCGGCGGTCGCTGGTGCGGCCTTCGGCGGTTGCTTGCCCTCCGGCCTCGCGTGCTTCGGTACGATCCGCGAGGGGGTCGTCGTCCGGAGAGGCAAAAGCGTTCGGCGCCAGGAGACCGACGAGCATCAGCCCCGTAAATATGACACCGCAGAGTCTTGCAGTCCTTGAGCTTTTACAGTCATGCATGGTGGTTCTCCTTCTCCCGCTTGGTTAACTACCTGTTTACTCGATCCCCGGTAACCGTTGCCGGCCGGCGGTCTACTCGATTGGCCCGGTCGTCGTATGACCGAGCCCTGTTGCAAACTGATTGTTCCTGGTTGACCTGCCCACGTGTCTACATTCCCTCCGGAAGCTCATGCGCGACGCCCTTGTGGCAGTCGATGCAGGTTCGTCCGGTCTTTTCCCGGTACTCGGCAGAGTGCCGACGCTGCGCATAGCGATCCTGCAGCTCGGCCGACATGGCTTCGTACTTGTGGCAGTTGCGGCACTGCTTCGAATCGTTGGCCTTCATGCGCGCCCAGAC
>DATGCS010000137.1:0-13991 GCA_035311685.1 Wenzhouxiangellaceae bacterium
AAGGGCGTCGACGAAGACCTCGCAGCGTTCTACCGAGGGAAGTCGGTTTCTCCGATTCTGGGGGACGAAGGCTTCAAGCAACAGGTGCTCGAACGCCACGGGCGTGATGATCCGGAAGTGACGGCGCTAAAGCGAGTCCACGAGCCCGTATCACTGGACGAAATCATCGCCGTCGTCGCCACGACGCTGGACTGCAACGGTAGCGAGGTCTACCAAAGCGTACGCGGCAGGCAGAACCTTGCGCGCATGATGGTCGCGCATTTCGCCCACCGAACTGGCCAAATGACTTATCGAGAAATTGCCGCCGTGCTGAAAATGAACCACTACAGCGCAGTGGCGTCCAGCCTGCGCCGGTTGAAGCAATTGTGCAGTGAAAACAAACGGATTCGCCGCTTGGAGAGTGCAATCCAGCATCAATTGACGCAAGGCCAGACTTGACCCCCAAGTGTTCCAAGTGTTCAAGTGATTTCAGCATCAATTGACGCAAGACCAGACTTGACCCCAAGTGATTTGGATTCCGGGTCTGTCCGGAGCGTGTAAGCGTGTATGAAACTCACTACGCACTATGACGCCAGACCGCGACATTTCCGTTCCCCGAGCAAACCGGACGGTAGCCGCCTCAGCTGGCATGCTGGCTATCCGCTGTGATATCTTTGGCCGGCATCAGAATTCCGCGCGCATGGTTTCGCCTGCTTAAGGCCTTGCCCCGATGGTTGGTTGATGTGTCCGACAACGAGTCGGATGCGACCGCTGTAACTGCGCATTCCTCGGATGCCTTTTTCGATCTGCATTGGAGCAAACACCTTGACCACCAGAACCTACGATCCGGTAACAACGATTGCCGGCGCAGCTTTTCTTGTACTGCTTTCCGGCGCAGCGACCACCCAGGCAAACGCATCCGGCGTCAGTGATAGCACGTGCGTGTTCGAAGCTTCTCTATCCGAGGGCGCCGACGCCTCCTACACGTTTGCCGGCGAGCAGGGCGGGCTGGTCCTCACGCTCGACGAAAACGGTTACACCGGCATTCGTTTTCTCGGTGACAGTGAGGATTTCTCCAATCGAACCATGATGATGTGGCGCTTTGACGAACCATTGCCTCTGGAAGGCACTGGACCGACAAGCACGACCATCAACGCCTCGATGGGATCGTCGCTGGATGGTCAATCCTTTGGTTCACGCGACATGTCCAACGGAGAACTGCTTGCGCCGCTCGAAGTGGACATCACGCAACGCGAGCCAATTTCGGCCGGGGACGAGAATGCCGTTCGAATGGCAGGGACCGTCCAGGGAGAGGTCTCCGCGGTCGACCGACCCAACCCGCCCGTGACTGCTTCATTGAACATTAGCTTCCACGGAAGTTTCAGCTTCCGACCACCGGGGCCTTATACGCTGAACTGCGACAGCATTTCTTACTAACGCGCGAGTCACCAGGCGGTCAACTGCCAGGCGCGGCAACCGACTTTTCGTTGAGGACAGACCTCCGGGTTCCTGGGGAAATCCATGCAAAGCCGAGTTGCATCGTCTTTTACTGCGGCAGCGTAGTGCGGCCCGTCCCGTGCGGGCTGGCCTTGATCAATTATTGATCCATTCACCGAATCACGGACCGGCCTAAGCGGGTCTTAGGCTGATGGTAAAGTGCTGACTGCACTGAGATGATCTGGATGGGCGCAGCCGGCGTCCCTCCAACGCCTGGATAGATAGAGGGTCGGAGAAATGTCACGCGATTGGAAAAGACCCCGGCTGACCCTGGCGCGTCGCCGGCTGCTGGACCGATTACTCGATCGACTGCTGGAACTTGACGAGACTGCGCGAGAACGCGAATTGGCCGCCATTGGTGCGCGTGCCTCGCGCGTCCACGAATGGCTGGTCGAATTGCTGGCCGCCAGCACAGCACCGACGGACTACCTGGACACGGTCTTCGAGCGGGTCGGCCAGGCCGCGCAACGGGATGTCCGTGATCGGCACGAGATGGTTTTGCCGCAAGGGACCCGCATCGGGCCCTGGCGGGTCGAGTCGGCTGTCGGCAGTGGCGGCATGGGCACCGTCTATCGAGCCGTACGCGCCGATGACGCTTTCGACATGGTGGTTGCGATCAAACTGATCCGGCTGCGTCTCGATTCGCTCAATGACCGGCTCAAGCTGGAACGCGAGCTGCTGGCCCGGCTGGACCATCGCAATATCGCCCGGCTGATCGATGGCGGCACGACCGGAGACGGCCAGGCCTATCTCGTGATGGAATGGGTCGAAGGCAGGAATCTCGACGAGTACCTGCGCGTTTGCGCGCCCGCGCAGGAGCGTTGTATGGATTTGTTTGCGCGGATTGCCGAAGCGGTTGCCCACGCCCATCAGCGCCAGGTCGTCCACGGCGATTTAAAGCCCGGCAATGTTCGGGTCACCGATTCCGGACAGGTCCGTCTGCTCGATTTCGGCATTGCCCAGCTGATCGACGGCAGCGGCCAGGCCGGAATGATCGAGCAGGGGGGCATGACGCCGGTTTTTTCCGCGCCGGAACAGCGACGCGGTGAAGCGATCTCCACCCAGTCCGACATCTGGTCGCTGGGCGTGCTTCTGGTCTGGCTGCTCGGTGGCCGGCTTCCGGAGCAATGGAGTTCGACGCCGGCCGCGGATTTTCTTCCAGCCGGCCTGGAGCGCGGCCAGGACCTGGCGGCCATCGTCAACATGGCCTGCCGGGAAGATCCCGCACAGCGCTATCAGAGCGTCGGTCAGTTGCTGGAGGACTTGGATTCAAGCCGCCGGTATGCGCCCATACGGGCCCGCGCCGCCACCCGGGGCTATGTGTTCGGACGCTTTCTGCGGCGCCACCGTTGGCCGGTCGCGGCAGGCGCCGCGGTATCTGCAGGCCTGGTGGGGGCCGTCATCGCGGTCGGCTGGCAAGCCCAAATTGCCGGCATGGAGCGAGACCGCGCGCAGGTCGAGCGCGACCGCGCGAAGCTCGAAGTGGCCAGAACCCGCCAGGTCAGCGACTTCCTGGTCGATTTGTTCGAGCACGCCGATCCCGGTGTGGCCCGTGGCGAGCCGATGACGGCTGAACAACTGATGGAAAACGGAATCTCGCGCGCCAGGGAACTGAATCGGCAGCCCCGCATCCAGTCGGAAATGTATCTCGTGCTGGGGCGGGTGCAGCTCAACATGGGCGATCACGATCGGGCTCGGGAACTGACCTCGGCGGCGCTGAACCTGACCGATACGGATCCCTCGGCAAGCTCGCTCGAAGTGGCCCGGGTCCTGGTTCAGCTTGGCGACATACGCCTGCAGGAAGGTGCGCCGAACGAGTCGGCCAGGCGTTACCGGCAGGCCCTGGCGTTGATCGCCGATGATCGATCGGAGCTCAGACTCGAGGCGCTGAACGGGCTTGGCGGATCGCTGCTGAGTGGCGGCGAGGCGCGAGAAGAAGCCATGGCAATTCTGACCGAAGCGCTGGACATGTGTCGGCAGCTGGCGCCGGCGTCGGCGGTTGCGGCATCCATTCACAACAACCTGGGCGCCGGATTTTATTACGGTGGTCGCTACGCACAGGCTCGGCAGCATTTCGAACAGGCCATCGATCTGTTGATCGCGCGTTTCGGCGACGATCATCCAAGGGTGCTGTTCAGCCAGACCAACCTGGCCTGGCTGCTGATCGAGCTGGCACGCTTCGAGCAGGCCGAGCAATTGCTCGTGCGGCTGGTTGAATCGCAGCGCAAGGTGCTCGGCGCCGACCATCCGCATCGCGCGGCCAACCTGCATGCACTCGGATCGGTCCACTGGCGGCAGGGAAGGGCTGATCAGGCGATTGCCTGGTGGCAGCGGAGCCTGGTGGCGAAAACCGCTGCTTACGGTGAAAAGCATCCGGACGTGGCGTCGACACAGAACGCGCTCGCGCTGGCAGCTGTTTCGAAAGGCGAAATTGAACAGGCTGAAACGCTGTATCAGCAGGCGCTGGACACATTGCGCGCGCCGGATACGAAGACAACCATTCGACTGCCGTCGACGATCTCCAACCTTGGTGATCTGCGCGTGGTGCAGAACCGCATGGCGGAAGGGGAAGTGCTGTACCGGGAGGCGCTTGCGCTTTACCAGGAACTGACCGGAGGACGGCATCCGCATGTCGGCGTGGCGCAGAGAAAGCTGGCGGAGGTGAGACTGGCCGACGGCGATCTCGACGGCGCACACGATTGGGTCGAGTCGAGCCTCGAGACGCTGCAAGCGGTATTCGAGGATCCGTCGCATCCGGAGCTCGAAAATTCCCGGGCGCTGCTCGAGGCGATCGAGCTCCAACGGGTTGAATTCGAATGACTTCGGATCGCCCGAAAAAAGACCGGGAAGACGCCGTGGCGGCTGTGGATCCGGGACAGGTGACGCGTTTGCTCGACGAGCTTCATGGGTCGCCGGAACTGTTCGACCAACTGGTGCCGCTGGTCTATGACGATCTCAAGCGTCTTGGTCGTGCGCAGCGCTGGAAGCTGGGCGGCTCGGTGACCCTTCAGACTACGGCTTTGGTTCACGAGGCGTTCATCAAGCTGCGCGGCCATGCCGGACAGACCATCGAGAGCCGGCTTCATTTTCAACGCTTGGCCGCGCGAGTGATCCGCCAGTTGATCGTCGACTATGCGCGCAAGCAATTGGCCGCCAAGCGCGGTGGCGATCAGGCCCGGGAAACGTTCGAGGATTCGTATCACGCGGCTCCGGAGGAAGACCTCATTCGGGTGCTGGCCATCGAAGAGGCCATCGCCCGCGTCGAGTTGATCGATTCGAGGCTCGCCGAAGTGCTGGCGGCGAGTCTGCATTCGGGCTATACCGTGACAGAAATCGGTCAGATGCTCGATATCTCGAGCCGCACTGTCGTGCGAGATCTCAAGCGCGCCAGGGCCTGGTTGAGGATCGAGCTGGCCGATTTCGATCCGTCGTAGTCAAGGCCCGCTCCGGTATCGGCTCATGGTGATGGTCAACATGACCGGCAGATGGGTCGAGTCGGTCGCGCCGCGATCGAGGTAGCCCTGGTTGTAGTTGAGGTATAGGCTGGCGCGCTCGAAGCCCTGCCCGCGAAACCGCCACTCAAGGCTGATCCGGTCCTCGGCAAACTCGACGTCCTCGAATTTGCTCTGCAGCGCCGATTGATAAGTTTGCTTCCATTCCTCGAGGCTGCCGGGCAGCGCGATATTCATTGCGATTTCCGGGCCGCTCTCCTCGGTTGTCCGTGAGCTGTTGCGCACGATGAGGTACTCCCCGGGCAACGGGATCTGTTCGGGAAAATAGTGCGGCAACGCTTGCGCGGCCGACCCGAGGCCGACACTCGAACCGTCCGCCGCCTCGGATCGCAGTGCAGTTTCCGGATCATCTCCGGAGCAGCCACCGACCAGGCCCGCGACCAGCAGCAGCGCCGGGATGTGGCTGCGACCCGTCGCAGCGGGCATTTGTCTACCGTATGCGAGGTCGGCAACACGATTGTTGCAGCAGATAATTTGCATGGCTGATGATGTCTCCGGGAATAAACGAAATCGCAATCTGGTGCAGTGGGGGATGTCGGGTGATTGGGGCCGGTCGGGGCGCGGAAATCGCCCCGGACCGATCGGCATCCTGGCCGACCCATGAAGTCTGGAGAAACCCCGCAGGTCTACCGATGTCATCAGAAGCCATTGACTGGCGCCAGCGCCCGGGACCCGGACGATTGCAACGCACCCGACCGGCCCGGCCGGACCGAAGCATTCGACATCACCCGATGCTCGAAGCCTTCTACTGGCTTGAAATTCCGGGCGGGTATTACGCAATCGTGGTCTCGTGGCCAATGGCTGAGTCATCTACGTAATAACAATATTTTTTAAACTGTCAGTAAAGATTGACTTGTTTATTTTGGACAGGTGACATCAACTTCAAGCAATGCAGTCTCCCTTGAGCCATACCCCCTGTCCACGCCCTCGATTTCAAAAGTTCCACTCACTCCTGTTTCAGTTAAAGGAAGGTTTTCTTCCGCCTCTGATTTCCAGAGATCAAAACCGCGTTCATCCCCCAGTTCTGTTGGCAGACGGAGTGTTACTTTTGGACTTTTGCTATCATGACCCGGGTCAGACGCGACAAACAGGTCTACGTAGCCTCTCGGCTCCAGGTCGAAGTAAACCATTATATTCTGACCTCTTTCCCGGAAGTTACAATCCAGGCGCCTGACGGGCAACTTTTCGCCCTCCATAATCACAGTAGCTTCACCCTTCCCTCCCTCAGCTTCAGCCTTCTGCGAAGCGACTGATGCCTCGACACCATCCTGTGTATCGACACCCTCCTGGCAACCACTGAGCAAAAGCAGAATAAGCAAAATTAACAAGCTTGACTTTAAATTTATAGAACTACTCACCAGCGCGTTCATCATCACTATCTCCATAACAAAAAGTCTATTGTATTTTTTACAGCGCGCATCAATATATGCCGAAATTGATATCCAAAAAATCTGCCTAAAAACTGTAAAGAACGATAGGACTGCGCCATAATCCAGCGGCGGGTATTTGCCGGTCAGGTGATCAGGATCCGCCACATCACCGACGGGTCTTTGATGCAGGCAACGGCCTTGACGGGGTCTTCAGATGCATTATCCGACTAACCACATGACCTACTAGTCGCAGTTGGCGGCCATCTCAAATGCATATTCAGCGCCGTAGAGATCTCCTAATCCCGTGAGAGTGCCTGTCGCCGTTACGTCCGAGCCAACAATTCTCAGCATCGGTGCAGGGCCGATTTTCAGTTGCTTCCACTCATCAATACGCGAGAGCTGCACGTACGGAGACATCGGGCGTCCGATTAATTTCCAATGAGATGGCGATCCGACCAAAAAGCGAAAAAACGTCGTCTGCCGGTATCGATGTCCTCAGGTTCGGTCAATCGGCGTAGTACCAGGGTGAGAAGCAACAAAATCCGCTCTGAACACCAATAACAGCTGGAGAAACTGATGATGCGCTATTTGATCGTTTTCCTCTTCCTGCTGGCCGCCGCCGTGGCCCATGCAGATACCACCATTACCTATCAGGGCCAGCTGCAGGATGCCAGCGGGCCGGTCACGGGCACGCCGGGGATGGAGTTTCGGCTCTACGACAGCCTGGTCGGCGGCAGCCAGGTTGGAGATGCGCTGGTCAAAAACGCCGTACCGGTGACCGATGGGCTGTTCCAGGTCGATCTGGATTTCGGCGAGCAGGCCTATGCCGGCGGCTTGTGGCTGGCGATTATCGTCGAAGGCAGCTCCCTGGAGCCGCGCCAGGCCATCACCGGCGCCCCCTTCGCCATCAGCGCCGCGCCGGGCAACGGGTCGAACTGGGCGGTCAGCGGCTCCGATATCCATTACAGCGACGGCAACGTCGGCATCGGCACAAGCTCGCCGAATGTGGCGCTGGATGTGATCGGCTCTGCGAAGTTTGGGGCTACGTCAAATCAAGCCACAGGCCAACGCAGTTTTGTCGGCGGTGGCTCAGGCAATATCGCCGGTGGTTTAAACAGTTTTATCGCTGGTGGCACGTTGAACACGGCTAGTGGGTCGCGCAGCTTTGTCGGCGTCGGCGTGAGCAACACCGCCAGTGCCATAAACAGCTTTGTCGCTGGCGGCTCGTCGAATACCGCCAGTGAGGACCGCAGTTTTGTCGGCGGTGGCCAGGATAACACCGCCAGTGGTTTGCGAAGCTTTGTGGGTGGGGGAAGTGACAATATCGCAAGCGCTGAAAACAGCATTGTCAGTGGCGGAGTGGGCAATACAGCCAGCGCCCCGGGGAGCTTTTCTGGCGGTGGTGACGGTAACGCCGCCACCGGCACGGCCAGCGCAGCCATTGGTGGTGTAGGCAATGAGGCTACTGGTTTCGTGAGTTTTGTGGCCGGGGGGGCAAACAACAACGCCGATGGCTTTATTAGTTTTGCTGCCGGCCGTCGGGCCAAGGCTGAGCAGGATGGCACTTTTGTGTGGGCCGACAATACCGATGCCACGTTCGCATCGACCGGCATCAATCAGTTCCTGATCCGCGCAGGTGGCGGTGTCGGCATCGGCACCAACGCGCCGAATAGCCAGCTTCACGTCAACGCGCCGGCCGGTGACAACCCCTTGCGAGCCCAGGTCGACGGGCAGACAGCATTTGCCGTAGACAGCAGCGGCGGCGTGGCGATCGGCGGGTTCACGGCATTCACACCGGCCAACGGCCTTTACGTCGCCGGCCGAACGGGCCTTGGAACCGCGATCCCGCAGCGGGATCTGCATATCAAGCAGAGCAGCACCTCAAACGGTGAAGTCGGTCTCCAGATCGAACGCAGTGGAGCAAACACCAATAACTGGGCGTTCTACGTCGCCACCTCCGACAACCTGGGCTTTCGCTACAACGATACCCTGGTCGCACGCATCGATACCAGCGGCGCCTTTGCCCAGCTATCCGACGCACGCTTCAAGACCGACATCGAGCCGCTTTCCGGGGCACTCGAGCGCCTGATGCGCCTTGAGCCGGCATCCTACCGGATGACCATGGAAGCCGCGGACGATCCTGTATCGATCGGGCTCATTGCCCAGCAGGTCAGCGATGTTCTGCCGGGCGCGGTATCCGAGCAGGAAGGCACGCTGGGGGTTTACTACAACCAGATCACCGCGCTCAATACCGCGGCATTGATCGAACTCAACACCCGCCACCTGGCGCTTACGGAACAACAGCGCAAGGCCTTTGATGCGCAACAGATCGTCATCGAAGACCAACAGGCTCGTATCGCCGAAAGCGAGAAGCGCCTGGCGCACCTGGAGACTGAAAATTCTAAGCTTGGCCAACTGGCCGAACGCAACGAAAGACTCGAATCCCGCCTGGCCGCCCTCGAAGCCCTGCTACTCGAAGACCGCCGGGTCGTGGTGGGCTCGCAATGAAAAAGCTCATCATCGCAAGCAAGGCTGTCGCCGGCGCGCTGCTGCTGACGGTCGCCGCCAGCGTGTCGGCCCAGGACTGCCAGTCCGATTACTGCATCGACTGGTACAGCATCGCCGCCGGTGGCGAGATCCTTTCCGAATCGGGCGACGGGCAGTGGCAGCTATCGGGAACCATCGGCCAGCCCGAGGCCACGGGTGCCCACGAACTTTTCGGCGGCAGCTGGCATGTCACCGGCGGGTTCTGGGCGCAGACGCTTGAACAATTGCCCGATCGGCTGTTTCAGGATGGCTTCGAAAACGATTGAGATCACGGTCGGGACCGGCTGAAGTTTTCGGTCCTCAATCAGATACGCGGCTTCGGGGATACACGCACGGCTCTCAGGTTTTGAGAATGTTGTCGGCATAATGGCGCCATGACGACCGGGCAGCCCGAAACCCTGATCCTGACCCCCACCGCCCGCCTGGCGCGGGCCGAAAAGCGCAGGCTGGCCCACCGGTGTCGGAAAAGCGGCTGTTCGTCACCCCGCGCGGCGACATCGGCTACTCGTTGAAGTCTCCGTACCGCGATGGCATTACGCACGTGATCTTCGAGCCGCTGGATTTCATCGCCCGGCTGGCCGCACTGGTGCCGCCACCGCGCCTGAACCTTATCCGCTTTCATGGAGTGTTCGCGCCCAACAGCCCCTGGCGTGCCCGTCAAAAGCCGCATTGGCGTGGCTCTGGATAGCTCTGGATACTGCTGGAATTCCGCGAAAAGGGCGTTTATGCTTCCTATATACGGCCGCTGCTTTTCGGTAGCCAGTCCGGACTCAGGGGAAAGCGTGGCGTGGGTAGACGGCGTGGACAACGTGGACGCCCAAGTCGCAAGACGCCCATCTCGTAGAACTCTTTCCCGGCACTAGCGGTCCGGTTTGCTAGCCGGGCGTAGACTCGAAACCGTCGCTGAAGACAGGCTCCGGATCGAGAATCACCTCAAGCCGTGCATCCGGCACGATCCCGATATTGTTGCTCTCCGAGAACTCTCCGACTTCGCCGCGGATGGTTGCGTTCGAGGAATCCACGATGAAGCCGATATGGTAGGTTCCAGGCGGTATGGTGTCGGGAAAAGCGCTGATGTTGTTGGCCACCGTGCTTTCACCGCTGGGAATGGACGGAACCCGCACCGTCACGATAGGGAAATCCGAGGTCGAGATCGTCGTGTCTGCCGATGCGTAGAAGTCGACATCGAAATTCGAAGCGCTGTGGCCGCCGCCCGTATTGACGACGCGCACCGCGACGCCCAGGTCCCGACCGGCAAACACCTCGCTCGGCAGGAAACCACTCTGAGAAACGTCGGGCTGGAGGTCGGCGAACAGGGCTTCGGCCACTTCCAGGCCGATGGGGCCGGTGAAACTGGATCGGATGGTTCCCGCCCCGCGCACGTTGTCCTTGGTGAAGACGCCGACCGAGATTGCATCGGGGCCGACCTCGAACAGGCTGGTGTCGCTGACCGGATCGCTCGCACCGCCCTTGACGCCGCCTTTGGCCCAGACGGCGATATGCGACGGCAGCCGGGCGCCGAGTGGACGAAACTCGGTCATGCTGGTGATCGCGTCCCGGGTGGTCTCGGCATCGAGGTAGTCGCCGAACCACAGGCCCTCGAGCAGACGCCCGAAAGCGCGCGGCGTCGCGCTGTTGAGACCCATGGCGTAGTAGCGTGCATGGCCCTCGTTGGAGTTCCAGCGGGGCAGGCTGGCCGGATTGCCGAGCCAGGCCGCGACGTCACCGTAGGTATCGCCGCCGTCCCGGAACAGCGCCTCAAGGGCCCACCCCGGCACGGTGAAGAAGGACGTGTCGTCGGGAAAGCGGACCACCTGCCCCTGCCACATGATCGTGCGGTCGACGTCGTGGATGCTGGTCACGGGCCACCATCCGCGGCCGACACCCGGAATACCCGACAACCATTCGTTGAGGTTCACCGGATCCCAGGACACGCCTACGCCGGGATCATCGACCAGGCCATTCGTGGCTGCGTTGTCGCTGACTTCCATCATGGCGCGGTCGAAGCGCTGCAGCGAGAAGGACTGGCCGAAGTTGTTGGCGTTGAATCCGGGGAAGCCCCGCCCGGCGGTTCCGTTGAACCAGTCGTCACGACAGTTCGCGCAGTTGGTATAGGGCAGCATCTGGTTCAGCGTGAGCCGCCCAGCCTGGATTTCCTGCCAGAAGCGGATGTGCACAGCGACCTTCGTCGAGCTTGCGAGATAGAAGGGCTCGGCGGCGCGCCAGGACAGCGTCTGACCGGTGCGGAGGTTCTTGGCCCAAAGACCGATCGTGCCCTGGTTGGAAGCTTCGAAGTTGGTCAGCAGCGTGCTGAGGTCGCTGGAAAGCGTCTGGGGATCCAGGTCGGTCGGAATCGCATCGACCTCGAGCAGGCTCTTGCTGCCGTCGCCCCACACGCCGCCGTAGTAAACCGTGCCACCGGATGCCCATGACTCGATGTCGGTGAGGTGGGTGTTGGAATCGGCGATCTGGGCGTGGCGGTCGTCGAGCTCGGACGACGTCATCCAGCGGAAGTGTCCCCACTCGCCGCTGGGGTACATCGCGGTGATGACGGCGTACCGCCATTCGTCGTGGAGCGGGCTCCAGTAGCGCTCGAAGTCGATCAATCGTCCGGCCAGTGGCCGGAGCAGGTCGCTGATGTCGGCGGCCTCGATGTGGTAATGGAGCACGGTACGAGGCTGATTCGGGTCGTTCACCCAGACCCCGGCCAGGCGAAAGTCGCCGTCGGGCTCGGTGTAGGCCTCGAAGTCAACGATCGCACGTCCTTCCCGCAGGTATTGGTCCAGCCAGGCCTGAAACTGGCCTTCGGTGTTGGTGGTGCGCAGTGCAAAGCTGTAATTGTCGCCGTCCTCCAGAAAGATCGCCGAGTAGCGCTTTGTGCTGCCGAAGTAGCCGACCTCGACATCGAGGAAGCGGCCGTTGAGCGGGGCGACCAGATTGATGAAATCCTGCCACTGGCTGGATGAACCCTGGATCAAAGTGCGCACGGTGCCATCGACAGGAAAGAATACGCCGCTGTATCGCTCTTCCGTGCCTGTCCAGCGCACCTCGATGTCGACCGGATCGCGTCCCGCCAGCGCCTGAAAACTGGTGGCGGCGTCCCAGTTGGACCGGGTCAGATCGCGCACGTAACGCGACTGCGAACTCGCGCCGCGGATCGAGACGTTCTGAGTACTGGCGATGCCGGTCGAGAGCGTCTGCCTGGATTGATCCGTGCCGGCCTGCAAAGGAGTTTCCAGCACCAGGAGAACGGCCAGGATCACACCGGCGATGATTGCTCGCTGGATTGTGAAGCCACTACCCCGGTGTTCGGCCGTCTCTGCATTGCAGATTGAGCGTCGCGTGGGGTTAGGCGCTGTTGTTCGGACGGGCTGTTTGAGATTTTGAATCGTTCGCATAACTACTGTTACGCGGATGGGATGATAAGTTGGACATATATTCAGTCTCCCCCCGGTCAACGCTTCTTCTGCGAGAACGACGTGGCCACTGATATTTTCGCCGCAGCGTAGCCGCAGACGATGGTCGAGAACATGTCAGCCCGCGCGACCATGTGCGGGTTAACCGATCATCGCTCACTCGGTGCGAATCCCGCCAGGGTTATACGATGCCTTTCCTGACAATAGCGGTCAAGCCGAGGAGCATTGCCAACAAGAGCAGTCCGATCATGTCTAGCGCGGGTATTACAACCGGCATGCGAAGCAGTACTGCGGTTATTGCCCCGTTGTTTCCGGGGTCGGGATCGGATTGGTCGCCGGAGACATTCGCGCCCTCCAGCTGTAGATCGCCGAAGCGGAGCAGGCGCACAGGGAAGCTGCATGTGCCCGTCGTCATTGCAGCGAGATCGCCGATGTTCCAGGTAACCACGCTGGCGCTGTGCGACGCGCAAGCCGTGCCACAAGTCGTTTCGAACGCCAGGCCCGGCGAAAGCGATCTGGTCGCGAGAGGGGAACGGACAATGAAAACGCCAACCAGGAAATGACACCGCCGGCCCGCCGTTGGCGCCAGGGCCCGAACTGAGTTAATCTGAGAGTTCGTCGGGGTTGCCCCGTGGCTTTGTTCGAAGAAACGGCGTGTATGAAACAAGACTAAGGAGAGCATCGATGAAACGACTGGCGGGAGTGCTTCCACAATCCTTGATATTGATCCTGGGCATCGCGGTCGCGCATGATTCCGGCGCGGCTGACGGCCAGGTGGAGATCAACCAGCTTTGTGTCGCAACCGGATGTTTCGCCGGCGACTCTCCCGGCTTTCCCGTCCAGATCAGCAATCCCGGCTCCTATATCCTGACCTCCAACCTCGAGGTGCCAGACAACCAGATCGGCATCGAGTTGAATGGGTCGGGGATCACTCTGGATCTCGGCGGCCATGCGATTCTCGGTCCGGTGGAATGCACGGGGCCGGGTCCCAGCTGTGCCGGGTTCAATTCAGGTCCGATTTACGGCATTTCCCCCAGTCCAGCGCTGCTTACGCTGGGCGATACCACCATAAGAAACGGCACCGTCAGCGGCTTTTTCGTGGATTGTGTGCGGCTGGCCGGCTTCGGAGGTGCTTTCGGAATTCTGATCCAGGATCTTCACGTATCGAACTGTGGCGGTGACGGCATCGGCATTGGCGGCTATGCCACCATCGAATCGGTGACGGTTCGCAATGCGTTCGGGCACGGAATCGAGTCTGCGTCTGTCGGGACCATCGTGCGTGACAGCGTGTTTTACAACAACGGCGAGTTCGGCGTGAACGGCGCGAACTGCAGCGCGAATATCTTTGCAGACAACGGCGATGCGACTGGCGTGGGCGAGGAAAACTGCGGCAACCACATCGACGACAGTATCTGCAACGGAAGCATTTGCCCATGACCCGATCACCGTTGCCGGCCGTCATCGCGGTGACGATCGCTCTGGGAGCGTGCAGCATGGGCGATCCCGCGAAGGCAGCGACCGATTTGCTGGAAATTCACTTGTCGGCCGACGTCCATATCACCATGCCCGGCGAGAGCGGTTCGATACTGGTCGCCGGGGACGACGCCGTCGTGATCTACGACATCGCGCCCGGCGAAGCCGAGGGTTTCGCGTTTCTCGGTACGCTGGAT
>DATGCS010000138.1:0-18672 GCA_035311685.1 Wenzhouxiangellaceae bacterium
TCCGATCAACATCACGAACACCCCCTTGCCCATGATGCGCACGGCACCGGCCACGTCGACCTTGATCAGCATCAGGGCGATGAAAAGCGGCAGACCGTATTCGCGCAGGCCCGCATAGGCGCCGCTGGAGAACGGCAGCACGCCGGTATTGCTGAGGATGATGGGCGTGGCGTAGATCCACAGCAGCGGCGGCAGGAAATTGAAGATGGTCCATTCGCTGGTCTGCTCCAGCCAGAACCAGAACGCAGCCACACCGACCAGCAGCGTCATCACCCCCAGCGGCGTCGTGATCTCGACCAGCGGTGAACCTGTGGATGCCCGCACCGCGATCAGAACGACGAATAGAACCGCGACCGCGACCGCCGCGAAAACGCTGAATGATTTCCGGTTCATGACGCGAACCTCCCAGGAAGGTGAAATGCGCTCATGTTGCGTAATTCGAGGTCATTGCGCAAGCTGGTGAATCATCAGCGCAATTCCAATAACGATGAACAATCCGGCACTCAGGCGGTGGAGCAGGGCATGCGGCAGCTTTGATGCGAACCTGTGCCCCAGCCACAGCGCGGGAACGTTGGCCGCAGCAAGCCCGAGCGCCGCGCCGGCAAATACCCACTGGGGCGAAGGCAGGCCGGCGGCCAGCGCAACCGTGGCCAACTGGGTCTTGTCGCCCATTTCCATGATGAAAAACAGCCACAGGGTGGTCAGAAATGCGCCGTGGCTGGTCGCCGGCGGCGGCTCGGCATCATGCTCATGGCCGAACAGCATCCAGGCGCCGATCGCCAGAAAACCGGCCGCTACCATCCATTCGAGGAAGCCCGGCGGTACCAATCGCTCGAGGGCAGCGCCGCCTACGACCGCAACGCCCGCATTCGCGGCCGCCCCGATCAACAGCCCGGCCAGCACGGCCCACGGCTTCCTGAAACGGGCCGCCAGAAAAATCACGACCAGCTGCGTTTTGTCACCGAGCTCGGCCAGGGCGACCGCCGGGAATGTCAGAAGAAAGCTTTCCAAGGTTATTAAAGCTCGGTCCACAGGTGACGCAGATTAACGCAGATGACAACCCGAATTGCGCGGGCGTTTTTCTAGAATATGTTTATATTAATCCTATATCTAACTGAATGATATCTCTTTTCTTTATTCAACTTTAAGTTTGTACAGTAGTGCCAGAGTGGCATTCGGGATTATAGTCTTTGTCTATTCATGCAAGAAACCGGGTCAGAAACGGTCCCCGGGCCGATGCAGGACGACCGGCTTGCATTTGGGCGCCTGGAACTGCGGGAATCTGGGTAACCTGAGGATCGGTTCTACCGAATCACGGTGCACTGAGTACGACCGATTCGAGGCCGGCTGCGGGCTGGCCGACCCGCACACGATAACCTTCGGAACCGGGTTCGACTGGCGCTGGCAGACCTGAATTCGCGAAGTGATCATGGGCCGGCTGCAAACTGCGCCAGAACTCGATCCAGCGCGAGGAGGCGTGCGCGGCCAGATTGTCCTCGGTCATCCGAAACGGATAGATCTCGACGCCGATCTCTTGCTGCCCGTTCTGCAACGCCGCTTCGGCCAGCAGGTAGATCTGCTCCATGTAGTAATCGGTCATGGCAAAGCATCCGTTCGAGGCGCAGCCGCCGTGAATCATGATGTTGCTGCCGGTCCTGCCCATGGATCGGTCGAATGCGTTCGGGTAGCCCAGGTTGAAAGCCAGGTGGAAGTCCGAATGCGGATGCAATCGTTCGGGCACGACCGTATAGAATCCCTCGGGCGCCTGGAAATCGCCCTCGAATCGCTTGGGCCCGAGCATACCGGAGACGTCGCAGATTGGAAACGTGCGGTAAAGTTCGAATCCGTCGCGACCCCGAAGATAGAGTTCCAGTTCGCGGCTTTTCTTGAATATCCGGATATGCACCGGGTCTCCTATTCGCAGACCCTGGCCATACAAACGATCGGACAGCCAATCGCCCTGGTTGATCCAGGCCGATTTGGAGGTTTCGCTGGAGGGAAATCGCGGATATTCGGGACTCGGGTTTGCCGTCACCACAGCCGCATTCGCTACGGGTTCGCTCAACGGGGCGAAGATCCATTCACTGTCGGCGCCGACACTGAGGGATGTCAGGACAAGGACAACAGCAGCAGGAAAGGCGACTCGACGCATCCGCAAGAGTTTGCCAAACTCCGGGCCTTTGTGCAATGGTGCTGGCCCGGAGCTGCAGCGAGAGGGAGATACGACAATGAAAGAGAATGTACGCGTTGCGGTGATCCAGGCCGGCTCGAAGCTGTTCGATATCCAGGCGACGCTCGAAAGGCTCGAACAGCTCGCGCTGGATGCGGCAAGAAAAGGGGCCGAACTGGCAGTCTTTCCGGAAGCTTTCATTGGCGGGTATCCGAAGGGGCTCGATTTCGGCGCGCGGGTCGGCCGGCGTTCGGACACGGGGCGTGCAACGTTTGCGCGCTATTTTCGCGAATCAATTTCCGTGCCCGGTCCCGAAACCGAGCGGATTGGCGAAATCGCGCGTGGCTGCGATTTGCACCTCGTAACCGGTGTGCTCGAACGAGACGGGGCCACGCTTTATTGCAGCCTGTTGTATTTCGATTCGAGCGGAAGGCTTCTGGGCAAGCATCGCAAGCTGATGCCCACGGCGATGGAAAGACTTGTCTGGGGATTCGGCGACGGATCCACGCTGAATGCCGTCGACACCGAGCTGGGCCGAATCGGGGGGTTGATCTGCTGGGAAAACTACATGCCCCAGGCCAGGCTTGCAATGTTCGCCCAGAACGTGGAGCTTTACTGCGCACCGACCGTCGACGACCGCGAGAGCTGGCAGCCCAGCATGCGACACATCGCGATGGAGGGGCGCTGCTTTGTGCTGTCTGCATGCCAGTACCTGACGCTAGACGATTGCCCGGCCGACTATTTCGAAGACAATCCGGCCGACGAGGATGCCTTTCCCGATGGAACCCTGATCAGGGGCGGCAGCGTCATCGTCGATCCAATGGGAAAAGTTCTGGCGGGACCGGTGTACGGCCGGGAGGAAATCCTGGTGGCAGAACTCGATGCGGAGGCCATCATCCGTGGGAAATTCGACTTCGATGTCGCCGGGCATTACGCAAGGCCGGAGATATTCAAGCTGAAAATCAACACCAAAGCGCTCAAACCTCGAAAATAGGTTGGTTCCCTGAATTCAGGCTCAGGGGGCGCCGCTGCCGACCGGCGCGTGCTTTGGGGAATCTGGTACTTAACATAATATACATTATGCGAACCCTGAGGCGTGAGGACGATACGCATAAAAATCTTCCGGGCGCACCTGCCGGGCCATCATTCTCTACGTTGTCACTGCTTCAGCCATGCTGCTTGCCCGGTACAAATAGCAATTGCCCGGACATGCACCAGACCCGACTGCCGTGATGAATCGGCTTCAAACCTTCGTTCCGGGGCTCAGTGCCAGTAACCGGAAGGTGAACCGTCGCTTGTATAGCACTCGCGGACCGCTGCAAAACCGGTCATTTCAGATAGGACAACCCTCTGCGTGAATCTTCGAAATCTGCCGGCCGGGTTTACCTGTCCGGGCGTGGCTGAGTGGACCATTTAGTCGGTAGACGACAGCCCTTCGGACAAAAAAACCGGCGCCCCACAGGGCGCCGGAGAACAGGACACTCGAGGGTGTGCTGCAAATGTGCTTCAGAACGCGTACTTCGTCGTGAACTGGAAGCGGTTGAGCTGGCCCGTCGCGCCACTCTCGATTTCACGCTCGGCGGTCAGATATTCGACGCCGAAGCTCAGCGGCTGCACCGGGCTGTAGAACAGGTTGACCTGGGCGTTCCAGGTGGACTTGTTCACGCCGGGACCGGTAAACCGGGCCGGATTGTCGGCTTCCAGGTAAGCGAACGTAACGCTGGAGCGCCACTTCTGGCTCCACCAGTGCCGGTAGGCGACGAATCCGCCGACCGTACCAATGGCTTCCAGCGAACCTGCAGCGTTCAGTGCCGCGCCGTTCACGAAGTTAAGGGCCACTTGCTTGCCCAGGCCGTCGCCTGCGTGAAGCATGTAGCGGATGTCGTCGCGGCCCAGCATGAACTTGCCGGAAACGCTCACGCCCCAACCGGTTTCGGTATCGTCCAGTCCGGCGGCGTTATCGTCGATTTCGAGCTGACGCAGCATGCCGCCAAGCTGGAAATGACCCCAATCACCTTTCCAGGTGTAGCGCGCGGCCAGCTCGGGCAGCTTGTTGTGATCGGTTTCGATCCGGCCGCCGCCCAGCGGCGTTACCGACGATTCCGGGTTTTCCAGAGCGATCGCGAAGCCGCCATTGGTGTAGCGCACCATCGGGGTACGACCAAACGTGGTGCCCGATGTCGGGCCGATAAAGTCCGCGCTTTCCGGCAGCGTCGCGACATCCATAAAGGTGTTCCAGGTCTGTCCCACCAGCCAGTTGTTCCATGTCACGAACGCATGGCGAAGGCGTGGCGAGAAGTTGTTGGTCGTTCTTTCGGTGCCCCCCGGCGTGGTCAGGAAATCGAGCTCGACGAAGCTTTGAAGCGTGTGCCCCCCGATCTCGTGGCTGGTACCGAAGTTGAATCGGGTCTGCCGGACATGGCCGTCGAAGTTGGTCGAACCCTCGCCCCCAATGGGCACGATAGAGGGCACGTAGAAATCGCGGCCAAGGCTGCTACCGCCAACCTCGCCGTCGTCGAAATCCGACACCATGAAGTCGGTCTTTATGTAGCCGCCGTAAGAGAAAGTGGGCTTGTCCGACTTTTTGCCGGCCGCCGCTATGACGGGTTCGACCTTGCGGTCAAGCGCTTCCACGCGCTCGCGTGCCTCGGCCGCCTCGGCCGATGCCTGTCGGGCCACAGCCGCGGCCTGTGTGTCGGCGTCAGCGCCCTGCTCGAGCAGCCTCTCGACCATGGCTTCGAGCTCGGCAACCCGGCGCTCGAGTTCGGCCACGCGGTCTCCGTCGGCCCAGACCGGCGCCGCACAGAATGCGCTGACCAGCAGCATGAGGGCCATGCGCTGCATGAAAGTGGTGTTTTTTCTCGCTGATTTTTGCATCGTCCTCTCCCGTGGCTCGCGTTGCGCGTTTTTAGCAATGCACATTTTTACCCTGATTACAACCTGCCTACAATTCGCCTTTGGTCTTATACGCCAACATTAACATTATTTTAGCATCTGGTGTATGAGAAATACCTTAATTTAACCGGTTATCCGGTTGCTCGATAGCGACGAACATCACCGGCAGCGGAAAAGATACGCCATGAACGATTTAAGCTAGCGGGCTATCCAGGCGGGGGTCGGCAGAGTCGCTTTCCGGGCACCCAAGCTGCGGGACGGTTTCGGCCGCAGTGTAAAATCCCCCACACTGCGGCCGCCAATGTCCAGCGATGCGCCGGCCACTGGATGCCTGCTTTCAACGATAATCGGATCCGATACGCATGAATCCAATCTTGTCCAACCGTGCAGGAAGCTCCTGGATGCCTCAACCTGTTTCATGTCCCGTAGATGCGCTGACACAGATGATGATTGACAGACTCGCGCGCAACAGTCCGTCTGGCAGATTGCCATTTGAGGCGGCTGACGGACTGAACCTGTTTATCTCACCGCGAGGTGTCGACTCCATGGCCGGCCTGTTCGCGGCGGGACGTGCCCTCGGTTCAAGGCTATTTTTCCATGCTGCCGGCCTGGCAGCGGATTGTCGCGATCCTGAATTTTTCCTTTGGCGATTGTTGACCGACCTGCGCCGCCAATTCGATTTCGTCGATCCGGTTCCGCTCGATCCCGCAGCCATGCGTGAAACCTTGCCCAACTGGCTGGCTCGCGCGTCTGCCATGGGCGGCCTGACAGTAATTATCCAGGATGCGCACGAATTGAGTCTCGACGGCCTGACCGCTGATCTCGATTGGCTGCCGGAATGGCTGCCTCAGGGCGTGGCTGTTCTGATTTCGACGCCTCCGGGACCGGCCGCGGAACAATTTCGAGACCGCTCGGCTGCCGTATTCAAACTTCCCGAGAACGATTCATCACCCGCCAAAGATCAACTTCCGAGCCAATTGCTGGAATCCGATTCCGCGGGAACATGGCTGGAATTGCTGTGGATTTCGCGCGCGGGTCTGGACATCAGCGATCTCGAGGCCTTGACGCAGTCGCCGCTGGACGGTTTCGCTCCGGAATTGCCTGGCCTGCTTTTCGACGGGCGGCGCGTCGCGCTGGCTTCGGCACAGGCGCGCGATGCGGTGGCGCGGCGCCGGCTCGGCGATCACGGCCATCGCCAGAAGCTGCACATCCGGCTGGCCGAGCACTTCGGCGGCCAGGCCCGGGCCGATGCTCTCGAACTCGCCTGCTGGCACTGGGCGGCCGCCGGCCGCCGGGATCGACTCGAGGAAAATCTGACCAACAGCATCTTGCTGGACGCGATGACCGGGCCTGCCCATGCGTTCGAGGCTCTGCGGCACTGGCGCGCGCTGGGCGGCAGCGAAAGGATGAGTGAATCGCTGAATGCGGCTTGCGAGACCCCACACCGGTCCAGCAGCGCGCTCCTGGGCGCGGCACATATCTTGAGCTTGGGTACCGGGAAGGATGGGCCGGTGAGATGGCTTGAGCTGGCCGTCGAACGCGCGGAATCGGAAGGAAACCTCCCTGCCCTGATCCGGGCTTATCAGCTTCTCGCAGCGCACGACGACACATCCTACGCCGGTGCCGAGGAGCTGATCCGGCGCGCCCTGGCGCTTGCCGAGCGAGAAAGCGGTATCGATAAAGCCGTCCCGGCATCATTGCACCACCGCCATGCCTGCCTGCTCGAGACCCTAGGACGCGAGAACGAGGCCAGAACCGCTTATGAATCGGCGGTTACCGGCATGGAATCCGCCGTGGGGGGCGACTCTCCAAGGCTGATTCCGTGGCTGAACAACCTGGCGGCGGCGCACAAGAGTACCGGTGACCTTCGCGCGGCCGACCGCGCAGCGCGCAGGGCTCTGCGCCTGTCGCGTGAGCAACTGGGCGCCCGCCATCCAACCACCGCGGTGTGCTCCGACCAGCTCGCCGGAATTGCCTACGTGGGCGGTCAATACGAGTCTGCCGAGGACTTGTACCGCGAGACACAGGAAGTGACCGAAGCGGCGTTCGGTCCGAATCATCCGGCAACTGCAGCGTGCCTCGGCAACCTCGGGAGCGTTCTGGATGCGCGCCAGAAATTTGTCGAGGCGGAAAAGTGCCATCGCCGGTCGTTGGGTCTGCTCATGACGCTCCATGGCGAGAACCATGCGGACACGGCCAGCTGCATGCACAACCTGGCGGTCGTGCTCGAGTCGCTCGGCAAATCCGCGGAGGCGGAACGGTTATACCGCCGGGCACTGGAAACCTGGAGCGATGTGACCGGAGAAAACAGTCCGGCCTTCGCCACAACGCTTCTGAATCTCGCCGGCGTGTTGCGCGAACGCGGCGCCTGGGGCGAGGCCGAAGCCTTGTATCGCTCGGATATCCAGCTATGGCGCGAAATGCAGGGGCCGGACCATCCGCATACGCTGGGCGCGCTGACCGAACTGGCCCGGTTGTACGTGGATGGCGGCAAACCCGAAATGGCCGAGCCGCTGCTCTTGCACCTCGCCGAGCGGACGGCGGCCAATTCCGGGAAATCCGGCACGGCTTATCTCGAAGTGGCCGCGCTACTCGCTGCGGTTCAACATCGTTTCGGTCACAACGACGACGCGCGAGCCCTCCTCCGCGATGCGCTTGCGGCCAGCGAAGGAACCTTGAACATGCTTTCGGCACCGGTCCAGAAGCTGCGCAAGCTGCTGGCGCAGATCGACGATAAGGCCCCGGAGACTCGACACTGATGTCGGACGTTGAAAGAAACAAACCGGAATTGCCGTCGGTCTATGAACCGATTCATTTCGATTCGGTCGAGAACCTGACCGAAACCGCGCTTGAGCATGCGCGCCAGGGCGCGCCCGAGGGCACGCTGCTGTGGACGACGAACCAGGCAACCGGCCCTGCCCGCCTGGGCCGCGAGTGGCAAAGTCCTGGCGACGGTCTTTATGCCGCCGTCATATTGCGGCCGGATGCCGACTGGGACGACAGCAGTCAGATCGCGCTGGTGGGCCTGGTGTCGCTGGGTGCGGCGGTTGCGGACATGGTGGGCCCGATGACGGAACTGCGCTACCGTTGGCCCAACGACCTCCTGGTTGGCGGTACCAAGATTGCAGGGCTGTGGCTTTACGAAGATCGCGACGCCGGCTGGCTGACGCTTGTGCTGGCGTGTAACGTCGGCAAGCGACCGGAAGAAGTCTTCGACGGCGGCTGCCTGCTCGAGGAAGGCGGAAATCCCGACATCGATCCCGCTCGCTTGCTGGAACAGCTTTCGCGCCAGTTCCTGGCCTGGCTGAACCTTTGGGCCGAGGAAGGAATGGCGCCGATACGCCGGGAATTTTGCAGCCGCAGCGACGGTGCCGGCACGCCCGTGGCGCTTGTACTGGGCGAAAGCGAAAAAGTTGCCGGATCAATTGCCGGGATCGACGCGTCCGGCGACCTGGAAGTCAGCTATAACGAAAAACGCCGGACCCTCTCGATCCGGCGCTTTCTCGGTATGCAGAAGTTGGGGCCAGACGAAGTCTGAGATTCGGGTCAGACTGCGTCGGGCTCAGGCTGCAGAGCCCGAACCGGCCGGCACATCACGTCCCCGGCCGCCTTCGTCTTCGTCGGACACGAATTCCTGTCCGTCCTTCCTGACTTCGTGGTACCAGAGGTCGTGGTGCTGTTCGGCCCACTCCGAACTGACATGGCCCTTGGTAATCGCATCCAGGGCGCCTCGTGCCCCCAGCGTGCCCATGTACATGTGAATGAAGCTGCCGCCGATATACAGCAAGGCCAGACCGGCGTGGACCAGCAACATAAGCTGCATCGTCGAACGCGCTTCGAAGATATTGGGAAGGATCAAGACCAAGCCGGAAATAGCCACGACCAGTCCGCCGATCGCGTTGAACCAGAACCAGAGCTTTTCACCGGCATTGAGCTTACCGGTGGGCACGTGCTTGCCTGCGAACCCGCCCTTGAGAAACCAGTCGATATCGACCTTGGACGGCAGGTTGTCACGAGCCATCGACAGGGCCAGCATCACCAGCGTCACGGCAAAGACCGGGCCGGTGTAGTTGTGGATGTTCTTGGCTGCGATGGCCCATGCCGAAAAGCCCTCGGCCCCCATCAACGGGATCAGCACCGCCCGCCCGAACAGCAGACTCAGTCCGGTGATCAGCAGCAACAGGAAAGCGATGGCCATGATCCAGTGGACGACGCGTATATACGTCGACCATCGAGGCACGCGCTTTCCGGTCAGCGGTTTTTCCACCTTCTGGCCGCCGCCGCTCAGAACGAACATGCCCGCGACGCCGAGCAGCATGACCGCGAGCACCCATGGCCCGAAGGTCGAGATCGGGCCGTTTCGGATCTGGCGGAAATTCTGGCCGCCGTTATCGATCAGCACGTTTGCCCCGGGCCCCTTGATCGCGCTGTATCCCTGCGTTCCCTGGCGCGCCTCCTGCCAGTACTGCGATCGTGGGTTGGTTTCCTGCCAGTTCGCGGCCGTTTCGATCTGCGGTTGGGCGACGGCGACGTAAACGTATCCGGTCAACGGCACCAGCATCGCTGCAACCAGAACCAGGGCAGCACCCACGAGAATCCTTTTAGACCTGCTGCGCGTTGCGGTTTGTTCGCTCATGTTCCTGATCTCCAGTTCAGCGATCGGCCTGGGTCGTGGCCAGGCGATCTCGAAGTTCTGTAGCTGTTTCCTCTTCCCGCTCGATCTGGCCTTCCAGCCGCTCGCTCTGTTCGGCGGTCACCCACGGTTCCTGGATGTGCTCCGTAGAGCAGCCAACGAGCAGGAGCGGCGCCAGCAGAAAGCCGGCAAGCATCGATCGCATCGGATTTGAGCTTTTCATGGTCAACGGTCCCTTTGCCCGTCGAAACGCTGATCCAGTTGCTCTCGCAGACCATCATCGTTTGCGAGCTTGTTCACCAGCGGATCCTGCTCACCCTTGTAGACCCCGGGTTCGTGGCGCGTTACGCTGGCCGACTCATAACAGCCCGCCAGCGCCAACGCGATCACGGTAAGGATCAAGATGCGTGGAATCGTGCGCTTCATGGCAATCACCCCTCGCCGTAAGCCTGCGACCAGCCCCACGTCTGCGGGCGGCCACCTCGACGCATCACGCGCTCACGGTAGATGTCGGCCACCATGTCCGCATCACCGGCGAGCAACGCCTTGGTGGCGCACATTTCGGCGCAAGCCGGAAGCTTGCCTTCGGAAATACGGTTGGCGCCGTACTTGGTGAACTCTTCCTCGCTGCCGTCGCCATCCGGACCGCCGGCACAGAACGTGCACTTGTCCATTTTGCCGCGCACGCCAAAGGCTTCCGTCTTGGGAAACTGCGGTGCGCCGAACGGGCATGCATAGAAGCAATAGCCACAGCCAATGCACAAATCCTTGTCGTGCAGAACAATCCCGTCATCGGTGGTGTAGAAGCAATCCACCGGACAGACGGCCGCGCACGGCGCATCGGTACAGTGCATGCAAGCCACCGATATGGATTTTTCGCCCGGCAGCCCGTCGTTCAGCGTCACGACGCGACGGCGATTCACGCCCCAGGGCACTTCGTTTACGTTCTTGCATGCCGTGACGCAACCGTTGCACTCGATGCAGCGATCCGCATCACATAGAAATTTCATTCGAGCCATTTCGGTGTCCTCCGGCCTCAGGCGGCCTTGATCTGGCAAAGAGTGGATTTGGTTTCCTGCATCTGGGTGACAGGATCGTAGCCGTAGGTGGTGGCGGTATTGCAGGCCTCCCCGCGAATATACGGCGCAGATCCTTCGGGATAGCGATCAAGCAGATCCTCGCCCTGGAACCATCCACCGAAGTGGTAAGGCGTCCAGACCACGCCACGCCCGACACGATCGGTAATCATCGCTCGGATCTTGATATGGCCGCCTTCGGGACCCTCCAGCCAGACCCACTGGTTGTCCTGGATGCCTCTATCGTTGGCATCGGCCGGGTTGATTTCGACGAACATCTCCTGCTGCAGCTCTGCCAGCCACTTCATCGAGCGGGTCTCTTCACCGCCGCCTTCGTACTCGACCAGCCGTCCGCTGGTGAATATCAACGGATAGTCGCCCGAGTAATCGGTTTCCTGGATCGACGCGTATCGGTTCGGCACGCGCCATACGGACTTGCGATCCTCGAAGGTCGGATACTTGGACACGAGTTCGTAGCGTGCGGTGTAAAGCGGTTCGCGATGCAGCGGCACCTGGTCCGGGAACGTCCAGACGATCGCGCGCGCCTTGGCGTTGCCGAACGGCGAACACTCGTGCGCGATGGCAACGCGCTGGATACCGCCGCTGAGATCGGTCTTCCAGTTGACCGCGTCGAGCACCTCGGATTCGCGATCCCGGAACTGCGCGACGTAGCTTTGGCTGGCCGATCCCGCCGGTTTTTCCGGCAGTTGCCCGGCCACCCAGGCGATCACGTCGAGTTCGTAGGGTGTCAGCTCCGTATGCCAACCCAGCCGACGCAGCATCGCGTACGAGAATTCGGGATAGCCATCCTCGAGATCGGAATTCTTGCCGTACGAACCTTCCGCGAGAATGTTGTTCCCCTCGTGCTCGGTGCCGAACCGCGCCCGGAAGGTCAGGCCGCCCTGCGAGACCGGTTTGCTGGTGTCGTACAGGATGTGGGTGCCCGGGTGTTTCATCTCCGGCGTGCCCCAGCACGGCCACGGCAGCCCGTACGTCTCACCGTCGCACGGCCCGCCCTTCGCGACCAGCGTCGTGGTATCGAAAGTATGCCGGTTCTCGGCATGCAGCTTGAGACGCTCGGGGCTCTGGCCGGTATAGCCGATGGTCCAGGTGCCCTGGTTGATCTCGCGCAGCGTGTCTTCGGGACTCGGCAGACCGGAGTCGTCGACCGAGATATGCTTGAACATCTTGTCGGCAAAGCCGAATTTGCCGGCAAACAGATGCAGAATTGCAGCGTCCGGCTTGGATTCGTACATCGGATCGATGACTTTTTCGCGCCACTGAATCGAGCGATTCGAAGCGGTAACGGAGCCGCTCTGCTCGAACTGGGTGCAGGTCGGAAGCAAATAGACGCCGTTCTTACGCTCGGACATGACCGCGAGATGCGTCGGATACGGATCCGAGATCACGACCAGATCCAGCTTCTCAACCGCCTTTTTCATTTCCGGACCGCGGGTCTGGCTGTTGACCGCATGACCCTGAAAGAAAACGGCACGAATGTTGTCACGCTGCGACAGGTTTTCGGGATCTTCGAGGATGCCGTCAATCCAGCGCGAGACCGCAATGCCGGGAATATTCATTGGACGGGCCAGCGTTCCGTCGCCCGAATCGTATTCCCCTTCATTGTCGAACCGGTTCTTCAGCCAGTCATAGTCGACATCCCATACGCGCGCCCAATGCTTCCATGCACCGTCCGACAGGCCGTAGTAACCGGGCAACGTCTGACAGTTGGGACCGACGTCGGTTGCGCCCTGCACGTTGTCGTGACCACGGAAGATGTTGGCACCGCCGCCCGACTTCCCTACGTTGCCGAGCGCGAGTTGCAGCACGCAGTAGGCACGCGTGTTGTTGTTGCCGATGTGGTGCTGAGTACCGCCCATGCACCAGACAATGGTGCCGGGGCGGTTTTCGGCAAGCGTCTGAGCAGCTTGTCGCATTTCTTCCTCGGGCACCCCGGTGACTTCCGTGCATGTGGCGGGATCCCAGTTGGCAACCTCTTCGCGAATCTTGTCCATACCGTAGACGCGCTGGTTTATGTACTGCGTATCTTCCCAGCCGTTCTCGAAGATATGCCACAACAATCCCCAGATAAACGCCACGTCCGAGCCGGGGCGAAGGCGGAGATATTGATCGGCATGCGCCGCGGTGCGGGTCAAACGAGGATCGACGACGATCATCTTCGCGCCGTTTTCCTTGCCTCGCAGAATATGATGCATCGCAACAGGATGCGCCTCGGCGGCATTCGAACCGACAAACAGCATCGACTTGCACTTGTGCATGTCGTTGTAGGAATTGGTCATTGCCCCGTAGCCCCAGGTATTGGCAACCCCGGCGACCGTGGTGGAGTGGCAGATTCGCGCCTGGTGATCCATGTTGTTGGTCCCCCAGAACGCGGCAAATTTCCTTTGCAGGTAGGAGCCTTCGTTGTTGGCCTTGGACGAACCGCACCACCACACGGAATCGGGACCGGATTCCTCGCGAATCTTCAGGAACTGGTCTCCGATTTCATCGACCGCCTGCTGCCAGCTCAGACGCTTCCATTGCCCGTCGACCAGCTTCATCGGATAGCGCACGCGCTTCTCGCTCATGCCGTGGTAGCGAAGCGCCGCGCCCTTGGCACAATGTGCGCCCATGTTGAGCGGCGATTCGAAGTCAGGCTCCTGGCCCACCCAGACGCCGTTTTCGACGTGTGCGATGGAGCCGCAACCGACCGAGCAGTGGCTGCATACGGTGCGCTTGACTTCGACATTGCGGTTGCGCGACCCAGACGCGGTCTGCGCTTCGACGCGACGCATCATGCCGAGCGGGACGCTCCCCGCCACGGCAGCCGCCCCAGCGGTGACGCCGGATCGCTTGAGAAAGGTTCTGCGATCGAATGCGCTGCCGCGCGCAGCCTTGTTCGAAGAATTATCGGTTTGCTTGCGGATCAATTTCATGAGGCGATTCTCCGGCCTTGATTCCAGGTGGCGCTGCTACAGCCGCGCGCTGTTGTAATAACGACGAATATGCTCGGACTCACTGTACTTGCGAGGCGTGTTTTCGGGCTTCGGAGCGCTGTCGGTGGTCGCGACACCCGTCACCGACAACAATCCCAGGCTGGCGGCAGTGCCAACCCCGAATGCGCTGCCCAGGACGCGTCTACGCGCCAGGTCGGGTCCATGGCCCGTTTTCTTGTTGTCTCGTTTCATAGCTCTCTTCTCCATCATTATTGCGGCAACGACAACCAGCGTTGCTCGAACTCGAAAAACGCCTGCGCCAGCCGGGCAACCGGCCGGTAGTAATCAACGCTCTTGGCCGCCTGCACGTCGGCCAGGAAATGACCGAACCACGGCTGGATGTGACGATCGAAAAAGTGTTTCTGTCCCGACAGGTCGATGCCGTCTTCCGGCGCGACCAGCAAAGCCATGGTCTCGCACAGCGCGGCGAAATGGTCTTCGGACTCGGTGACGTCCTCGGCGCGGTCTATCCCCAGGCGCGCAAGATCTTCGCGCAGTCTGGCCAGTGGCTTGTCAAGCAGAAAACCCGAAAGGTACCAACTTGCATAAGGAAGCACCTCGCCGCGGCCCAGGCCGATGAACATCGCGTGGAATTCGTGATCCAGCACGACCGGGTTTGCGCCGCGACTTGCGCCGGCCAGGTCGTTCCAGGCCAGGGTCAGTTTCGATTCGGGCGCCTCGTCGTTGCCGCATTCGGCAAGTCGCTGGAGCAGGTCTGCATCTGGGGCGGCGCGAAAAAGGCGGGAGAGAATTCGGTAGGTGTCGGCGCGCGATTCATCGGCGCCCTCGAGGAAAAGATGTTCTACGGTTTCGTCCGATTGCTTTTCGTCGGATTGCGACGTCGCGGTCCGCGACGATGCCGTCGGAGACTGCGTTGCGGAAGTTTCGGAGCCCGACTCGAACTGCATGGCAGAGATATCTTGTTCCTCCTGACGTTGCAACATAATGTACTTCTCACATGCCCTTCACGTCAAGCGCTTTGAGGCCGAATACCGGCGAAGGCGGGCACAAATCCGCAGCGACCGGCCACGCCCGGCACGGCCCGAAAGACTCTCGAAGCACGACCCGGCTTGCGCGCGCCCCACGCGATCCGGGACATCAGGCAAGACCCGCTTCAAATGACGGACCGGAGCGCGGGCCGACGGAACCGCTGCGACTGCGGGGATCTCGGGATTTTTCGGTTTTCGACCGCCGGTCCGGGATTCGGGCCCGAATCGAAATCGGACGCGCTCGCGCGCCTCCAGGGACAGGCGGCAGAACGAGGCCTGATGATGGACATCGGCACCCCCGCAGCCGTCGCCGAAGACGCATTAGACTTTAGTCGAGTCAAGGCCGCCGAGTGGTCCCGAACCCGCCTGCTGGCGTGCAAATGCGACTGGATCGCAACAATTCAGGGCGGGTCTCAAGCGCCAGTTATACCCCCCCTCATTCCCCGACCAGGGGCCCGACCAACGCGTCACGAACCCTTGCCGCGATGCACGTCTATTCCTCCCCCCTCCTGATCCCACATCTTCTTTATCCTGCAGTCCTCGCAGCGCAACAGTCGCTGCATCGCGCGGTCGTCCTGAAACATCCAGTGTCCGCTCAGACGCTCGGTCATTCTTTCCATCATCTGTTCAGTCGCGAACGCATTGCCGCAATCGGGACAGTGATGCATGGCCGCTTCGTTGAGGATTCGCTGGGCCGGATCGAGGTGCGCCTGGAAATGCATCCGCGGCTCAAGCGTAATGGCGTCTTCGGGGCACGCCTGTTCGCAAAGCCCGCACTGGAGACAATGGTCCTCGCGAAACTGCAGCCTCGGCAGATCGCCTCCCCCCTGGACCGCAGATGCCGGGCAAACCGACACGCAACCCATGCAAAGCGTGCACGCGCCTTTATCAACCTCGATCGCACCGAACGCGGCCTGCGGCGGAAGCGCGGCTACTTCAGTGGGCGCCGCAGCCTGGTCGTGCAATGCTTCCAGCCCGCGGCGGATCAACTCGCGTTTACCGCCCAGGCCGCCGAATGTTGCCGGCTTCGCGACCATGGGCGCTATCGCATGCAAAGATGCCGCGTCCCCGGGGCTTTCCAGCCACAGGACGCGCTCGGCCGCCAGATCGTCGGAAAGCGCGGCCAGGATGGATTCGGCCACCCTGATCATCGACTTGCTGGCCTCGATCTTGGACGGCGCCGGTTGGGGACCCGGCAGCAACAGCACGCGGCCGGCACCGAACGCAAGCAGTGGAAACCAGACATCCATGCCGACCGAACCTGCATCCTCGATCGCGATCGGCAGAATATGTTCCGGCAAGTCCTCGGCCGCCGAGGCCAGCTGCGCCTCGCCCGAGTCGGCGCTGTAGAGCAGGAGATCAGGGGTCGGGCCGCCTGCGGCGGTCTCCCTGTACGCATTGAGCAACCGACGCGCCGAATCGATCAGGTCGGCCCCCGTCGGCGCCTGGTACTGGATCGCCCCGGACGGGCATACCGTCGTGCAACTGCCGCACCCCTGGCAGAGGTAGGGATTGACTTCGATCTTGTCGCCTACCGAAATGATCGCTTCTGTCGCGCAGGCAAGCAGGCAGTTGTTGCAGCCGGCCAGTCCCCGGGTGCCGTGCGCGCAGATCTCGGGATCGTAGGCGAAATATCGCGGCTTCTGGAATTCGCCCACCATATCGGGCAGTTCATCCAGCGCCTGTTCCCGCTGCGCCTCGCTGAGCGCCAGGAAATAGCCGGGCGGCGGTTCATCCATGCGCAAGCCCGCCGAACCGTCCAGGTCGAGGACAAGATCGAAGGTGCCCGAATCCATTCCAAAGGCCGGGCCGGCGCCCAGCACTCGACCGCGGTCGACTTCGACATCCAGGCTGAAGGCCCCGAGGTAGCCGGTCAGGTTGCGTGGCCGACCATCAAGATAGCGCGCCGGCGGCGCGGCATCCGGCGCTTCCGACGGCGGACGCGTGGCCAGCATTGAACAGGACAGATGCTCGCTCAACGCTTCGGCCAGCGGCCAGGCGTCATCGGCCGGCCCGATGATCAAGAGGCGTCCCGTCGATTGATATTCAACCCATTCCGCAGGTTCGGGCATGCGATCGAACTCGGCCAATGCGGCAGCGCGTGCAAGCCCGGCCGACGTGGTGGCCGGCCATTCAATGCCGTCGTCGGAATCAGCCTGGGTCTGGTTCATGTCTGGAACTCTCCTTGGTTGATGACTCGTCGGGTGGTGCATCATCATCGACGTGCCGTTGTGAATCCGTCTTGGCGAAACTCTCGCCGCCCTCCGGGCTCGATTCCGGAACGGCATCCGTCGATTTCGCTTCCGCTGGCGACTCCGACACGTCCGGAGATGAGGCCAACGCGTCAGGATCCCCTTCGGCAACCGATTCGGCCGGATCGTCTTCGGAGTTCCGCTCGAGCAGGCGCTTGCGGGCAACCTCCATCCTGTAGCGCATATCGCTGGTCACGATGTCGCCCAGCCGAGTGAACTTGGTGAAATCCTCGGCGTAATCGTCGAGGTCGTCGGTCACCGGCAGTGCGCTCTGGCCGAACAGCCGCCGCAGTGCGGCCTGCCGCAAGGCCGGACTGACCTTCGACGAAAAAAAGTCGGCCACGCTGCCGCCCTGATCAATCGTATCCAGCGACGGCATGTCCTCGTCGCCCTTTTCTTCTTCGGCATCGGCATGCGCCGTTTGCGCGCCCGCGGGCGATTCCATGGGCGATTTCATGGACAATTGGGCTTGCTCGCCCGCCGTTTTTTGCGACCGGGCGCCAGGGCCGTCCGTCTCGTCACCAGGGCCGTCGGGAGATTCGCGGTCTTCCTGATCGGCTTCTGCGGCGTCGCTCTCGATGCCGGACTTGCGCCTGGCCCAGCGCACAAAGAATGTGTCGGCGTCCTTTTCGTCGGCAGTATCGTCGGCGGTATCGCTTTCAGAAAGCGTCGGCTTGTTGCGTTTCGTCACGAGCTTTTTTTCCCGCCGTCGTCGGGGCGCCGGTCGCGGCCGCGCTTGTTCTTTCGCGGACCCGGGGCCCAGTGTGCTTCCACGTAGCGCTGGATCCACTGGGCGATCGGCGACGGCATCGGCGCCTGGAACACAAGTTCATCGTGTTCAACCGCGGCCACGCAGTCGTCCTGGTCGGCGCTGATGCGCAGCGGCACCGGCTGCTCGTCGGCACCGGGCTTGCAGATCACGAACAACATCGGCGTACGGCTGGTGAGGTTGTAGATGTAATCATCGCTCTGGTCCGGCTGCAGGCGCAGCGGCAGCCCCTGCCACTGGAAGATTTTCGAATTACCTCCGTCGCGGACCAGGCGGCACGTCGGCCGGCCCGATGGCGGCCCGGATTCGGGAAACACACCGATCAGCTGCCAGTCCGTCAAATCCTGCTGGACCATCAAGGTCATGCCCAGCACCGGGTTGCGTTCTATGGTCGAGTCCGTCATTGGTCCAGCATACTAGTGAAACTCCGAACAGGCATGGATTTCCTTAACGAATCACGATCTTCGGCATCCGGTGCGTGAAGTCGGCGGCCTGCAGCGACAGCTTGGCCGTCATACGCAAGGCAATTTCACCGTACAGCTTGGCGATTTCACCGTCCGGCTCGGCCACGACGCTGGGCCGACCACTGTCGGCGTGCTCCCGGATTCGAATGTCCAGCGGAAGCGCACCCAGCATCGGCACACCGTAATCCTGTGCGATCCGCTCGCCGCCGCCGGCGCCGAATACGTGTTCCTGGTGTCCGCACTCGCTGCAGATGTGAAGGCTCATGTTCTCGACGATCCCCAGCACCGGCACGTTGACCTTGCGGAACATCTGCAGGCCCTTGCGCGCATCCAGCGTCGCGATGTCCTGCGGCGTGGTCACGATTACGGCGCCGGCCACGGGCACGTGCTGCGAAAGCGTCAGCTGGATGTCGCCGGTGCCCGGCGGC
>DATGCS010000139.1:0-5582 GCA_035311685.1 Wenzhouxiangellaceae bacterium
CCAGTACCCAGGTGCGCTCGTTGCGCTGCACTTCGGCGTCGAAATGCACCACCTGGCAGACGGCGTGAACGCCTGAATCGGTGCGCCCGGCGCAGTGGACGGTCACCGGACGATCGGCAACCCGCTCAATCGCGTCTTCCAGCACCTCCTGGACCGTGGGCTTCTGTCGCTGGCGCTGAAAACCGAAAAATCGACTGCCGTCGTACTCGAGACCGAGTACGACACGGGATCTTGGTTCCGATTCGATCACGACGGGCGGCTCGCCCGGTTGCATCACTGCAGGCTCAGTCTTCGGAGCCGTCCGACAGATCGTCCAGCAGCTTGCGCGCATCTTCGCGCTGAGACTCGTTGCCCTCCCGGGCGACTTCTTCGAGCAGCGTGCGCGCCGAGTCTGTGCTGTTCCAGGACAGATACGCCTTGGCCAGGTCCAGCTTGACATCAATATCATCGTCGCTCTGGGCAAAAATGTCGTCTTCGGCCTGTTCGTCGTTCGCGCCCTCGTCGTTCGCTCCGCCGAATTCCAGGCCCGATGCCTCTTCTCGGGCGGAACCCGGCTCGGATTCACCTTGGGCCGCAGGCTTGTCTTCATCCGCCCAGTCCAGCACGAGATCGTTGTCTTCGTCTTCGTCGACGTTCCGGTCTTTTTTCGGCGAAATCGTCTTGGCGTCGGATTCGGCGACGCCTTCCGGGCTTTCCTCCTCGTCGCCCCAGTCGCCAAAATCAATGTCGTCGTCGATGCCTTCCGACGCAGGCATCGATCCTTCGGCGTCTGAAGAGAAATCCCCGGCATGACGGGCATCGGAAGAATCGTCATCGTCTCGAAGAAGCGGCGCGTCGGATTTTCTGGACTCGTCTCCGCCGTCCTCGCCGAGCCAATCACGATCATCGGACTCGTCCAGGTCTGCATCAAGCCGAGTCATCAGATCATCGACCTTCGACTCCTCATCGACTTCGGATTCCGGTTCGTCATGCGCCGTGCCGGGCGCCTCCGCAACCCAATCGGAACTGCCCTTGACCAATGAATGGCCCGGCGCGATACGACCTGCAAGGTCCAGTGCCTCACGCCATTCGGGCTGCGAATCGGACTCGACGTGGACGTACATCGACTCGAGAGCGTCGCCGAATTCATCCTGGTTGCCTTCGGTAGCCAACGTCTGCAGCAAACCGAGATGCGCGGCCAGGACTTCTGGATTCTCGGCCACTCGAGCCCGCGCCGTCTGGATCGGGTCTTCAGTGGGCCGCGGTGCACGCGGCAGATCGGTGCCACGCTCGAGCGGAGGCTTCGATTTCGCCGATTCCTTTCCGCGTCGCAATAAAAGCCTGATGACAGCCAGGATTACGAGCAACACGACCAGTCCTGCAAACAACAGCAGCATCGGGTTGGCAAGAAGTCCACCGGAACTCTCGCTTTCGGTTACCGTGCGCTCAGACGCAGGCGTTGCATCGGCCGCCCCGCCTTCATCGGGAGTCGCGATTCCGCCATTGTCCTGCACTACGCTTTCCTGCGCGTCTGTTTCGCCTTCGCCACCATCCGGCCCGAGCCCCTCCGAGCCGGGTTGCTCACCATCAGCCCCCGTCTGGGCTGCGCTTTCATATTGCTCAAGATAACCTTCCAGACGCTCGGAAACTTCCGCTCGCATTTGCGGATCGGCATCCTCCCGCGTAGCCTCGCGCGCGGCCCTGAGCGTGGCCTCGAGGCCGGCGAGTTCGGCATCGCGGAGACCGATACCGCCGGGATTGTCGCGAATCGCGGTCTCGAGGTCTTCGACCCGCGTCTGAAACTCCTCGGCTTCCTGACGGGCCGCATACAACTCTTCCTCGGCACGCGCCAGACGTTGCCTGAGATCGGCGACTTCGGCAGCATCTTCGGACAAACCGCTGCCCGATTCTTCATCCCCGGGCGGCACCAACGAGAGCCGGTGGTCTTCGGAGCCGGCGGATTCCGCCTGCTCCGGCCTGCCGGCCACATCACGCGCCGCAGGCGATTCAGCGGGTGGACTCGAATCACGTCCGGCCGCGGACACCACGGGAACATCCGAAGTCATGCGCCTGCTGAAGGCCCTGTTCTGTGCGACCACCTGGGCGGCAGCAGCGGCCGCATCCAGCGCCCTGACCTGCTCGGCATCGGGCAGCTGCAACTCGGCACCGCGCAGAAGCTGGTTGATGTTGCGGTCGCGGAATGCATTCGGATTGAGCTCGACGATCGCGAGCATCATCTGATTCATGGTCACGTCGCCGGCAGGCAGATTGGCGCGCGCGATCGACCAGAGCGTATCTCCGCTGGCTACAGGACCGTAACTGAGGTTTCCCGATGCAGCCGCTGGACGGGTTTGCTGTGGCGCGGGTGCTTCGGACGGGCGGGCGGGCGACGGACGCTGCGGCGCGGCAGCCGCACGATCAGCGGCGGGCCGGCCTTGCTGCACCGACGGTGCGGATTGTGTCGGGGCGGGCGCCGGGGCCTCGACCGCAATGGTCGGCGGATCCAGGAACAGCGTGTACTCACGCAGCATGCGACCGCTGGCCCAGCGTGCATCGACGAGCAGCTGAACCACAGGATCGGACACCGGCCGTGCCGACGTGACGCGAACTATGGGCGGCGACACACTGCGATCGACTTCGATCCGGATGCCCAGCGCCAGCGAATTGCTCATCAGGCCCAGCCGCTCGAAGTCCTCGGGAGACGCCGGCGTTACGGTAAGCGAATCGAGATCATCGTCGGACACGTCGAACAGACGCATGCGAACATCCAGGGGCTGATTCAGGAACGACTCGACGCGCGCCTCCCCGAGCCCCAGCGCATATGCGCCAACCGGCACGATAAGGGCCAGGGTCAGAGCGATTGAAGAAATCGCCCGTTTGCTCAATAGTCGCTGCGCCCGAGTCATCAGATCCGCTCCCCACATTATTCTATTAGGTATTGACTGGAGTATAGCAAGCGTAACCGCGCGGAAACAATCGCCGCGGCGGGCCTGCCGGTCACCCATTCCGGGGCGCTAGGGAACCTCTGAATAACTCGGCTCGGAGCGCGTTTCAGTCGGAAAGCCGCAGATCGTGTGGTGCGGGCCGAGTGACAGTAGCCGTAGCTACGGCCGAAATTCGCAACGCGCGAGATGCGGATTTTCCGGCGAAACCCTGACGGGACGGGCCTTTGCGGGCCCTCCGGTTCGTTTGGGCTCGCTTATTTTGGAACAACCAAACCGCGCTCGCCCAAGCCGAACCGGAGCATCCCGCAAAGGCGCCGTCGCGCCCGTGCAGAGTTGTTCAGAGGTTCCCTAGAAACTCGGCGATCTGAATCGCGTTGAGCGCGGCACCCTTGCGCAGGTTGTCGGAAACCACCCACATATCCAGGCCGTTCGGATTGGTGATGTCGCGACGGATGCGGCCAACGAAAACCTCGTCATGCCCGGACGCGTGCACCAGGGGCATCGGATCGGTATCGCCCTCGATCACGCGCACGCCTTCGGACGCCGAGAGCAGGCGCCGCACTTCGTCCAGGTCGGCCCGCGAATCGGTTTCAAGGTGCACCGCCTCGCTATGCCCGTAGAACACAGGTACCCGAACCGCAGTGGCGTTGACGCCGATCCGTTCATCGCCAAGAATCTTGCGCGTCTCGAAATGCATCTTCATCTCTTCGCGGGTATAACCGTTGTCGTCCATCACGTCGATGCGCGGAATCACGTTGAATGCAATCGGCGCGCTCAACACCTCGGCGGCGGGCTCGCGAAAATTCAGCTTGTCGGCGGTCTGCCGGCCCAGTTCTTCCATCGCCTTGCGCCCGGCCCCGGAAACGGCCTGGTAGGTGGCCACGTTGATCCGCGTCACGCCATAACGGCGGTGGATGGGCGCGACCGCCAGCAGCATCTGGATGGTCGAGCAGTTCGGGTTGGCGATGATGCCGCCGGGCGTCGGGCGCTGGTACCAGTCCGAGATCTCTTCCCCATTGACTTCGGGCACGATCAGCGGCACGTCGTCGTGCATCCGAAAAAAAGAGGTGTTGTCGATGACCGTCGCACCGGCCGCGGCGGCGCGCGGCGCGTGTGCGGCCGAAACCGATCCGCCGGCCGAGAAGAAGGCGAAGTCGATCCCGGCGAAGTCGAAACCGTCCAGTTGCGCGACGCTCAGGGAACGCTTGCCGAACTTCACCATTTCGCCTGCCGACCGCGCGCTGGCCAGCACGACCACGCGCCCGACCGGAAATTTCCGCTCGCCGAGCAGGTCGAGCAGGACCTCGCCTACCGCGCCGGTCGCGCCGACGACGGCGACGTCGTATTTATCCTTGGGCTGGGGCATGGAATTCCGAACGGTCGGGAGATGACTGGATGATAGCGGTAATAAGACCGGGACGGTTTCCGGTTTCCGGTTTCCGGTTTCCGGTTTCCGGTTTCCGGATAATCTTCGCTTGCAGGCAAGCTCCCACACCCGTAGAAGAATCCCGAGCCGCCGTCAGGCACCCGAACTCACTACGGGTGTGGGAGCCGGCCTCGCCGGCGAACTCTTCTGCCGACTACCGACTACCGACCACCGACTTCCCGCCGGCCGCGCCTTTCCGGAAACCCGAACCCGGAAACCCGAAACCGTCGTCTTTTCCGGGCCTATTCAATCCTCGGCGTCTGCGGCGGCACGTCGCCGCACTGGGCCCGGTGCAGCATGAAGTGGTCGAGCAAAACGAGCGCCAGCATCGCCTCGACGATGGGCACGGCGCGGATGCCGACGCAGGGGTCGTGACGTCCGGTGGTGACGATCTCCGTCGGGTTGCCTTCGGTGTCCACGGTACGTCCGGCCAGGCGCAGGCTGGAAGTCGGCTTGAACGCGACCGCGACGGTCACCGGCTGCCCCGAGGAAATGCCGCCCAGCACGCCGCCGGCCTGATTGCCCAGAAACCCTTCGGGCGTCATTTCGTCACGGTGTTCGGTGCCCTTCTGGGCCACGCTGGCAAAGCCGGCGCCGATTTCCACGCCCTTGGTCGCGTTGATGCTCATCATGGCCGCTGCCAGGTCGCCGTCGAGCTTGGCGTAGACCGGCGCGCCCCACCCCGGCGGCACGCCGCTGGCGCTTGCGCGGACCAGCGCGCCAACCGAGTCGCCCTCCTTGCGCAGCGCATCCATGTAGTTCTCCAGGTCTTCGACGCGCGCCGGGTCCGGGCAGAAGAACGGATTGTCGTCGATGGATTCGGGTACGAAATTCTCGTCGCAGGTCAACTCGCCCAGCTGGCCCAGCCAGGCGGTGATGCGGATGCCGAACTTCTGGTCGAGATACTTCGACGCCAGCGCACCGGCCGCCACCCGCATCGCGGTCTCGCGGGCCGACGAGCGCCCACCGCCGCGCCAGTCGCGCAGCCCGTACTTGTGGTGATAGGTGTAATCGGCGTGGCCGGGACGGAACTGCGCGGCGATCTTCGTGTAGTCCTTGGATTTCGCGTCGGTGTTGTAGATCACCAGCGCGATCGGCGTGCCGGTGGTCACACCCTCGAATACACCCGACAGGATCTGCACGTCTTCGGCCTCGTGTCGCTGTGAGGTATGACGCGACCGGCCGGTGGCGCGACGCATCAGGGCCTCGCGGATTTCTTCCGGGGTAATCGC
>DATGCS010000140.1:0-6442 GCA_035311685.1 Wenzhouxiangellaceae bacterium
TTCTGGGGCGAGGTCGGCAAGCGGATCGACTGGATCAAGCCCTACAGCCGGGTCAAAGATGTCTCGTTCTCGCTCGACGATCTGCATATTCGATGGTTCGATGATGGCACACTCAACGTCTGCGCCAACTGCGTGGATCGCCACCTGGAAAAGCGTGGTGACCAGACGGCCATCCTCTGGGAAGGCGACGATCCGGAGCGCGACGCGAAGATCACTTATCGCGAGTTGTACGAGCGCGTCTGCCGGTTCGCCAACGTACTGAAAAAGCTCGGCGTGCAGAAAGGCGACCGGGTCACCCTGTATTTGCCCATGATTCCCGAATCCGCTGTGGCCATGCTGGCCTGCGCGCGCATCGGCGCGGTGCACTCGGTGGTGTTCGGCGGCTTCTCGCCCGACGCCCTGGCCGGTCGCATCATCGACTGCGATTCGAAGATCGTGGTCACCGCGGACGCCGGCGCTCGCGGCGGTCGCTCCAACGGCTTGAAGAAGAACGTTGACGCCGCGCTGAAGAATCCGGAAGCCGCCAGCCGGGTCGAGAACGTGCTGGTGGTCAGGAACACCGGCGACGAGGTGGCATGGGATTCAAGCCGGGACCACTGGCTGCACGATGAACTCGAACAGGTCGACGCCGACTGCGAACCCGAGGAAATGTCAGCCGAAGATCCGCTGTTCATCCTCTACACCTCGGGTTCCACCGGCCAGCCCAAGGGCGTGCTGCACACCTCGGGCGGCTACCTGGTCTACGCCAGCTACACGCATGAATATGTATTCGACTACCAGGAAGGCGAAACCTACTGGTGCACCGCCGACGTCGGCTGGGTGACCGGACACAGCTACATCGTGTACGGACCGCTGGCCAACGGCGCCACTTCGCTGATGTTCGAAGGCGTGCCCAATTACCCGGACCACAGCCGCTTCTGGCAGGTTTGCGACAAGCACCAGGTCAACATCTTCTATACCGCGCCCACGGCTATACGGGCGCTGATGCGCGAAGGCAACGACCCGGTCGAGAAGACATCGCGCAAGTCGCTGCGAATTCTCGGCTCGGTCGGCGAGCCGATCAATCCCGAAGCCTGGCACTGGTACTTCGAGGTCGTCGGCGACGAGCGCTGTCCCATCGTCGACACCTGGTGGCAGACCGAGACCGGGGGCATTCTGATCAGCCCGCTTCCGGGCGCGACGGAGCTCAAGCCCGGTTCTGCCACCCGACCGCTGCCCGGCATCCAGCCGGCGCTGCTGGGGCCGGAAGGCGAAACGCTGCAAGGCGCGGCCGAGGGCAACCTGGTCATCACCGACAGTTGGCCGGGCCAGATGCGCACCGTCTACGGCGATCACAAACGTTTCGGCGAGACCTATTTCTCGGCTTATCCCGGCTACTATTTCACCGGCGACGGTGCACGCCGCGACGAAGACGGGTTCTACTGGATCACCGGTCGGGTCGACGACGTCATCAACGTTTCCGGCCACCGGTTGGGCACGGCCGAAGTCGAATCGGCACTGGTTGCGCATACCGCCGTGGCCGAAGCCGCCGTGGTGGGTTTCCCGCACGACATCAAAGGCCAGGGCGTGTACGCATACGTCACGCTGATGGAAGGCTGCGAAGGCGACGACGAATTGGCCAAGGAACTGGTCAAGTGGGTTCGCACCGAGATCGGCCCGATTGCCACCATCGATCATTTGCAGTGGGCACCGGGCCTGCCCAAGACGCGCTCGGGCAAGATCATGCGCCGCATTCTGCGCAAGATTGCCGCCAACGAGCACGATCAGCTCGGTGATACCTCGACGCTTGCCGATCCCGACGTGGTCGATCACCTCGTCGCCAACCGCCGCCAGGATTAGACCCGGATTATTCATGACGCCTTCTAATGCGACAACGCCAGGCCCTGCATCTGCGACGTTTCGCTATGCCTGGGCCATGGCTGATCCGGTCTGAAGGCAGCATGAAATGACCCCGGCCCCGGCGTTCGTCTCCCCCGAAAAGCTGGTGGTGGTCGACGACCACCCGCTTTTCCGTGAGGCGCTTTCGGGGTCGATCAAGACCCATCTCCCGGACTGCGAAGTGCAGGCCGTTGGCACTTTCGAGAAGCTGCAGGCGCTGCTCGCCGAGCGGTCGGACATGGACCTGGTGCTGCTCGACCTGCATCTTCCCGGCAATCACGGGCTGTCCGGCCTGGCCTGGTTGCGTGGACATTACCCGGCGCTGCCGGTGGTGCTGATTTCTGCCCACGACGAGCCCGACATCATCCAGCGCGCGCTGGCCGACGGCGCGGCCGGCTTCCTGTCGAAGTCGGCCGAATCGGCGGTCATCATCGAGGCCATCGGCCAGGTCATGGCCGGCGAAACCTGGGTGCCCGATGGCATGCAGGCTTCAACCAGGGAACCCGACCAGACCGAACTCGCCCGCCGCGTCGGCGAACTCACGCCGCAGCAGTACCGCATCCTGCTGATGCTCGGGGAAGGGCTTCTCAACAAGCAGATCGCCTGGGAACTCGAGATCACCGAAGCGACCGTGAAAGCCCACATGACCGCCATCATGCGCAAGCTCGGTGTACACAACCGCACCCAGGCCGTCACGCTTTTCAGCCGGCTCGACGTCGGCCGTCAGGAGTGGGAATAGGCGAAGATTCGCGGGTTGGTTGGCCGGTTGGCTCGTTGTCGGTTGTTGGTTTTGTGGGAGACGCATCGTGCGCCGATTCCGGGGCTGAGTCTTTCGGAGAGTGCTCCCGGCCGCGATGCGGCCCGGGAGCGAAACAGGCCTTCGAAGGTTTCCCTTATGCGGCGGCCTGGTGTTGGTCCATCATTCGGGTCAATGTGTCCTTGGTTCTGAGTTTTTCCCTTTTCAGTTCATTGAGGGCCAGGTCTTCCATCGGAGCGGTGCCGTTTTCGGCTGCCATGACGCGCTTTTCAAGCTGCTGGTGATGGTTGTAAAGCCGGCGGAATTCTTCATTTTCTTTCAGCAATACTTCCATCGGCTCGCGATGATTTTCAAACATGGCGCTTCTCCTCTTGCTTGGTTTGTCGAAATGAGCGTTTTGCCGGCACTGGTGTTGACGGAATACAATAAGCTGGCGTCCGCTTGCATAACGCAGTTCCGGGGGGTGTTTTCGCTTGCTTCAAGCGACTCCGGGGGGCGGAGCCGGCGTGAACCTGTTTTCAGATGCTGATGACTGGCTAATTCCACATTGCATTCCAACCAGCTCGGAATATATTTGTATCGCATTTCGACGCGATTCGCAAGCGATGGTGGACGGAATTCCCGGTCCGGATCGCACGGACGTAATCTGCTCGAGCGACGTCAGATCCGTGTTGTGGAGATCGCGGAAGATAGAAGAGCGGGCACGAGGGAGCATGGAGGTGAAAATTAAGTCTTTCAATTCAGAGGTCTGGCTTCTCCAGGCGCTTCGCCAACTCACTCTTCCGGCGTGTCGGAGCCGGATGAAGCAAACAATAACCGAATAGTCGGCCATGTCGGGTCACTTCTCCGGCGTGGCGAGTTCAAGATTTACTCATTGAGGACGATCACATCTACCCTGCGATTTCGGTCGCGCCCGTCCTCGGTCTGATTGGTGGCGATCGGAAAATCTTCTCCCATGCCCACGGCGTTGAGGCGCGTCGCGTCGATGCCGAGTTCGATCAGCGCATCGCGTACTGCATTGGCGCGCGCCTCGCTCAGCCTCAGGTTCAGCGACGCCGGACCGGTCGAGTCCGTATGCCCTTCGATCCGAATGGCCTTGTCAGGTTCACTTTCCAGCAGTTCGATGACGTCGTTGAGGCTCTGTTCGGCCGACGGCAGCAACTCGGTCTCGCCGACCGCGAACAGCACGTCGCCCAGCGTCACCACCACGCCGCGGTCGGTTTGGCGGTATTCCATGTACTCAAGACGCCGCTGCAGGCTCTGGGCCTGCTGCGACGCCAGCTCGGCCTCGCGCCGGGCCAGTTCCATCTCGGCCGACTGAGCTTCGGCCAGGCGCAGGGCCTGATCGGCTTCCTGGCGCGCTTCCTGCGCCTGTTGCGTCGCCTCGTCCCGTTCCAGCTCCGATCGCGATGCCATCTCCCGAGCGCGCTCCATTTCTTCCTGGGTGGCGACCGAGTTCAACAGCGCGTTTTCCGCGGCGCGCCTGGCCTGCTGAGCTTCCAGACGGCTTGCCCGTAGCAGCAGTTCGGTGCGGCGCTGGTCCGCCTCGTCGATTTCCAGGCGCGCGCGTTCGGCAAAGCCTTCGGCGCGCGCGATTTCAAGCTGCTTGCGCGCCAGCCAGACGCGCTGCGAACGCTCTTCCTCCACAAGCCCGTCGGTCGCGGCGCGACGGACCGCGCTGCGGGCATCGGCCAACGCCTGCGGGGCCAGCTCGGCCAGTTCCGTGTTCTCTTCCAGCGCCGCGAGGTCGGCGCGCAGGTTGTCCAGCACACCCGGCGGTGGGGGCGGCGTGGCGCAGCCGGCAAGGACGACAATCGCGACGACGGCGGCGGCAGGCAGTACGCGAAAAGCGTTGCGGTCGAATATTGCGCTCACGATTCGTCTCCCGCGTCGATTGCATCACCGAAAGCCTGGCGCAGTTCGTTCTCGAGCCGCTCGAGGTCCTGGCGCTTGCGTTCCAGTTCGCTGCGGGCACGCCCGCCCTCGGCGCGGACAATCGCCAGGCGGGCCTGCACCGCAGCTCGCTCGGCCAGCCGGGTCGCCGCTGTTGCCTCGTCGGCCTCGATCCTGGCGGCCGCCTGATTGCGCAGTTCGAGCGCTGCGTCGAGTTCCAGCGGCGCATGGTCGCGCGCGCCGGTACGTTGGGCCAGTTCGATTGCGTCGTCGGCTTCCAGCAAAATGTCTGGATCGGCCGGCGTGGTGGCACAGCCGGCCAGAGTCAACAGCGCAAGCAGCGTCAGAAAAAGCGCAAGAAATGATTTCAGCAGGTTACTCGGCATCGGGTTGTTTCTCCGGGGCGGCGCGGTCGATTGCTGCAATCGTGTCCAGATGCGCGCAAATTCGGCGGATGTTCGGCCAACCGGACTCATCGCAGCTGAATCTGCGGGCATTATAAACTTGTGGCAGGAGGCAACAATCCGCCAGCGTCGGTGCATCGCCGTGACAGCAGTCACCGGTTTCCTCGCTGCCGGCGAGCATCGTCTCGAACGCGTCCAGGCCCGCGGCCACCCAGTGGCGATACCACTCCAGCTTGGCGGTCTCGTCGATCCCCAGCGTTCCGGTCAGGTATCTAAGCACTCGCAGATTGTTGACCGGATGCGTGTCACAGGCGATCACGGCTGCAAGCGCCCGTACCCGTGCCCGACCGTCAGCGTCGCCTGGAAGCAGGGCGGGGTCGGGCAATGCCTCCTCAATGTACTCGAGAATGGCGGGTGATTGAGTGAGTACGCGCTCACCGTGCACCAGGGTCGGCACCTGGCCCTGGGGATTCAATTTCCGGTATGAATCCGAATGCTGCTGCCCGCCGTCGCGTACCAGGTGCACGAAGCGCTGTTCGTAGTCGACCCCCTTGAGATTCAGCGCCATGCGCACCCGGTAGCTTGACGAAGACCGCCAGTAGCCGTAAAGCACCAGCGGCGCGTCATTGGCGTCGGAAATGATTTTGTTTTCGGTTGTCATGCGCCCAATCGTAACGGAACCCGTGGTGGAAGGGGGTTTACGGTTTCCGATGAAACGCAACCAAAACCACTAATTGCCCGATGCCTTTGCCTGCGTAAAGCGTAAACCGTCATTAAAAATGGCTCGCGGTGAGAATGCGCGTCGTTTTGTCGTCCAGTCTCTTCGAAAAGACCAAACGACTAAACAATATCGCTGAGCTTCCCGATCAACCGCTCCAGCACCCGATTCTCCTCATCGCTCAGCGCGGCCTTGATCCGTCGTTCGAAGGCGAGTGCGGCCGGCACGATTTCGTCGTGGATATCGCGCCCGGCGTCGCTCAGCCGAAGATGCCGCGCCCGGCGGTCGGCGTCGTTGTGCTCGCGCTCGATCCGGCCCTGGTCGAGCAGCCGGCGCACCGCGCGGCTGATGGCGACCTTGTCCATCGCCGACCGCTGCGCCACCTCGGTGGCCGACAGACCGGGGTAACGGCCGATGATGGCGATCACGCGCCATTCGGTCACCGACAGGCCGAAGCGCTGCGCGTAGGTCCGGGCGATGCCCTGGCTGACGCGATTGGACAGCACGGAAAGCCGGTACGGAAGAAAGTGTTCAAGATCGAGCGCGGACATCGGGGTATCCCTTGAATTTAGTTTCAAATGTAACTAATATTGATCCGGTCAGCAACCGCGAACGCCCGCGCGTCCGCATCGAACCCAGTTTCAGGAGAACCGCAATGGCCGATCCGCGTCCGAACCCCCTTGGCGTCCAGAAATTCGAAGTCATCGAATTTGCTTCCCCGGAGCCTGAAAAGCTGCACGATCTGTTCAAGCACCTTGGTTTCGTCGCCGTGGCCCGGCACGCCGACCAGCC
>DATGCS010000141.1:0-5613 GCA_035311685.1 Wenzhouxiangellaceae bacterium
CTGGACAACATTCGACAGCGGCTGGAACTTGCCTACGGCGACCAGGCGTCGCTGAAGATCGACAGCGCGGCCGACTCTTTCAGCGCCGAAATCCGGGTGCCGATCACAAGCATGCCCTTTGGAGACGGCGCGCCCACCCGAGGATGAAGAAATCGGGCGGACGCTGTGCCAATGAAAGATATTGCCTACATCCTGGCTTCCCCGCAGGCCGGCAACGAACAGCGCCCGCCGGCGGCGTAACAGCGACCTGCGGAAATCCTGGGGCGGCGTCCTCGATGGATCCAGACCCGGACATCCCTTCGGATTACGCTGGTCTAATCCGACCGACGGCTGTCTTCTTCGATTGTCGGTTCAGGTTCTTCGTCGCTTTCTTCAGGGTACATTTCCAGCGCCGCCGGTGAGGTCGCGAACTGCGGTACGAAGTCGCCCTGTTCTTCAAGCGGTATCGGTGCGCTGACCGTCATCCGCCAGCAGGCGAAGAGCGCCGGGATCAGCGCGCTTGCGCCGATGTAGAACATAAAGGCCTGCGGCCCGAAGCGCTGCATCAGCAGACCGGCCAAGATCGGGCCGACGATGGCGCCGGCCGCCCACAACAGCTGCAGCGTGGAAGTCACTTCCAGTACGTAGGAGCGATCGAGGTGATCATTGGTATGCGCGGCGGCCAGCGAGTATATGCTGAAGGCGAACGAGCCGTAGACGAAACCGCCGACCATGATCCAGGCCGTGCCCTGCCCGAGGGCCACGGCCACGGCGGTGGCCACCGCACCCAGCGCGGCCAGGGCGCAGACCCAGGTGAGTACCTTGCGGCGATCGCGATAGTCGGATAGCCGGCCGACCGGCCACAGCATGACGATGCCGCCCAGGATTGTCAGACCCATGAAGGTCGCGACGCCGGCCTTGTCCAGGCCGATCACGCTGGCAAACACCGGCGCCAGGCCCCAGAAGGCGCCGCTGCCCACCCCGGCGAAGACGCAGCCGATCACGCCCAGCGGCGAGACCGAATACAACTTGCCGAGGCCCAGGCGGCCAGCCGCGACGATGGGCGGCTCCTCGACCCGGGTCATGGCCACCGGCACCAGGCCCAGCGACAGCAGCACCGAGGCCAGCGCGAACAGCTCCAGGTTCTCGGCGGCCCCGGCCATCAGCAGGACCTGCCCGAAGCCCAGCCCGATCAGGGTCGTGGTCATGTAGGCCGACAGGATGTGGCCGCGTTCTTCGTTGCCGGCGCGCTCGTTGAGCCACGACTCGATCGCAATGTACAGGCCCACGATGCAGATGCCCGAAAGCAGCCGGAGCACGAACCACAATCCGGGCGTGACGTAGAGCCCGTGAAGCAGCGTGGCGACCGAGGCCAGCGAGGCCAGCGTCGCGAAGACGCGAATGTGGCCGGCCTGGCGGATCAGCCGCGGAATGAGCAGGGTGCCTGCGACGAAGCCGGCAAAGTAGCCCGACATGATCAGGCCCAGCGCGGTGGGCGAAAAGCCCTCGAGCTGTCCGCGCACGCCGAGCAGCGTACCCAGCAATCCGGTGCCGGAAAGAATGACGACCACACCGAGCAGGAGCGTAAAGACCGAGGCGATGGCTTGCATGGGAACCTGGGCCGTAAGCGACAGGCTGTTAGATTATCATCGCCAAGGCGCGGCGCGCTACGAATCCGGCCCACCCCGAGCGTGGCGGGCGGGCCACTGACCTCGACACGGTGCCAGCCAGAAACGGGCCAGCAATGGAATTCAAGCTAACTGCAAGAATATTTTCCGGGCCGGCAGGGCCGTGGCTGAGGCTGATGCGCTTTGACCGTCCGATCGGCATCGCGCTGCTGCTCTGGCCCACCTGGTGGGGCCTGTTCATGGCAGGCGACGGCCGTCCCGGCTTGGCCAATCTGGTGATTTTTACGCTCGGCGTAGTGGTAATGCGTGCCGCCGGCTGCGTCATCAACGATTTCGCCGACCGCGACCTGGATCCGCACGTGGCGCGCACCGAGTCGCGTCCGCTGGCCTCGGGCGAGCTTCGCCCGCCCCAGGCCCTGATGCTGTTCTTCGTGCTTCTCGCTGTGGCATTCGCGCTGGTCTTGCTGACCAATCCGTTGACGGTCATGATGGCGTTCTTCGGCGCCCTGCTGGCCGGCACTTATCCGTTCTTCAAGCGCTTCACGCATTTACCGCAGGTGGCGCTGGGGACGGCGTTCGCATGGGCGATTCCGATGGCCTTTGCCGCCGAGACCGGCAACGTCCCGGAACCCGCCTGGTGGTTGTTCGCGCTGAACATAGTCTGGGTGCTGATCTACGACACCGAATACGCCATGGCCGACCGCGAGGACGACCTGAAGGTGGGCGTGCGCTCGACAGCGATCCTGTTCGGGCGCCTCGATGTACCCATCATCGCGGCACTGATGGGCCTGCTCGTGGCCGGCCTGATAGTGTTTGGCCTGCGATTTGTGCCCCACCCGGCCTGGTTCACCGGCGTGGCGATCGCCTTCGGCCTGCTGCAACACCAGCTGTGGCGGATCCGCAACCGCGAGCCCACGGCCTGTTTCAAGGCCTTCCTGAGCAACCACTGGGTCGGCTTCACGCTGTTCGCCGGGCTGCAGGCCAGCCTGCTGATGCGAGGCTGAGCGCGACCCGCGCAGTCTGCTCGCGCACTCTCGGCCAAAGACTGCCGTTTCAGACCGCTCACGCTTCCTGAACCGCGCGAATATGGTACCTTGAGCACTCCATACGGCAGCGTATGGAAAGACCTCAACGCGAGACAAAGACATGCCTTTTTACAAAGCCCCGCTGGAAGACTTCAAATTCCTCTATCACGAATTCCTGGACCTGGACGAGTGCCGGGCGCTACCGTCGATGGCCGAGGCGACGCCGGACGTGATCGACGCCGTGCTCGAGGAAGCGGCGCGAATCAGTGAAGAGGTCTTGCTGCCGTTGAACGAGGTCGGCGACCGCGAAGGCTGCACGTTCGACGACGGCAAGGTGACCACCCCGGCCGGCTTCAATGACGCCTACAGGACCTATACCGAGGGCGGCTGGCCGGCGCTGACCACAGACCCGGAATACGGCGGCCAGGGCCTGCCGAGCTTCGTCGGGCTGGGGCTTTCGGAAATGATCAACTCGGCCAATCCATCATTTGCCGCCTATCCGGGGCTCACCCACGGCGCCTACGAGGTGATTCACCACCACGGCACCGACGCGCAGAAGCAGACCTTCCTGCCGCCCATGATCGAGGGCCGCTGGACCGGCACCATGAACCTGACCGAATCCCACTGCGGCACCGATCTGGGCATGATCCGCACGCGCGCCGAAAAACGCGATGACGGTCGCTACAACATCTCGGGGACCAAGATCTGGATTTCGGCCGGCGAACACGACATGGCCGAAAATATCATTCACCTGGTACTGGCACGCACGCCCGACGCCCCGGCCGGCACGCGCGGCATCAGCCTGTTCATCGTGCCGAAGTTCCTGATCAACGAGGACGGCTCACCGGGCGAGCGCAACGGCGTACGCTGCGGCGGCATCGATCACAAGATGGGCATGCAGGCCTCGGCTACCTGCGAGATGATCTACGAAGATGCCGTCGGCGAACTGGTGGCCGAAGAAAACCGCGGGCTGGCGGCCATGTTCACGATGATGAACGCCGCACGCCTGGTCACCGGACTTCAAGGCCTGGGCATGGCGGCGATTGCCCAGCAGAACGCCGCCGCCTATGCGCTGGAACGCCTCCAGGGCCGCTCGCTGGGCGGCGCGCGCTATCCGGACAAGCCGGCCGATCCGATCATCGTCCATCCGGACGTGCGCCGGATGCTGCTGATCGGCAAGGCCTCGGTGGAAGGCGCGCGCGCGCTGGGGCTTTACACCGGCGTACAGCTCGAGCTGGAGCAGCATCACCCGGACGCGGAAGTCCGCGAACGTGCCGGGCACTGGGTGGCGCTGATGACGCCGATCATCAAGGCCTATTTCACCGATCTCGGTTCGGAAGTCGCCAACCTCGGCATGCAGGTCCACGGCGGCGCCGGCTATATTGTCGACACCGGCGTGGAGCAGTTCGTGCGCGATGTGCGCATCACCCAGATCTACGAGGGCACGAATGGTGTGCAGGCGCTCGACCTGGTCGGGCGTAAGCTGGTCGCCAACTCCGGCGAGACGCTGAAGTCATTCTTCACCCATGCCGAGAAGCTGGTCGCCGAAACCCCCGAACCCGAGCTGGCCGAGTTCGTCAAGCCGCTGAGCGAAGCGCTGGGCAGGCTGCAGCATGTCACCGGCTGGATTTATCAGCAAATGGCCGGAGATCCCATGGAAGCCGGTGCCGCGTCCAGCGACTATCTCCGGATGTTCGCGCTGACCGCGATGGCCTTCGTCTGGACCCGGCAGGCCGCCGTGGCCCAGCGCAAGCTGGCGGCCGGCGAAGGCCGCGCCAGCTTCTATCAGGCCAAGCTCGACACCGCGCGCTTTTTCATGACGAGAATGCTGCCCGAAACGCTGGGCCTGGACGCCAAGATTCGCGCCGGCGCCGCGCCCATAATGGCCCCGGACGACGACATGGGTTAACTGGTTGACCACATTGCTCGTCGCCCCGGACTTGATCCGGGGCCCCGTGGCTTCTCCGGACACGACAAGACGCTGGGTCCCGGGTCAAGCCCGGGACGACGGAAAGTCGGAATCACGGATCAAGCAAGCCACCAGCCGGCCAACCAACTAAAGAACGAATTAACGAATTAACGAATTAACGAATTAACGAATTAACGAAATAACGAATTAACGAAATATCCCGCTTCAATCACCCCACGGCGCGGGCGGCGGCTCCACCGGTTCGGTCAGATCGAACTCGGCCCGAAAATGCCGGCCCGGACGCACAAGCTCGTAGGCGAACATATCGCCGGCATGCACTTCCATGCTCCAGAAATTCGCGGTCGACGCTTCCAGGCCGTTTACCAGGAACAGCGCCTTCGAATAATCGTCTACCGGAAACGTCTGGCGGGTAGCCCGCCCCGGGTCGGTGGTATGGCCGCCGTACCAGGTCACGGCGTCCTCGCTGCCGTCTTCATGGCGGTGATCGTGCTTGAGCCGAAAGCCGGCGTCGGTGCGCGTGATCACCCAGGTACGCGACCGATTCTCGCCGACGTGCAGCGGAATCCGGATTTCGGTCTCGCTGCACTCGCGCACGTGCATTACCACCCGCTGGCCCAGCCAGCCGTCGTCGGCCGGGCGGGCGAAACCGGTCATCTGGCCGGCGAATGCCTTTCCGCACAACTCGCTCAGGTTGTCCCACCATGCATCGCGCGGGTCTCCGTCGACCGCCTGGCCGATCGCGGTCAGCGGCGTCAGGCATAGCGTCACCGCGATCAAATATCTTTTCATTGTTTCCAGCTCCGGTCGTCTAATCAGGTTGGGGAACCATATCACTGCATGCGGTTCGCCATATCCGTGCAGCAGATCGGGGTCGCATCCCCGACGGGGGGCTAATCCTTCCGCAATGACGCCGAAATCGCAATCGGACTCGGCACCTTCAAAACAATCCAGTACGTCGACGCGATGAAGGTCAGGATGGTCGTGGCCTGGACGATGTAGGAGGCCTGGTCGGTCATCAGACCGCTGTTGAGGCCGACGACCGCCACCAGCA
>DATGCS010000142.1:0-21681 GCA_035311685.1 Wenzhouxiangellaceae bacterium
ACGTCGGCGATCGCAACGGTGAGTTTGTAGCCGTCGCCCGCTTTCTCGGCGTGCACGGCATCGTCGAAATCGCGCGCGTCCGCGCCGTCGATGGTGATCAGCTTCATGCCGCGCAGGTCGGTGCGACGGCTCGCGATGGCCGGGTCGATGTCCAATCCGTAATTCTCGGCCTGGCGTTCGACTTCGTCCGGAAACTCGGCCGGCAGCTGGTGGTTGAAGATGGCGATCTGGGTGGCCATGCCGGGCTCGTCGGCGTGGCCGAGTACCGCAACGATCTCTCCGACCGGGCCGCGCTCCAGCGTCGGCGGGCTGGTAATTCGGGCAACGACGATCTTGCCGGGCTTGGCGTCGGAACGCGAGGCGTCGGGAATCAATACGTCGTGGGTCAGCTTGGGGTCGTCGGGAACCACCTGGGCCAAACCGCTTTCGGCAACGAATCGACCCACGATCTGCTGATGGGCCCGCTCGATGACTTCGACGATCTGGCCTTCCTTGCGACCTCTGCGGTCGACGCCGCTGACTGCGGCCAGTACCCGATCGCCGTTGAACACCTGGCGCATCTGGCGCGGGGCCAGGAACAGGTCGTCGCCGTCCTCGTCGGGAATCACGAAGCCGAAGCCGTCGGCATGCGCGCTGATGCGGCCGCGCACCAGATTCATGTTGCGGGCCAGACCATAGGCCGCGCGCCGGTTGCGCACCACCTTGCCCTGGCGGATCAGTTCCAGCAACAGCGGTTTGATGATCCGGTCGGATTCGGCATGGTCCAGGCCGAAGTCGTCGGACAGTTCCCTGCGGGTGATTGGGCGACCGACTTCTTCCAGTCGCGCGAGAATCGTTTCGAGATCGGGTTGCAAGATAATGGGCTACTTGTCTGAAAACTCCATGGTATTGTACCGCCTGCGCTACGCGACTCTGGTGTTCCGGCGAGCGCCCGGTTCCGGGCCGTCACGCCCCGGAACCGGGCGCTCGGCGAACCAACTGCCGCGCAGTCGTGTCGTAACCAGGAATGCAATTCAAAGTCTTCAAGACGCTACGGATGATCGATGCCCGAACGTAAACGCCTTGCAACAGTCTGCGCGGCAGTGATCTCGCTTGTCGCCAGCGGTTGCGCGGTCAACCAGAAGCAGGCCGAGCCGGTTGCGCAGGTCGAGCCCCGCGCGCAGCAGCCGGTGGAGCCTTCGCCTTCCGACCCCTTCGCCGCGGTCGACAGGGCGTTCGAACGCCTGGCCATGGATCGATCCGCGACAACGCCGGACGACGCCGGGGCCCCGCCGCTGATCTGGCCGCGGCTGATTGACCGTTTCTCAATTTCGAGCTGTCCGGACGACAGCCGGGCGAAGCGCTGGGCCAACTGGTACGCCGACAACCCGGACTACATGCAGCGGGTACTGATGCGGGCGCGGCCCTGGATGCACTTGATTGCCGGCGAGATCGAACGACGCGATCTGCCGGGTGAACTGGCCTTGCTGCCGGTCGTCGAAAGCGCATTCGATCCATTCGCGTATTCGCACGGACGTGCGGCCGGGCCGTGGCAATTTCTCAGCGGTACGGCGCGGGATTTTGGCATCACCATCAACGACTGGTACGACGGACGGCGTGATTTTGTCGCCGCAACCGGCGCGGCGCTGGATTACCTGCAATACCTCAGCGGCCTGTTCGACGGCGACTGGGGGCTCGCGCTGGCCGCCTACAATGCCGGCCAGGGCCGGGTGGGCCGGGCGATTCGGCGCAACGCCGCACGCGGCCTGGGTACCGAATGGCATGAGCTGCCGCTGCCGCGCGAGACGCTGGGTTACGTGCCCAAGCTGAAGGGGCTCGGCTGCCTGTTTCGCGACCCGGCGAACTACGCATTCGTCCTGCCGGCGCTCCCCGATGTACCGCAGGTGGCGACGGTCGAGCTGGACGGGCCGGTCGACGTGGTCGCCCTTGCAATGCAGACCGGGCTGGATCTGACCGAACTGGTCACGCTCAACGCGGGTCTCAACCGACACATGACCCCGCCGACCGGCCCAACCTACCTGGTCGTACCGCTCGCCGAGGCCGATCGTGTCGCCGCCGCGCTACAGAACCTGCCCGAGCCGCCGCCGTTGCAGTATCGGCAGATTCGCATCCAGCGCGGTGATTCTCTGTCCGTGCTGGCGCGCCGCCACGGCACCACGGTCGATGCGCTCAAGCGGACCAACAACCTGTCGGGCCACCGCCTGATCGCCGGCCAGACGCTGGAGTTGCCGGGAAAGGTCGTCGAAACGGCGCCTGGCGGTGATGCGGAATACCAGCGGGTTTACCGTGAGATGGCCGCGCTGCAACAGAAGTTGCTGCCCACGGACCGCTTCATTCACCGGGTCCGGTCGGGCGAAAGCCTGTGGGTGATCGCCAGGCGCTACGGCATCAGCGTCGGCGATCTTCAGCGCATGAACGGGCTCGGCCCGCGTACGTTGATCCGTCCGGGACAGCGACTGGTGATCGAAACCGATCGCGCGGTGCGCTCGCCGGCGGCCAGCAACCAGCGCTACGTGGTTCGTCAGGGGGACTCGCTGTGGTTGATCTCGCGTCGCCAGCGCGTGGGCCTGAACGAATTGATGCGCTGGAACGGCCTGGATTCCGACAGCGTGCTTCGACCCGGTCAGGAGCTGATCATTCGTCGGAGCGGCGATGCTTGATTATCTTGCAAGACTGCCTGCCGCCTTTTTGGTTTGCCTGGTTTCGGCGGTTTCGGCGGACGAGGGCGTGCAGCTGGAGTTGCTCGGCGAGGCGGTGCAAGGCGGATTGATCATCGGTCGGGCGCCGGTCGGTTCAGAGATCGAGTTGGACGGCGAGCTATTGCGCTACGCTGCCGACGGCTATTTCCTGATCGGTTTCGGTCGTGACGATACGGTGCAGCGTCGATTGGTTGTGCGTGGGCGGGACGGTTCGACCGCGGTCCGGGAATTGAAGCCCGAACCGCGCGAGTTCGATATCCAGCGCATCGACGGCCTTCCGCCCCGCCAGGTTACGCCGGACCCGGAGTCATTGGAACGTATTCGCCGCGACGCCGCCCAGGTGCGCAAGGCGCGCCAGCGGATGGATGCCCGGATCGATTTTGCCGAAGGGTTCATCTGGCCGGTTCACGGGCCCATCACCGGCGTCTACGGCTCACAGCGAATATTGAACGGCGAGCCGCGCAGCCCGCATTGGGGTGTGGATCTCGCGGCACCCACCGGTACGCCGATCATAGCGCCGGCCGCCGGCGTGGTGACGCTGGCGCATCCGGATATGTATTTTTCCGGCGGCACGCTGATGCTGGATCACGGGCTGGGACTGAGTTCGGCGTTTCTGCATCTCGATGAAATCCTGGTCGAGCCCGGTCAGCGCGTGGAGCAGGGCGACCTGATCGCTCGTGTCGGGGCAACCGGTCGCGTTACCGGCGCGCACCTCGACTGGCGCATGAACCTGGGCGAGACCCGGATCGACCCTCAGTTACTGATGGACGAGCCGCCGCGGACGATCCCTTAAGTCGATGCGTTCCTCGAACTGCTATTTTTGCCGAACGCTGTGCGTGACGGCATGGGCGGTCTGGCTTGCCGGATGTGCGGCGCCGGTCGACCGCGAGACTGCGGAGCCCGCTCCGGGATCGGCCGAGCGCGTGGCCCGCATGCTCGCCGGAAGCTACGCGGGCCGTGCCTCCGCTGGCGCCACCGATGCGGATTCTGCGGAACTCGTGCGACTGGATGCTCGAATCCAGCGGATTGCGACCGGCGGGGTGGAAATGGCCATGTCGCAGCGCGAGGGTGACGGCGCGGCGCGCAATTTCATCCTGATTTTCAGCCCGACTTCCGTCGCCACGCGGCTTGAAGGTGCGTTTTCACCGCTGGATCCCCAGGATCGTCCTGCCGGGTCCTGCCCGATCGAAGTCACTGTCCGAAGCGACGGATTCGTTGCCCGCACCGACCCCGGCACCTGTCGCTTCGGCACCGGGGACGAAGAAGTCGCGCTGATCAAGGAGATTGCGCACGACGGCCAGACGCTGGTCATCGGCGACCGCGTCGTTGATCCGGAAAGCGGCGAAACCCGGATGTCGGATCGAGTGCTGCGGCTGGAACGCGTGCGAGGTTATTCCGGCTGGGTCGGGGTGCGCGACTCCGACGTGCATGAGCCCGGAGGCGACTGGCGCATGGCCGACGATCTCAGGATCCAGTCCGATGGCCTCGGTCTGGACCCGGAGGACGCTGCGGGCATGCCGCTGGGCGTTACGCTTGACCTGGCACCGTACCGGATACGCAACGGCGAGCCGCCGGTGCTGAGACTGCGCGTGTTCGACAGCACAACCGGCGAACTGCTGGGCCAGTCCTGGGCTGACCCGCTGGCCACCCGGATCGGGCTGGCCCTGCCGGCCCTGCAGGTTGGCCTTCGGCTGGCCGATCCGCGCTGATCAGGGGTTCCCTGCACGCCGCACTATTGCTATAATTACGGGCTACCTGCGATATGCAGGCCTTGCTCCACGGCGCACACCGCATGGAATTTCACGCCGGGTTCGTTCGGGGGCTTTTCCGGTCCGGGGTTTCCGGCCGGTTAATCCACAAGGAGAACATGAAGTTGAGACATTACGAGATCGTGTTTCTGGTCCACCCTGACCAGAGCGAGCAGGTTCCGGGCATGCTCGAGCGTTACAAATCCCTGGTCGAATCCAAGGGCGGCGCCGTACATCGCTCCGAGGACTGGGGTCGTCTGCAGCTGGCCTACACCATCGCCAAGCTGCACAAGGCGCACTACCTGCTGCTCAACATCGAATGCGACGCCGAAACACTCGAAGAACTGGAAAGCATTTTCCGGTTCAACGACGCGATTCTCCGTCACCTGACCGTTCGGCGCAGCGAAGCCGTCTCCGAAGCTTCCATCATGATGAAGCGCAAGGAGGAGAAGGACGAGCGCGAATCGCGCCGCAGCCGTCCGCAAGAGGAATCGAGCAGCAGCGACGGCGACAAAGACGAAAAAAACGAGAAAGACGATAACGATGATTCGGATTCAGACAACCATGAATCCGAAAAAGAATCCGAGGAGGCTTGAGAGCAATGGCCAAATTTTTCAGACGCCGCAAGTTTTGCCGCTTTACCGTTGAAGGTATTTCCGAGGTCGATTACAAGGACATCGATCTTCTCAAGGACTTTGTCGGCGAAACCGGCAAGATCATCCCGAGCCGCATTACCGGCACCAAGGCAAGGTACCAGCGACAGCTCTCGACCGCGGTCAAGCGCGCGCGTTACCTGGCACTCCTGCCGTACACCGATAACCACTGAGGCCCGTCATGGAACTGATTCTGCTTGAAAAGGTGCACAACCTCGGCGATCTCGGCGACACGGTTATCGTCAAGCCCGGGTATGGCCGCAATTTCCTGCTGCCGCGCGGCAAGGCCGTGCCGGCCACCCGCGAGAACAAGAAAAAGTTCGAGGCCGAGCGCGACGAACTGCAGCGTCAGGCCGGTGAAAAGCTTGCCAGCGCCGAGGCGCGCCGTGAAGCGATCGACGAGCTCGAAGTGCTCGTATTCAGCGTCAACGTGTCACCCGAAGGTCGTCTGTACGGTTCGATCAGCGCGCGCGAGATTGCGGACAAGCTCACCGAAATGGGTTACCCGGTCGAGAAAGTCGAGGTCGACCAGCCCGAAGGCCCGATCCGCGAAACCGGCGAATATACCGTCGGGCTGATCCTGCACGCCGACGTGATTACCGAAGTCAAGGTAGAAGTGATCGGCGAGCAAGCCTGATTCTCCCTGCCAGGACGGCCCGGCCTCCGGGCTGTCTTGGAGTAAACTATCCCGACCCGTCGAAGCGAAGCCGCGGCCTGCGGCTCCCCGCCCGACGTAGATTTTCCATCCACGGAACATCCAGCAACGGGAAGCGCACTTGGCAGAGCCTCGCATTACACAACTGACGCCGGTCCGACAGCCGCCCAATTCGATGGAGGCGGAACAGAGCCTGCTGGGCGCACTGATGCTCTCCGAGCATGCCTGGGACAAGGTGGCCGACCGCCTTTCCGAAGGTGACTTCTACCGCGAAACCCATCGCCTGATGTTTCGCGCCATTGGTGAGTTGCAGCAGGGCCATCAACCGAGCGACGCGGTCACGGTGGCCGACTGGTTCGCGCGCAACAACCTGCTGGACCGGGTCGAGGGCGGCGCCTACGTCACCATGCTCGCCAACGAGACGCCGGGTACGGCCAATATCCTCGGTTATGCCGAGATCGTGCGCGAGAAGTCGATCCTGCGCCAGCTTATCGAAATCGGCACCGAGGTCTCCGACTCGGCGCTGAACCCATCGGGCATCTCGAGCAAGGAATTGCTGGAAGCCGCTGAACAGAAGATGTACGCGATCGCCGAGCAGGGCATGCGCGCCGGCAACAGCTACCAGCACGTCAAGGACGTAATGTCGCGTGCCCTGGATCGCCTTAACGAACTGCAGGACAATGACGGCGACATCACCGGCGTGGCGTCGGGCTTCGTCGAACTGGACAAGCGCACCGCCGGGCTGCAGCCGACCGACCTGATCATCGTCGCCGGCCGGCCGGCCATGGGCAAGACGAGTTTTGCGATGAACATGGCCGCCAGCGCGGCGATCAAGGCCAAGGTGCCGGTCGCGGTGTTCTCGATGGAAATGTCGGATCTGCAGCTGGTGCTGCGTCTGTTCTCGTCCTGGGGCAGGATCAACCAGAACAAGCTCAGGACCGGCAAGCTCGAAGCGCCCGACTACGCCAATCTGCAATCGGCGATGAACGTGCTCAAGAAGGCCGACATCTACATCGACGAGACGCCGGCGCTTTCGCCGACTGAACTGCGCGCCCGGGCCCGCCGGATGAAGCGCGAGCACGACATCGGCATGATCGTGATCGACTACCTCCAGCTGATGCAGGTGCCCGGAAACAAGGAGAACCGCGCCACCCAGATCGGAGAGATCTCGCGCGGCCTCAAGGCGCTTGCCAAGGAGCTCAAGGTACCGGTCATCGCGCTTTCCCAGCTCAACCGCGCGCTGGAGCAGCGGCCCAACAAGCGGCCGGTGATGGCCGACCTGCGTGAATCCGGCTCCATCGAGCAGGATGCCGACATGATCCTGTTCATTTACCGTGATGAAGTCTACAACGACGATTCGCCGGACAAGGGCAAGGCCGAGATCATCATCGGCAAGCACCGCAACGGCGCAACCGGTGATTTCATGCTGCACTTCGAAGGTGAGTACCTGCGCTTCCGCGACTACGTCGAGGACCGCTACGGCATAGACGACCACGCCTGACAATCGCCGTACCGTCCCAGCGACGAAACGACCAAACGACGAAACGACAAAGCGACGAACGCCAATGAAAACCAGAACCGAATCCGACAGCATGGGCGAGCTCGAAGTGCCCGCAGAAGCCCTTTGGGGCGCCCAGACCCAGCGCGCGGTGAACAATTTCCCGATCTCCGGTCAACCCATGCCCGAGGCCTTCATACGCTCGCTGGGTCGGGTGAAGCTGGCCTGCGCGCGCGCCAACCACGCTTTGGGGCTGATGGATGCCGAGCACGCCAACGCGATCATCAATGCGGCCGAAAAGGTGATTGCCGGTGAAGTCGCCGATCATTTTCCGATCGACGTCTACCAGACCGGTTCGGGCACCAGCACCAACATGAATGCCAACGAGGTGATCGCGCACCTGGCGGCCAGGGCCGGCCACGACGAGATTCACCCGAACGATCACGTCAACATGTCGCAGAGCTCCAATGACGTGATTCCCACCACCATCCAGGTGTCGGGCTGCCTGGGCGTGCAGGACGACCTGCTGCCGGCGCTGGAGTACCTCGAAAAATCGATCCGCGCCAGGGCCGAAGCGCTCAGCGAGACGGTCAAGACCGGTCGCACTCATTTGATGGACGCGATGCCCGTGACCTTCGGTCAGGAACTGGGCGCATGGGCCAGTCAGATCGCCGCGTGCCGGGCACGCCTGTCTTCGGTTCTGGAACGGCTGAGAAAATTGCCCCAGGGCGGTACCGCGGTCGGAACCGGCATCAACGCGCCGGCCGAATTCGGTGCCGAAGTGGCGCGGCATCTTTCGACACTGACCGGATTTTCCTTCGAGTCGGCCGAGAATAAATTCGAGGGCATCGCCGCGCAGGACGGCGCGGTGGAGCTTTCCGGCCAGATGAAGACGCTGGCGGCGGTACTGATGAAAATGGCCAACGACCTTCGCTGGATGAACTCCGGACCGCTGGCGGGACTGGGCGAAATCGAGCTCGAATCGCTTCAGCCGGGCAGCTCGATCATGCCCGGCAAGGTCAACCCCGTGATTCCCGAAGCGACCTGCATGGTGGCTGCGCGGGTGATCGGCAACGACGCGACGATCACCGTAGGCGGCCAATCGGGCAACTTCCAGCTCAACGTGATGCTGCCGGTCATCGGCGCGACCCTGCTGGAGAGCATCCAGCTGCTGACCAACGTCAGCCGCCTGCTGGCCGACAAGGCGATCGCGACGTTCAAGGTTCGCGAGGACAACATCAAGGCCGCCCTGGACCGCAACCCGATCCTGGTCACTGCACTCAACCGGGTGATCGGCTACGAGAAGGGCGCGGCCACGGCCAAGCAGGCCTACAAGGAAGGCCGACCGATCATCGACGTGGCGATGGAGACCACCGGCATGAGTCGCGAGGAACTGGAAAAACTGCTCGACCCGTTGGGGCTCGCCCGCGGCGGCGTCCAGGAGTAGCCGACATGGCCATAGAACTGCCCGAAGGCAAGGGACTGCAGGAGACGTTTGCGCCGCACAACGCCTGCTTCGGATGCGGTCCGGCCAATGAAAAAGGTCTTCGCATCCGTTCGATTCCCGACGTCGATCATCCAGAGTGCGACCGGGTCGTCTGTCACTGGACGCCGGAACCGCACCACGAGGCCTTTCCCGGCGTGCTCAACGGCGGCATCATCGGCGCCATTCTCGATTGCCATTGCAACTGGACCGCGGCCTGGCACCTGATGACCGCCCGCGGACTGGACGCGCCGCCGTGTACGGTCACGATGGAATTCACGGTCAAGCTCCGCCGGCCGACCCCGTCGGACGCCGAGCTCGAGCTGATCGCGCGGCCGGTAGCCGTCGACGGCGAAATCGTCACCGTCGAGTCCGAACTGTACGCCGGCGACAAGCTGTGCGATCTGTGTACCGGCCGATTCGTCGCGGTCAAGCCGGGCCATCCCGCGTATCACCGCTGGTAGCAATGAATTCGTCGAGCATGGACGACTGGCGCAGGCTTATTGAAAAGCAGATTGTCGAACTGACCGGACTGAGCGAGGAATCCCGCGACTCGCAGGCACCGGTGGAGCTGGATCAGACCCGGCAAGGCCGACTGTCGCGCATGGATGCCATGCAGGGACAGGCCATGGCGCAGGCCACCGACGCCAGGCGGCGTCGCCAGATCGCAGCGCTCAAGGCGGCCCTGGCGCGCATCGACAACGGGGAATTCGGTGAATGTGTCGAATGCGGTGAGCCGATCGCCGAGGCGCGGCTGAATTCGAACCCCGCGATCACGCTGTGCATCGACTGCGCCAGCGCACGCGAACGCGGTTAGGATAGGCATCCAGGACGCACCAGGCGTGGATATGAATCTCTTGAGGCTGCTTCCGGTCATTGTCAGCTTGGTGTTGCTGGCGGCCCACTTCTACCGTGCCGAACTGCCGGTGCTTGTCGGCCTGTGCGCTTTTCTGCCGCTGCTGCTGTTTCTGCGCAGGCCCTGGGTGCCGCAATTGTTCCAGGGGATTCTCGTCCTCGGCGCACTGGAGTGGCTGCGCACGCTCTATATGCTGGCCGCGATGCGGACAGGATTCGATCAGCCCTGGGGACGGCTTGCGGTCATTCTGGGCGCAGTGGCGCTTTTCACCGCGTTCTCGGCACTGGTATTCAATGGCCGATCCTTGCGGGTTCGCTATCGGCGGCCACGGATCGGAGGGTCCAACCGGCCCGGGCGGCCGTAAGGGATTTCCGATCAGTCGCCTTCTCGCGGTACCAGGTATTTCAGGTAGGTATCGGGATCGGGGCGCAAGCGGTAGTTCTCGGCGACCTCGATGAAGCGGATGACGCCCTGCTCGTCGACCACGATGACGGTCGGCAACGCGGCATCGGCGGGATAGCCAAATGCCCCCAGGCCGATCGGCGTGGCACCCGGCGCCTCGATACCCAGCTGTTTGGCGACCCGGTTTCCGGGATCGCACAGGAACTTGGCGGGGATCGAGAATTTATCCGCTATATCACGCGTATGTTTCTGGGACTGGCTGCTAATGAACCAGACTTTGGCGTTGTAGTGTGCCAACTGGCGCCATGCCGCAGCCAGTTCCTGGATCTGAGCGGTGCACAGCGGACACCAGTTGCCCCGATAGAACATCAATACTGCGCTGTGGTCGCGCAGCGAGTCTGTGGAAATTTCCTCGCCGTCGGCACCAATCAGTGAGAAGCCGGGCAACCGCTCTCCGGGCACCGGCGCGCCGACCGGCGCCGGCTGACGCGAATACCAGGTGACGTAGACCAGCCAGCCGGCGAGCGCGACTACCGCGCCGATCAGCCAGGGCTGGAGGTCGTCGCCATATCTATAGACCGCCATCATCGTCACCACCGCCCCCAGGCCGGACAGCACCGAAACAATGACCGGATGCGCCTCCGTGCGCGCGGGACGCGCACCGGCCATCCACGTGAAGAAGGTCAGCGGTGCGATTGCGGCAAGCAGCATGCCGGCCGGGGCCGTCCACGGCAGCGGTCGGGTCAGGCCGTACAGTGCCGTGACGACCAGCGCCGCCAGAACCGTGAGATAAAGAGATATGAACCAGCGTTTCATGTCGATTCCTCTTCGCCGGGCTTGTTACGCCAGGATTATTTCACTTCTGTGGCTGACGCCACCTGCGACCTGGTGCGGATCATTCGATCGACTGCTCAATCGGACAGGCGACGCTGCGCCCCCTTGAGCCCTTGCGCGTGCCGGGCGATATCGGCCCAAGGATCCTCGCGCTGGCCGAGCCGCTTGAAGATATTGCCGATGCGATATTTTCGGGGACTCAAAGCGCTTTCGCCGACCTCGTCCCATTCAAGCGGCGTGGCAATCGGCGCCCCGGGCCGTGCGCGCACCGCATACGGCGCGACCGACGTCTGACCGTAGGCATTGCGCAGATAGTCGAGAAATACCCGGTTCCCGCGCTTGGCCTTGCGTTGCTCGACGGTCATCAGATCGGATTGCTGGTCGGCGAGGGTGCGACACACGCGGTGGCTGAAGTCCCTGACCTCGTCGTAATCGGCTTTGCGATCCAGCGGTACCACAACGTGCAGCCCGCGGGATCCGGTGGTCTGAACGAAAGAGGTCAGCTTCAGATCATCCAGCAGTTTCCGAAGATGCCGGGCGGTGTCCCGGACCTTGTCGAAATCGTCGTCCGACGGGTCCAGGTCGAAGATCATGCGATCCGGGTGCTCGGGTCGATCGACGCGGGAAAGGGCAAGGTGCGGCGTGATGCAGGCCTGGTTGGCCAGATAGACCAGCGTCGCGGCGTTGTTGGCCACCACATGCGTGACTTCACCGCCTTCCTTGGGCAATGTCGCGCGGTCGATCCAGTCCGGAAAATAGTCGGAGATGTTTTTCTGGAAGAAATCGTCGCCGTCGATGCCGTCCGGGTAACGGTGCATGCTCAGCGCGCGATCGCGGTAGTGGCGCAGGGCCACGTCGCCGACCTTCCGGTAGTACTCGGCCAGCGCCAATTTCGTGATGCCGTCGTCAGGAAACAGCAGCTTCTCGGGATGGCTGATCGCGACCTCGCGGCTGTCGATCTCGATGATCCTTTTTTCGTCGCGCTCAGCCATCGGCGGTCTCCCCGGCGGATTCGCGGACCACGTCGCGGGGGTTTTTGTCGCGCCGCAGTCCAAGGAAGCGCGGATGGCGGAGCTTGCCGTCGTCGGTCCATTCGGTGAAGCCGAATTCGCCCACGAAATGCGGCTCGACCCAGGTAACGTCCTTGCCGCCGGGTCCATCGGCAAATGGGCATTCGTCGACCGAATGCGCCTCGAGCCGGTCCCGGAATTCGACGAGAAAGTCATCGTCGTAGCCGGTACCTACTTTTCCGGCGTAGCACAGGCGCTCGCCGTCACCGCCGTCACGCTTGTCTTGACAATAGTAGCCAACGAGGAGTGCGCCAAATCCCTTTCGCTCACCTTTCGGCTCGGTAAAGCCGGCAATAACCAGTTCCTGGCCGTTTTCGCACTTGAACTTCAGCCAGTCGCGTGATCGACTGTGGTGATAAGGCGAGTCGGCCCGCTTGGCGATGACGCCCTCCCAACCCTTGGCGCAGGCTTCTTCAAAGTACGCCTCGCCGTCTTCGTTGCGATGGGGAGTAAAGTGCAGCGGTTTGTCGAACTGGAATAATCGCCGGAGCAGTTGCTTGCGCGTTCTGAGCGGAAGGGCGTCCAGGTCGTGGCCGTCGACATGCAGCAGATCGAAAACGTAGAAGTGGATTGCGACGTCTGACGACCGGGCCTCTTTCTGTTTGGTGATCTTCATCCGCTGTTGCAGGCGCGAAAAGCTGCTGACGCCGTCCTTGAACGCAACCACCTCGCCGTCGATGACAAAATCGGTGCAATCCTGGTCAAGGCAGGCTTCGACCAGTTCCGGATACGTATCGTTGGCCTGCTTGCGGTTGCGGGTCATCAATCGGACGTCCCCGCCGTCGCGAAACAGCAATAACCGCTCGCCGTCGAGCTTGCGCTCGTAGATCCAGTCGGGATCGGAAAAGCGCTTATCGGTGAGCGTGGCCAGCATCGGCGACATCCATTTCGGATGGTCGGACTTTTTCAGGTCGTCGCGTTCTTCCTGCGTCAGAGCCTCTCGCCAGTCGCTCATTCGTCGTTCCCGCCTTCATCATTGGCGACCTGCTTCATGGTGCGGTCGCTTTTCACCGATTTCTGTTCGGTGGAGACAGGATTGCGCCGGGCGTCGGCGTGTTCGTCGTCCATCTTGATCAGCAGCCAGCGCGCATTATCTCCGGAACCGGTGCGATGCAATGCGTAGCCGCCCCGGATCTTTTCGCCGCGCAGATCGATCAAGACATGGCCGGCTTCGATTGCCTTTCCGATCGGCTGGATCTCGCCGTCCTTTTCGGTGACGTTCTCATATGAACCACGGTCCCAGACCAGCACCGTCCCGCCGCCGTATTCGTCTTCGGGAATCACGCCTTCGAAATTTGCGTATTCGAGCGGGTGGTCCTCGGTGGGAACCGCCAGCCGCTTCTCGCCGGGATCGGTGGACGGGCCCTTGGGAACGGCCCAGGACTTGAGCACGCCATCGGCCTCGATCCGGAAGTCGTAGTGCAGCGTCGAGGAATCGTGTTTCTGGATCACGAACTGCGGTTTCTTCGAGGAACTACGGCCGGACGAGCCGCGCGGCTCTCCGGTCTTGTCGAAGTTTCGCTTCGAGCGATAGTCTTTGGTCGACATGGATCACCGCGTCTGCAATGTTCCTGACTTCAGCTTACCAGAGCCGGGCAAGATAAGGAGGATTGCATATTTGACCGCTGGCGATTCGCCGGGATGCGCCACGCAACTTCGAAGACCTCCGGACGAATTTACAGACGGGATTCAGGAAGTCCCGGCCGGCCTCGCGGGCTCATGCCATTCGAGAGGATCGACCCGAAAGCATTTCTGCATTTCGGCGTAGAGTTCAGGATGGCGTTTCTTGAGCTGGCGGGGCTTTTCGTAGAAGGTCTCGACCAGCACGGCAAAAAATTCCTCGGGCGCGCTGGCGCCGTAGTGGTCCATGACCGTGCGCGCCCGGCGTCCGGCCTGGCCCTGGAGCTGCTTGTATTCGCGCCGCATCACGCGTGCCCAGCTGGTGTATTGCGAACGTTGTTCGAGGATGGGTGCGCCGTCGACCCGGCCGTCGGCGTCGTCGAGCTTGTGCGCGAATTCGTGCAGCACCACGTTATGGCCGTCCTTGATATCGCGCGTGCCGTGCAGCACCGCGTCCCAGGCCAGCACCAGCGGCCCGCGGTGCCAGGATTCGCCCAGCCGGGCCTGTTTGCCGACGCTTTGAACCACGCCGTCGTAGGTCGTGTGCTGCGCCACGAAGGTGCTCGGGTACAGGTAGATGGAGGTGAAGTTGGAATAATGGTCGTTGGAGCGGTTGAGCAGCAGCACGCAGGCGTTGCCGGCCACCGTCAGGCGCATCTCGTCGTCGACCTCCAGCCCGTCGAAGCCGTAGAAGCGTTTGTCGTGCAGGAACAGCTGGACATGCCCATGCAATTCCTGTTTCAGTGCATCGGGCAGCCGAGCGTAAAGCGGCACGTTGCGCACCAGGATCTCGCGCCATTCATCCGACAGGGAGCGCGCCGAGATCGCCCGGCGCCGGCGCCGGCGAAACAGGCGATAGCCGAACCAGGCCAGCGGGATCAGAGCGAGCAGTATCAGCAATTCCATCGGCACAGGTTAACCCGGAAGGCGGCGTCGGAGGCCGGAAGTCGGAAGTCGGAAGGTTAAAAGACGGGGTTCCGGTTTCGGGTTTCCGGTTTCCGGAAAGGCAAGGGCGGAGACCATGTCGAACGCCGGAAATTGGAAAGGAAGACCGGAGATTGTCCTGTTTTTTGACTACCGACCACCGTCCACCGTTTTACCGGAAACCCGAACCCGGAAACCCGAAACCGTGGCCCTTCACCCGAACAACCCGTGCACGAACCAGCCGTCGCGCGGCTTGTATTCGCGGAATACCCAGAGCCGGTTGCCGTGGCGGTCGTGGGCGGTCCAGTAGTCGCGCCGGCAGTCTTGGCCGTCCCACCATCCGGCCTCGATGCGTTCCGGGCCGTCGATCAGGCGCAATTCTCCAGTCCGGCAGGGTCGTGGTTCCGGCAATAGCCAGTTGGGCCTGGGCGGGGTGTCGGCGCCGGTGGTTGTGGTGCCGGGGGCTGTCCACGTCCAGGCCTTCTCCGGACGGTGATCCGGACAGGGTGCGATGCTGCACAGCCCGTCTTCGCCGATGCGCGCGACCAGCCGGTCGATCAGCGCCGGCCAGGCGTCGTTGACGTTGGTGCCGGTCCACAGGTCGGCCTGCGGCGGTCGCTGTTCGATGCTGCTGTCGGCGCGCACGCGCAGCGACGCGATGGCCGAGCTCAGCCGGGTCGATTCCAGCTTCAGCCTCAGGATTTCCAGCAGTCGGTCGCGCTGGAAGCCGGGCTGGCCGAGTCCGGCGGAGAGCTCGATCTTCGGTCTCCGGTCCTCCGGCAGCAACTCGATCTCGATTCCGGACAGGGCGCGGTCGCGCACTCGAAGCCATTGGTGAAGATGCTCCAGTACCCGGTTGAGCGCAAACAGCAGCGCCTCGCTGCGGATGGTGGGCACGGGCAGTTCGAGCAGCTGGCAGAAGGTTTCCGGCGGCTGCCAGTAGACCAGCGGCGTCTGTTCGCGGCCGTGGATCTGGTCCAGATAGCGGTTCAGCGTGCGACCGAGCCGGCGCTCGCGCTCGAAACGCGGCAGCGCCAGCACGTCGCGCACCGATTTCAGCCCCAGTCCATCGAGTTTCTGCAGTTCTGCCGGTGCCAGAGCCAGCCGACGCAGCGGCCAGCCCGAAAGCGTTCCGCGCAGCGTTTCCACTGCGGTTACGTGTTGCCCGGTTCGCGCCAGCAGGCAGGCCGCGGCAGGCACCGGCGCCGTGCCCAGGCTTGCGTGCAGCCCCATCGTCGAAAGTTCCTCTTCCAGGGCGCCCAGCATCGCGTCCAGGTCGCCGTGCAGCCGGCGACTGCCGCCGGTTTCCAGCACCACGCCGTCGCCGGTAATCGCCACCTGGTGGCTGTAGCGGTAGGCGATCATCGCCAGTTCTTCCAGCAGCCGGGCCTCGGCCTTGCGGTCGCGTGGCAGGCTTTCGAGATCGGGAGCAATTGCCAGCGCATCGGCCAGCGCCTGGCCCGGGTGAACGCCCCGGGCGCGTGCGGCCTGGTTGATCTCGATAATCCGTGCCCGGCCGCTGGCCGTGTCGTGCAGCGCCATCGGGGTTTCGGGTGCCATGGCCGGCAACAGGCGCAGCACGGCCTGCAATGCACCCTGTGGGCATATGATGCCGGTCCATAGCGCACCTGCCGGCATCAAGGAACCCCTGATCGATCATGCACGAGCGCTTCCGGGTACCAGCGGCACGACGTTGTCGGCATGCAGCCGGATCGCGCCGGTGGTCTCGCCGCCGCGGCTGCGCAGAATCTCGATATGACCACCGCAGCGAATCGCCAGGCGCAGGCTGGCCAGGGAAGCCGGCGGCGTGCTGCCCGGGGCGTAGCAGAGAAATACCGGCGCATCGCCGTTCTCGGCCGCCAGCTGCAGCCGGCGCACCGCGCGGTCACTGACGGTGTTGCTCTTGTCGCCATGGGGCCAGGCCACGACCGCGCCGCACAAGCCACTTTTCAGGCACTGCTCGGCGGCCCAGAACGCATGTTTCTGTTCGCGCACGATCAGCAGCCGGGTCAGGTCCAGCCCGGCCCGGGCCAGGCTCTGGGGGCAGGGCACCATCGGAGGCGCGATGAACAGCACCGGCCGTTCGCGTCGGGTGAGTTCGGCCAGGCAGGGCAACAGCAGGTCCAGTTCGCCGGCGCCGAAGCGCTCCGGCAGCAGTTCCACCAGCTTGCCGCGCGGCCAGCCGCCGTCAGGCAGCCGCCGGTCCAGCGCGGCCCGGCCGGTGGCCAGTGCATTGCCCGGCCGTCGCCGGCGCCCGCGCCACAGGTCGTCGCGTTCTGCGAGCAGTCGTTCGAGGGGAGTGGTGACGTTCATAAGGGTTGTTTCCATGCAGACCAGAATACTATATATATAAACAGTTTCTCAGAAGATGATAAAAACGATTTCCGGTTTCGGAGGTCGGAAGTCGGGAGTCGGGTGATTTATTGCACTGATCGGGCGCGATTGTCTATTGCAGGCGCGCCTGGCGCCAATAACGGCCGCTAGATCCTCGGCACGAGACGCGCCTTCCACAGAAAAAGCCCGGCGCAGGGCCGGGCTCCGGAGCAGGCCGCCGCGGTTGCGGCGGCTGTTGCAGTCTTTACCGTTCGCCTGAGGGGCGGGCGTCGCCGAAGTCGATCATCTCGCGGTTCTTGTCGACGGTCGCCATGCCGATGCCGCGCACATTGATCAGCTCGTCGATGTGCGTGAAAGGACCGTTGGTTTCACGGTACTCGACGATCGCCTCGGCCTTGGACGCGCCGACGCCGTTCAGCGCTTCGGCCAGCTGCTCGGCTGTTGCGGTGTTGACGTCGACCGCCTCGGCGGCAAACGCCGCGTTGCTGATGCCCAGGGCCAGAACCAGTGCCAGAATGATGTGCTTGAACATGATGTTTCTCCTTTTAGTTTGATTGCAGATTTCGCTCTTGAATTTCGGCCGGTCCGCTGGTCTGCGTTCGTCGACCGTGAGCACAGATTAGGTAAAAGCCCGGATTCCGAACATCGGCAAACTTCGCCGCAATCACTCGGAAAGCGTCTCGAATTGGACTAGGCGAAAGTGCATGCAAGGTAGGAAAATTCCGACACCGGTGTACTGGAATGCTCATGAAGCATCCATAGGTAATTGATATTCAGACATAAATGCAGGCGGGCCGAAGAGGCGGACTGGCCCGAAGGAGACGGAATATCGAACGGGGAAATAAAACGGAATATCGAACAGGGAAGTAAAAAAGAGGTGGCCCCCGACCGCCCGATCCCGTCGCCCACGCTCCCGCTGCCGCTGCTCCCTTCCGGGCCTGACGGGGTTTACGGGTTAGTGGCGCGGGGAGACCGACGAGGACCACCAGCGCGTATTGTCGCAAAAAACCCGCCCCGCGGGTGGCCGAATTGCTGGCCAAAAACAGACGCGCATCGGTATAATTGCCGATTCGCTTCGCTGGCAAGCGCGTTACAGCATCGTTCGCGTTGCCAAGAAACGCCCGGCGGGCCGGTTTAGGGCATGAGACAATCAGTTTACGGAGAGATGGCCGAGTGGCTGAAGGCGCTCCCCTGCTAAGGGAGTATGGGGTTAAAAGCCCCATCGAGGGTTCGAATCCCTCTCTCTCCGCCAGATACGGAAAAGCCCGCCTTGCGCGGGTTTTTTCGTATCTGGCGGAGAGAGCGCTCCGGAGTTGGACCAAAAAGCACAAAGTCGGCAACTACGCAGCCACCCGTACGAAATTTGGGAAACCGCAAATGTCCGATCGAACAGGGCTCTGGTTCGAACCGAGCGAAGCGAGCTCATGAGACCAGACACCGCAGGTGGATGGCGAGCCCGAAGGGCAAGCGGCGAAGCCGCGCAGTCATCCCTCTCTCTCCGCCAGATACGGCAAGCCCCGCTTTCGCGGGGTTTTGTTCCCGATCCTGCGCCTGCCGACTTGCGTCTGTTCAGTCCTCGCCGACCTCCCCCTCGATTCCTCTCTGTTCCGGAATGCCTTTTTCGCGGATATCGGTGGTGAATGCCCGCACCATGCCGTAGCAGGCGGCGATCAGCAGCAGCGTCATCGGCAGAGCCATAGTGATGGCCGCCTGTTGGATGGCCAGCAGGCCGCCGACGACAAGGAGGGTTGACGCCACTGCACCCTCGGACACTGCCCAGAACACCCGTTGCGAGACCGGCGGATGCGGATGGCCGCCGGAAGTCACCATATCGTCGACAAGCGAGCCGGAATCAGACGAGGTGATGAAGAAGATGATGATCACCAGCGTGGCGAATACCGTGGTCATCGATCCCAGCGGAAGTTCGCTCAGCAGCAGATGCAGCGAGATGGCCACGTCGTCGACCGCCTGTTGGGCAATATCGATTTCGGTGAAGCGCTCCAGGTGCAGCGCGGTTCCCCCGAACGTGGCCATCCACAGGAAGGTGACGGCCGTCGGAACGAGAAGCGTCGCAAGAATCAGCTCTCGAACGGTGCGGCCCTTGGAGATCCGGGCGACGAAGATGCCGACGAACGGCGACCAGGAGATCCACCAGCCCCAATAGAACAGCGTCCAGCTTGCCTGCCAGTCGGAGTTGATCGCAAAATCGGTTTCAAGGCTGGTCTCGATCAGCGTCTGGAAATATACGCCGAGCCCGCCGACGTAGGTATCCAGGATGTAGGTCGTCGGACCGGCAAGAAAGACGAACAGCAGCAAGGCGAACGCCAGCCCGATATTCAGTGCCGACAACCGTCGAATGCCACGCTGAACGCCGGAGACCACCGATATCGTCGCCACAAGCGTAATCGTGGCGATGATTATTACCTGGATCATGGTGGAGGTATCGATTCCCATGGACATCGAAAGCCCGGCATTGATCTGCATCGCGCCCAGTCCCAGGGATGTGGCAACCCCGAGCAACGTGCCTACGGTGCAAAGAATATCGGTCAGGTGACCGGCCATGCCGTAGATGCGTTTGCCGATTATGGGCCACAGCACGGATCGCGGCGCCAGCGGCAGGCCGATGCGAAAATGATAATAGGCAATCGCCAGGGCAAGCACCAGGTAAATGGCCCAGGGGTGCAGTCCCCAATGGAAAAACGAATAGCGGATCGCGTCCTGCATGGCCGCGGCCGTCTGGGGCTCGGCGTAATGCGGTTCCATGTAGTGATTGAGCGGTTCGGCAACGCCCCAGAACACCAGTCCGGTGCCCATGCCGGCGGCGAACAGCATGGCGAACCAGCTGACGCGCCCGAATTCCGGCTCGTCGTCGTCCTTCCCGAGCTTTAGTCGACCGGCCGGACTGATGACCACGCCGACCGCGAACAGCACCAGGGCCGAGGTCACGAGCATGTAATACCAACCCAGCGTATCCACGATCCAGGCCTGAACGGCTTCGAAGGTGGCGCTGGCGGTCTCGGTGAAGCCGCCGCCGAAGATGCAGAAGGCCACAACAAGCCCCGCCGAGCCCATGAATACCGTTGGCTGCATGCGCTTGAACGGTCCCAGCGGTCTGGCGAGATGCTCATTCGCCTGCGTATTTCCAGTCATCGTTCTCCCCTGGCCCGGATTCTTCACGATCGCGGCATTGCGATACGGTGCGGATCTGGGCAGCAGCGCCATTTCGCCGCCGATCGTCAGATAACGCCCACCTTTGCCGCCGCTGCATCCGGCCGGCGACACGTGGCAGGTGCGGGATCTGCAGCCGTTACATTCGCACTCTGAATGTCACAGGAATATCGGCGATATGCTTAGTCGAGTGCGACTGCCACTGCGGTGGCTTCACCTCCGCCGATGCACAGCGAAGCGATGCCGCGCTTGCCGCCGGTGGACTTCAACGCATGGATCAGCGTGACCAGGATGCGCGCCCCGCTGCAGCCGATGGGATGGCCCAGCGCGCAGGCGCCGCCGTGGATGTTGACCTTGTCGTGCGGCAGGCCGTGCTCGTGCATCGCGGCCATGGTGACCGTAGCGAAAGCCTCGTTGATCTCGTACAGGTCCACCTCATCGGCGCCCCAGCCGGCTCGTTCCAGAACTTTCTTCATTGCCCCGACCGGCGCGGTCGTGAACCATTCCGGCTCCTGGGAATGGGTCGCGTGCGCGACGATCCTGGCAAGCGGCTGAATGCCGCGCTGCGACGCGTTGTCGGCACTCATCAGCACCAGGGCCGCGGCGCCGTCGGAAATCTTCGACGAACTGGCCGCGGTGATCGTGCCGTCCCTGGCGAAGGCCGGCCTCAGGTTCGGAATCTTGTCGACGTTGATCCGGCCGGGCTCCTCGTCGGTGGCAATTTCCACGTCGCCCTTGCGCGACTTGACCGTGACCGGCACGATTTCACCGGCAAAAAGGCCTTCTTCGATCGCCTTGTTGGCGCGCTCGACCGAGGCGCGCGAGAAATCGTCCTGCTGCTCGCGCGAAAAACTGTACTTGTCGGCACACTTCTCGCCGAAACCGCCCATCATCTGGCCGTCGAAAGGGTTCTGAAGACCGTCGAAGAACATGTGATCAAGCAGCTGGTCGTGGCCCATTCTGAGTCCTCGCTTGACCAGGTAGGGCGCATTGGTCATCGATTCCATGCCGCCGGCGATCACGATTTCTGCAGAGCTCGCGCGAATCGCGTCGTGGCCCAGCATTACGGCCTTCATGCCCGATCCGCAGACCTTGTTGAGCGTGGTCGCGCCGACCGAAAGCGGCAGGTCGGCGCCGATGGCGGCCTGGCGCGCCGGCGCCTGTCCGGTGCCGGCCGGCAGCACGCAGCCCATCAGGACTTCAGAGACATCGTTGCCTTCGATACCTGAATCACCGACCGCGGCCCGGATGGCGGCGGCGCCCAGATCGGGCGATGAGACGGGCGCGAACTGCCCCTGGAATGCGCCGATCGCGGTGCGGCGCGCTGCGGTGATGACGATCGAATCGGCCATGATGATTATCCTTGATATAAAACCATCATATTATCGCAGCTTCTGACAACTCTGGACGCATGAACGGAAGCGGTGCAAAAAATCAACCTGGCCGGACCCGAATGTTTTCGCAAATGCAAGGGGAGGCCGGGTGCGGCAAAGCGTGGCGTGGATATTGGGTCAGCGCTTTCCCGATCAGGCGTTGACCGGCCAGAAATGGACCACGGCGTAGCTGGTGACGACCATCAGGATCAGGTTCAGTGGTGCGCCGACGCGTGGAAAATCGGAGAACTTCAGCACACCGGTGCCGAAGATCATCGTGTTGGTCTGGTAGCCGACCGGTGTCAGGAAACTGTTGGACGCGGCGAACATCACCGCAATCGTGAGTGCGATCGGATTGAGCTCG
>DATGCS010000143.1:0-14884 GCA_035311685.1 Wenzhouxiangellaceae bacterium
CTTCTTCTTGGAAGCCTTCTTCTTGGAGGCCTTCTTCTTGGAGGCCTTCTTCTTGGAGGCCTTCTTCTTGGAGGCCTTCTTCTTGGAGGCCTTCTTCTTGGAGGCCTTCTTCTTGGAGGCCTTCTTCTTGGACGCAGGCGCAGGTGTGGCGGCGGGAGCAGCGCTTCCAGCGGCGCCGGAGGCGGCACCCGCTTCGTCTTCAATGGCCTGGTTCAAGATTTCTTCGGTATTGCTTTGCATCTTTCGAACTCCCTGATCGGATTTGAGAGGCCGCTACCGACTCGCTAAGCGCTGTCTTGTCTGCTCAATGTGATTTAACCATTCGCGTGCGGCTGAGCGAAGTGTGCCATAGTTCGCCGCTCGAATAAAGGCCTGTTCAGCTTGATCGAGATTATTGAGGTTGAAATGCGCCATACCAGTCAGTAATTCAGCAGTAGCTTCCTGCGAGTCGGTCAGATCGCCTTTTTCCAGCGCACGGCGTGCAGCCGAAAGCGCACCTTCCCAATTCTCGTTGGCCGTCATGATGGATGCGCGCTGAAAGTCGATTTTGCCGCTGTCGGAAATTTCTCCCGCCTGTGCATATGCGGCCAATGATTTATCGAGTTCGCGCGCTTGATACCAGGCGCCGGCGGTCACCTCCCAATTGCGGGCCGTCTTTTCGATGTGGCCTTTTTCAAGACCATCCTGCATCACTTCTGCGGCAAGTCTGGGCGCTTCCATCTGCTGGAGCAGTCCTGCAAGCTGGGTATACTCGCTACCGCGATTCAGCAGTCCGCGACGATAGGCGAGTTGCAGCGCAGCCATTGCATTTTGATTTTCGTTGAGCGCCATGTAGATGCCCGAGAGCTGCGTCCAGTATTCTTTCCTGTCCGGGCTCATCTGAATCAGAGTCTTGGCCACATCGACTGCGGGCCTGTACTCTTCCAACTCCAACAGAATGCCAAGCTTGGATCTGTACCAGGTTTCCGGCACGTCCTCGGCGATCTCGATCGCCTGATCAATTGCCGAAAGCGCCTGGCGGTAATCATCTTGCTGCAGGTGGAGGCTGGCCTTGAGTACCCAGACTTCTGAAATATTCTTTGCGTCTTCCGGCGAAACACAAAACCAGAATTCAAGCTGCTGGAGCGCTTCGTCATACTGCTCCAGCGCATTGTGAAGCTGCGCGATCTGCAGGATCATCTCGAAATGGGTCTGATTCGGCAACTTGTTGAGCCGAACCGCTTCACTGAAGCGGCGAATGGCCGCCCCGTACTGTTCGCGCTGGGCGGCAATGAACCCCATGGCCTGCTCGACCGACGCCTTCTCGAAATCCGACATGCGGGCCTTGCGAAGATTGTCGAGTTCATCGTAGGCGGCATCGTACTCTTCCTCACCGATCAGTTCGAACGCTTCATTCATGCGGTTGTAGATCTGCTCGGTCATCAGACCCGGCTCGATATCGCGCTCCTCACCGCACGACACGGTTTCACTACCGGTCTGCGCAAAAACAACCGGGCTGACGGAGAACAGTAGCAAGCCAAACGGTACCAACAGCGTTGCGATTCGATTCATGTTCATTATCCGTCCAGAACGAAGTCGAGGGTCTGGACAGCTTGGCGCGAAACGGCCGTACCATCAACGACCCGGGGTTTGAACTTCCAGCGCAGGATGGCGCGAATGGCTTCACGGTCGAATACGCGCGGCGGCTTCGAGTCGATGATCCGGGGATCACGAACCGAGCCGGTTTCGGTAATCGTGAACTCGATGGTCACGAAACCTTCGATCTGGTTCATGGCCGCATCCCGCGGATACTGCGGATTGATTCGCACCAGTGGCACCACATCGCCTTCGGCGCTTCGATCCATGCCGACATTGCCCAACACGGGCGGGCCAGCGCGGACGCCCAGGTTGAGATCCGGCATTTCCATGCGCGGCATTTCCGTCGGGGTCTGCGTTACCTCGGAGACCTGAATGTCCGGTGGCGGCGGCGGCGTATCCGGCGGTGGGGGCGGTTCGGGCTTGCGGAGTTCCCTGGTCTGGATCTCCTGTTCGATGTCCACCGGTCCGAAGCGAATGCCGGACGGCGGATCCATGTGTTCGCGTTCGCCGTCAGTGCCTGAAATCAGCCGATGCATCAGGTAAAAAGCCGCCACGGTCACGATGACAGCCAGCACAACGGACACGCCATAACGAATTCCGGTTCCCATGCATTAACCTCCTCCACCGACCTGTTCGGCGGAAATCGCCATACGCCTGACTCCGGCAGCCTGCACCTGATCCATGACATCGACCAGCGTGCCGGTGCGTGCGCCTTTGTCCGAGATCAGAATGACGCTGCCTTCCGGATTTTCGGCGCGGGCGCGCTGAACTTGCGTGCGAACGTCGCTGAGTTCGATCTGGCTGCCGCTCATCCAGACCTGATTGTCAGAGTCGACACCGATGAGAATGTTCCCCCGCGGCCGTGACTCGGCCGTCGATGCCTCGGGCTTTTCGACGGTAACACCCGTCTCACGCACGAACGTCGTGGTCACGATGAAGAAGATGAGCATGATGAACACGATATCCAGCATCGGTGTGATGTTGATTTCGGGCTCTTCCTGCGTCGCATGTCTGCGTGACATTGGTTGGATATCCTCGACGTTTCAGTCGTTCTGCAGCAGATCTTCGAGCTTTTCGCTCTCGATCGATGCCTTGCGGTCCAGGTACGAAGCGAAATACACGCCCGAAAGCGCGGCCACCATGCCGGCCATGGTCGGGATGGTGGCCTTGGACACACCAGCTGCCATGGCCCGGGCATTGCCCGTACCGAAGAAAGCCATGACATCGAATACGGCAACCATGCCGGTCACGGTGCCAAGCAGGCCAAGCAGCGGACAGATCGCGATCAGCGTCTGGATCATCGTGACGTTGCGCTGCAGCTGCTGTCGCACGCGGCTGACCAGTTCTTTCTTGATCCGGCGGGCGTGCCAGGAACGATGCTCGCCCCTGGCTTGCCATTCATCGATGACTCGGGCCCGTTCCGATGGGAATACCCGGAACAGGAACCAGTAGCGCTCGATGATCAGCGTCCACATTGCCAGCAAAACCAGCATGATGGCCCATAGAACATCACCACCGAGCTCGATGAACCCGCGGATGGACTCCAGCAGGTTAAACAGCGCGACCATGGCTCTGCTCTGCGATCCGGGCGATGATACCGGCCGCCTGCTCTTCCAGGATCTGGATCAGCGCGCGGCTGCGCGTCTGCAGGATACTGTGTATCACCGTCAGCGGAATGGCGACAACCAGCCCCAGCACCGTGGTCAACAGCGCCATCGAAATACCGCCGGCCATCATCCGTGGGTCACCTGTCCCAAACAGCGTGATCTGCTGGAAGGTCTGGATCATACCGACGACGGTACCCAGCAGGCCAAGCAACGGCGCGACGACATACAGCACCTTGATCAGTGGCAAGCCGGATTCCAGCGGCGCGGTTTCGCGCAGGATGGCTTCGTCGAGCTTGAGCTCCAGGGTTTCGACATCGGTATCCGGGCTGTCCTCGTAGACACTCACCACACGCCCCAGGGCGTTGCTGTGGTCCGCCTCCGACTTCTTGATCTGGCGCTTGATCGCATTGCCGCGAATCACCAGAATGATGCCCTTCCAAAGCGCAAACAACAATCCGATGACGCCGATCACGATAATGACCGCTCCGACCGGGCCGGCTTGGCGAACCCGCTCTCGCACGGTCGGCGAGCGAACGACCTGGGCCAGGATATCGCCGCGAGTGAAGTCCACCGCCATTTCCTGAATAGTGCCGGACGACGCCTTCTGCAGATCGGCGGCCATCGCCTGGAAACGACCTGCAGGCTGGCGAGGCAACTCGAGCAACAGGTTCTGCGACGCGTCCCACTGCAGAAACTTGCCTTCGGAAACCGCATTGAACACACCGACGCGAACGATACTCCGGTCTTCTTCGACCTGCCCGTCGGCATTGATAAGATCGGCGCTGAATTCGACGACGTTACCGCTTTCGGCAATCTCGCGAACCATGCCGGTCCACATCGCGCGAAGCTCTTCGACGCTGGGCAGTTCGGTATCGCCTCGTTCAGCAAGATTGGCATAAAGCCCGGTACGGCCCGGGAACTGCGCCGACACCATCGAATCATTCAACGTCGAGCGCATGTCACCGGCAACCTGGCGCACCACACCGAACAGTTCACCAAGGTTGCCCATACGCTCGTCGAGCGTGGTGGAAAGCTCGGCCAGTTCGCGCTCATTCTCGTCGAACTGGTTGTTCAGCCGGTCGGAACGCTGCTCTTGTGCGCGCAGTTCGGCACGGGCTTCGCTCAGCAATTGCTGCTGCTGAGCGCGCTGCTGGCGGAATTCTTGCAGGCGCTGCTGATCGATGCGCGCCTCTTCGCTTGCCGCCTGCTCGACCTGGCGCAGCAGTTCCTGAAGCGTCTGTGCTTCCGGAACGGTTTCCTGACCAAATCCGGATACAGGAAATGCCAACCAGGCGGCTATCGCAATATTCGTGAACTTTTTCATCATTCAGCCTCGGCCGGTGCGGGCACCGGAAGACGGACGAGGTCTGGAGCGACCTGGTTCTGCGCAATCGCCAGACCATCGGACACCGCGAGGCGGTACCGGTCGCCGAGTTGCTCAAAAGCGCGCGCATTTGGATTCCACCAGCCGGTTTCTGTACCGTCCAGCGACTGGTAAAACAGCAGGGTGCGGCCGATGCGCAGGAAATCCACGCGCTGACCGTCCGGCAACTGGCCACGATAACCTTCGGTGGTCCGGCCGAGCTCGATCTCGCTGATGTAGGCCTCGAGAATTCTGCGGAATTTCTCCGACGTCGTCACATCGGCGCGATCCAGCGCATCGATAAGCGTGTCGGCGCGAGCCAACCGCTCATCGACGCGAAACGGGACGTCAACCTGAACCAGACGGGGCAACGTGCTCGCCATCTCGATCATCAACGGCACCACGTCGCGATTGGTCTGCTCGAGATTGGTCAACTGGTTGTTGATGTTCTCGATTTCACGCTCCTGGCTGTCGACCGTCTCCTGCAGCATGCCGTTATAGATGCGCAGGCTTTCGATCTTGCCGAGAACAACCCGGTAGTCGTTGACCAGTGATTCGGTTTCATCCGCAACCTGATTGATCCGGGCCTGGACTTGCGCTGCGCTTCGGGCGAGCTGCTCCTCGGTCTGAATGCTGCGGTCCAGTACCTGAGCCATGGCGGACTGAGTCAGCAGCAGGCCGAATCCGGCGCACAGGACCAGTCCAGGTCTGATTGCAAATGATTTAGACATATTCGAAATTTCCGCTTTGCTTGGTTCGCATTGATTCGAGCCGGCCCCTTGCCGCCTGATCAGCGACGCGGCCGCAACCACGTCCCTGTAATATCCGGAGAGAGCCGAATGTTACAGAAACTGAATGAGCGCTTCCGAGCTAAATGAATCCGGGCCGAACAAAACGGCCCGGCCATGTTCGCTTCTGCGCCGCACCGGCGCGATGATCTACGACGGCCTGGTGCTGGTTGCCATCTGGATGGTTGGCACTGCAGCGATCGTGATCGTCGGAAACACCGGGATCGATAGCGGCGAGCCCGTTTATCAACTCTACCTGTTGGTGCTCGCATTTGCCTACTTCCATGCCAGTTGGCGGCGAATCGGCCAGACCCTCGGTATGCGTACCTGGCGGATATGGCTCGAGGTCGATGAGCAGCCGGTAACTATCGCCCGAAGCCTGCTGCGGTTTCTGGGCGGGCTGGCCGCTATCGCTACAATGGGTCTGGGGTTCGCCTGGTCGCTCGCGCGCCACGATCGTCGCGCCTGGCCCGACCTGGCCAGCGGAACGCGACTGGTCTACCGTCCCCGGCTCGGCAAGGGAACCTCGAAATAGACCTCGGCGGAACGGGCTTGGTCAAAGGCGATTTATCAGCGACGAAGGATCAGCAGCGCAAGCAGCCCGAATGATACTGCGGGCAACAGGTGGGTCAGGCCGAACGGAATCGGCAGCACAGGCGCGAGCCCCAGCACCAGCCGGTGGACGACAACAAATCCGATCCCGAGCGAAACGCCGGAGAACACCCCGAGCGCCGGGGATATCCGACGCCCGGCGCGTAGCAGCAGCGCCACCCCGGAAAACAACATCATCGACATGTTCAGCGGATAGAGCAGCCGGCGCCAGAACGCCTGCCGGTAGGCCGTCGCATCCTGGCCGTTGGCATCCAGATAGTCCTGGATGCGCAAGATGTCGCGCATCGGCAGCAGCCGGGGCCTGGTCACCAGTGCCCTGAATACCCCGGGGTCCAGTTGCGAGGCCATTTCTACCGTGCGATCTGGACTGTCCGTTCGGGCGGCGGTCCGGGCATCAAGATCTTTCACGCCATCAAGCAGCCATCGACCCTTTTCGTGGCGGGCGGCCGAGGCATTGACAACGCGGTCGATGCTGTTGACATCATCGAGCTCGTAGATTCTCAAGTCTCCGAAACGCACCTGATCGTCTTCGTTCCAAAGCAGAATGCCGGCTTGAATCATCAGCCGGCCGTCGCGAATCCAGAGCGCCTGGCCGGCGCCGCCGCCGACCTGGCCGTCGCGGGCGCGCTCTCTGTCGATCCGCGCATCCAGCTCCAGCCGGGGCACCAGCGTTTCTCCCGCCAGCATCACGGCCAGCCCAAGCAACAGCGCGGGACTCAGCGCATGACCCAGGATACGCAACTGGTGAAAGCCGCCGGCGCGCATGGCCACCAGTTCGCTGTTGGCTGAAAAACGCCCCAACGCTATCATCCCGCCGATCAGGACGGCGAACGGAAAAAGGTCATACATTCGCGCCGGAATTATCCGCAGGAGGAACGTGACGATCTCCACAGCACCGTAGCCCGCGGTCATGTCGCCGGCCTCGCGTACCAGGTCGACGCTCAGGTAAAGCCCGGCAAGCACCAGCGCAACCAGCACGACCGAACGCGCCACCGAGCGGGCCAGGTATCGGCCGAGAATACCGGTCACCATCGACGCCACCAGGACGCAAGCGGAACGATTGCAAGCAGCAAAGCCGCGGCATGCAAAGGCCAGATACCCGGCCAGGCGCCCGATCCGGGGTCCGCACGCACCAGCACCAGATTGGCGATGTTGCTGTAGACGAGATAGACCGCAACCGCGGCCAACACGGTGCCGAAACGCCTGCCGCGCGCCCCCGACAACGTGATTGGCAGGACGAACAGCGCCAGTACGGCGCATATGATCGGAGGCATCAACCGCCGCTGCAGTTCGAGACCGGCGGCGGATGATGAATCGGCAAGCAGCGCCGGCAGGAACTGCCAGCGAGACGGATCCTCCTGAAACTCATGGCCGGCCAGCGGCAGCTGTATGTCGTTACGCTCGAACGCGATGCGCCGCATGGGCAAGCCACCGGAATCCGTCCCGTGCCCCAGGTGCACACCGTCGCTGAGCGAGAGCACGCGTTCGCCGGTCTCGGACCGCTGGAAAAGCTGACCGCTCTCGGCCGCGATCACTTCGACCTGATCGTCGTTGGTGAAGTGAACGAAGATCCCCTCCAGGCGCCCGACTTCCAGGTCGGCGGCACGAACGTATACGGTCAGCCTGCCGCCGCCCAGCGTCTGGAACTGACCGGGTCGGATGCTGGCAAGAAGCAGATCGTCGGCCATTCGCTCGGCGATGCGCGCCGATCGCTGCTCGGCCCACGGCGCCACCCATCCGCTGACCAGCAGCAGTCCAGCAGCCCACATCGTGGCCAGCACCAGCACCACGCGGAACAACCTCGCCGGCGCCAGACCCGCCGAACGCATGACGCTGAATTCTTCGCCCTGGGCGAGTTCTCCGAGACTCATCAGCAAACCAACCACCAGCGCCAGCGGCGCGGTCAGCAGCAAGGCCTCCGGAAGCCGAAGCAGAAGCAGCTCGGCCAGCGTCGAGAGCAGCAGTTCTCCGTCGGCCAGGTCGCCCAGCATTTCGGCCAGGAAGAGCGCCAGCGAAATCGCCATCAGCACCGCCAGCGTCATGAGACACACGCCGAGCGCTTCCCGGCGAATATATCCGGCAAGCTTGTAGCGGCGCTGCATGACCTCGACCAGTCCATTCATGGGTGGCAAGGTTACAATGATGTGGTAGCCAGAAAACATCTCTGGATGGAAGTTCTTCCAGAAATCTCGAAGGCGTTGCCGTTGCATTTCGCTTGCGAGCCTGATGCGCGGTCTCGATTCGCGGCATCTTTCAGCCGCGCCCGGCACTCAACGCATGACGACAGCTCATGAATACAGACAAGGATTTACCCATGGATATCCAGACAATCAAGTTCCAGGCAACTGATCAAGCCGCGACCGAAATCGAGACCGGCTGCCTGGTCATAGGTGTCTTTTCAGGCAGGCCGGTGCGCGAACAACTGCCGGAACTCGACGCGGCCACCGACGGCCTGCTGACCGAAATGGCCCAAGAGGGCGAGCTTTCGCTGGGCGCCGGCAAGACGCTGATGATCCACCACCCGCGCGGCATCAAGGCCAGGCGCCTGCTGGTGACCGGCCTGGGCAAGGCGGCCCGATTCGAAGATGCGACCTTCGTGCGTTCGGCCAGGGGCGCCGGCGCCGCACTGCGCCGGTCGCGCGCCTCCGACGCGGTCTGCCTGCTGGCCCGGATCGAGCTGACGGGACGCGACCTGACCTGGAAGACGGTGCAGGCCGCGCTCGCCCTGGATCATGCCGACTACATCTACTCGGCCACCAAGAAGGCCGAACCCGACGCCGCACCCGCCACCGACCGGATTGCATTCCCGGCGGCCGAAGGCGTCGAGAAGGCGCTCAAGACCGCAGCCGGCATCGCCGCCGGCGTTCGTCGTTGCCGCCTGCTCGGCGACCTGCCGCCCAATATCTGCACCCCGGCATACATGGCCGAGGTCGCCGAAGAACTGGCCGGCGAAGTCGAAGGCCTTGAAGTCGAAGTGCTCGAAGACGCCGCGATGGAAAAGCTCGGCATGCGCTCGCTGCTGGCGGTCGCCCAGGGCAGTACCAATCGCCCACGACTGATCCGCCTGCGCTGGCGCGGCGGCAACGCCGACCAGGCGCCGGCCGCGCTGGTCGGCAAGGGCGTGACCTTCGATACCGGCGGCATCTCGATCAAGCCGCGCGATCTGATGGAACAGATGAAGTTCGATATGTGCGGCGCGGCAACTGCAATCGGGGTCATCGAGTCCGTGGCGCGATTGAAACTGCCGATCAACGTCGACGCCGTGGTCGCAGCGGTCGAGAACATGCCCGACGGCAATGCATATCGACCGGGCGACGTCATCGAGACGATGTCGGGCAAGACGGTGGAAGTGCACAACACCGACGCCGAAGGCCGGATGATCCTCGCCGACGCACTGACCTGGACGGCGCGCGAATCCAAGCCTGAGGTCATGGTCGACATCGCGACGCTCACCGGCGCCTGCGTCGTGGCGCTTGGTCACCACGCCAGCGCGGTCATGACCAACGACGACGACCTGGCCGGTGAACTGCTGGGCGCCGGCACCGAGTCGGCCGACCGCGCATGGCGGCTGCCGCTGTGGAACGACTACCAGCAGCAGATCGAGACGCCGTTCGCCGACATGAAGAACGTTGGCGGCATGCCGGCCGGTTCCATTACCGCCGGGTGCTTCCTGTCGCGCTTCACCAAGGGCCAGCGCTGGGCTCACGTCGACATCGCGGGCTCGGCGTGGCAATGGGGCAAGGCCGAAAGCGCCTCCGGCCGCCCGGTCGGCATGCTCACCCAGTGGCTGATGACGCGGGCGGGGAAATAAGCGAGGGACGGTTTCCGGTTTCCGGTTTCCGGTTTCCGGTTTCCGGTTTCCGGTTTCCGGTTTCCGGAAAAGCGTACCGTACCCTTGGGCACCGAATAAGCGAGAAGGCGCTTCCAGTGAACAAACCTCCGAAACAATCAAGCGACGACCTGACAGGAAGATGATCCGCTCAATCGACAGATGGCTTTTACCTGAACCCGGAAACCGTAAACCCGAAACCGGTTTTTCTTGAATGCGCATCGATTTCTACGAAATGTCCGGCCGTTTCACCGACCCCGTCGAGGTCGCCGGTGTCCTGGTGTGCAAGGCGTTTCCGGCTACGACCGACATTGCTGTGGTGGGAACGCGCGAACAGCTGTCGGCGCTGGACGGCCGACTGTGGGACAAGCCAGACGGGCGATTTCTGGCTCATGGTGTCGACGATACCGCCGCTCCGATACGCCTTTTGAGCACAGCCCCCGAACGCGCGGCGCTGTTGATCAACCTGGCGGCCGACTCGGAAATGCCGACCGGCGAATACCAGCGGGTACTTGAAATCGTGCCGCCCGACGAGCAGGCGAAGAAACGGCTCCGCCAGCGATGGATGGACTGGAAGGTGCGCGGCGGCGAATTGCATCATCACCTGTTGAAGTGAACCGAAAACCGCAGTGAAATGAAAAATCTGAAATGAAAAAAACCTACCAACCCGAGTCGATCGAAAGCCGCTGGTACCCGGCCTGGGAAGAGGCCGGCTGTTTCAGGCCCGCCGGCCGGGGCAAACCCTACACCATCCTGCTGCCGCCGCCGAACGTCACCGGCACGCTGCACATGGGTCATGCGTTCCAGCACACGCTGATGGACTGCCTGATCCGGGTGCATCGAATGAAGGGCTTCGACACGTTGTGGCAGGTCGGCGTCGATCACGCCGGCATTGCCACGGAAATGGTCGTCACGCGCCAGATCGAAGCCGAAGGCGGCAAGCGCGACGATTATTCGAGACAGGATTTCATTGACAGGGTCTGGCAGTGGAAGCATGAGTCGGGCTCGACCATCACCGGCCAGATGCGCCGGCTGGGTGCCTCGGCCGACTGGTCGCGTGAGCGCTTCACCATGGACGACGACCTGTCCGAGGCGGTGCTGGAGACCTTTGTCCGGCTGTACGAAGAGCGCAAGATCTACCGCGGCCCGCGACTGGTCAACTGGGACCCGGTACTGCAGACGGCCATTTCCGACCTGGAAGTGGTCAACCACGACGAGCAGGGCAAGCTGTGGTCGATTCGTTATCCCAGGGCCGACGGCCAAGGCGACGTCGTGGTCGCAACCACCCGGCCCGAAACACTTCTGGGCGACGTCTGCGTCGCAGTGCACCCGGACGACAAACGCTACACGGACCTGGTCGGCAAGACGGTTGAACTGCCGCTGACCGGGCGCGAGATTCCGGTGGTGGCCGACGACTACGTCGACCCGGAATTCGGCACCGGCTGCGTCAAGATCACGCCGGCCCACGACTTCAACGACTGGGAAGTCGGCGCGCGCCACGGCTTCGAACCGATCAACATCTTCACCGCCACCGCCGAGGTCAACGCCAACGCGCCCGACGCCTACCGCGGGCTCGACCGCTTCGAGGCCCGAAAGCGCGTGGTCGCCGACCTGCAGGAACAAGGCCTGCTGGTGGAAGAGAAACCGCACCCCATGGTGGTACCGCGCGGCGACCGCTCCGGCCAGATCATCGAGCCGTTCCTGACCGACCAGTGGTTTGTCAGGATGGACGAACTGGGCAAGCTGGGGCTGGACAAGGTCGAATCGGGCGAGGTCGAATTCGTGCCGCCCAACTGGATCAACACCTACCGCCACTGGATGGAGAACCTCAAGGACTGGTGCATCTCGCGCCAGCTGTGGTGGGGTCACCGAATTCCGGCCTGGTACGACGCCGACGGCGAGATCTACGTCGGTCGCTCCGAGGCCGAAGTGCGCGAAAAACACGGCCTGGAAGCCGGGGTCGCGCTTCAACAGGACGACGACGTGCTGGAGACCTGGTTCTCGTCGGCGCTGTGGGCCCATTCGACGCTGGGCTGGCCCGATCCCGACCGAATGGAATCGGAAGGCTTCGATCGCTACCTGCCGACCTCGGTACTGATCACCGGTTTCGACATCATCTTTTTCTGGGTCGCGCGCATGGTCATGATGACCAGCCACTTCACCGATCGTGTGCCGTTCGAGCAGGTCTACATCACCGGGCTCATTCGGGACCGGGACGGTCAGAAGATGTCGAAATCCCGGGGCAACGTACTCGACCCCATCGACCTGATCGACGGGATCGACGCCGACGCGCTGGTGCAAAAGCGCACCGCCTCGCTGATGCAGCCGCAGATGAAGGCGGCGATCGAAAAGCACACCCGGGATGAATTCACCGACGGCATCCCGGCGTTCGGCGCCGACGCGCTGAGATTCACCTTCACCGCGCTGGCCGGTCACGGCCGCGACATCAAGTTCGACCTGTCGCGCTGCCAGGGCTACCGTAACTTCCTGAACAAGCTCTGGAACGCCTCGCGCTTCGTGCTGATGCACGTGGGCGAAGACGCCCTGCCGGCGGCCAGACCCGAAGACCGGTCGGACGACGTGATCTCGCGCTGGATCCGCTCGCGCCTGGCCCGGACTGTCGCGGAGGTCGACCAGGCGCTTGCCGACTACCGCTTCGATCTGGCCTCCAGCGCGCTGTATGAATTCGTATGGCACGAGTTCTGCGACTGGTACCTGGAACTGGCCAAGCCTGCCCTCTCTGAGCAACCGGACAATACTGACGGCGCCGATGCGGCCATGCGCGACTCGACCCGCCGGACGCTGGCCGAAGTACTGGATGCCACGCTCAGATTGCTTCACCCGTTCGTGCCGTTCGTGACCGAGGAAATCTGGCAACGCATCAGGACGCCGCTGGCGCTGGAATCGGAATTTCTCGCCACCGCCGCCTGGCCCGATACCGGCGCGGTCGACGAGCAGGCCGAAAGCGACGCCGAGTGGCTCAAGGCCGTAATCATGGCCGTGCGTTCGGCCCGCACCGAACTCAACCTGGCCCCCGGAAAGGCGATGCCGCTGCTGGTACAGCTTGCCGGCACCGAAGACGCCGAGCGCTTCGGACGCTTCGGCGACCTGGTGCGTCGACTGGCCCGCCTGGAATCCATCGAACTGACCGACCAGGCCCGCGATTCGTCCGACTGCGCGGTTCAGCTGTGCGGCGAGATGCGGCTGCTGATCCCGCTGGCCGGGCTGGTCGATATCGGCGAGGAGCTGGCGCGCCTGAACAAGCAGCTCGAGCGCGAGGCCAGCGGCCTGCAGCAGGTCACCGGCAAACTGTCCAACGAGCGCTTCGTCGCCAACGCGCCGGCCGAAGTGGTGGAAAAGGAACGCCGGCGCAAGGCCGACCACGAACGCAGCGTCGAGGAACTCGAAACCCAGATCGCCAAGCTGGAGAGCCTCTGAACCAGTACCGGCGTGCGCGAAAGCAAAGAGAACGGCTACAGGGTTATTCGGAGATTCGCCGATCAAGCGAGTAGACCACGCCGACCGTGGCCTCGTAGCGCAGCGGCCGCGGTTCCACGGGCAGTTCGAACTCGGATTCGGCCATGCTCATGCGGATCGCGGGCGGCCGCATTTCACCGCCGCCGGTCACGCCGGGCGAGCGGCCGGCCAGGTCGTGCATGGGCTCGTAGATAATGCCCCAGACCGGGCCCAGCCGGGCGCCCTGGGCTTCGGCCAGCGCACGGGCCCGCTCACCGGCCTTTTCCAGGGCGCGTTGACGCGCCAGGTTCCGCACGGCTTCGTCGTCGGCCACCTTGAATGCCGGATTGCCCAGCGAGTTCCATTCCAGGCCGGCAAGCTGATAGTGCAGTTTGCCTAGGCGCTCGAAATCGTCCACTTCAAGCCGAAACGAAAACGTGCCGAAAAAGCCGGTCCGCACGCGCTTTTGCTGGTTCCGGTCGAATTCGTATTCCTCGCCGAACTGCATCGATTCCAGGCGATGATCGCGCAGCGCATCGGTATAGTCTTCAAGCAACCCGACAAGGCGTTGCTGGGCCTTGTTGGTGGCGGCTCGCGCCGCGTCGGGAGCGTCCGCCACGACCCGGAACCGAAGATCGATCACGGCGTAATCGGGATCGACTTCCTCGATCGCAGAGGCGCTGGTCGAAACATAGGGTCCGTCAGGCAGGTTGCCTGCAGCAGCGAGCGCGGGCAGAAAACCGCACATCAAGACCAGAAAGGCACGAAAGTTCATCATCGGTTCTCCACGTTAGGTTCTCGAAATACCCGCCTCCGGCGGCGTGTCGGCCAGGGAAACCCTGATTGAATACGCACGCTACGCGCGTACTCAATCAGAGGTCCCTTGATCATCCGAAAATCGCGCGATGCGCTGCCGGGTCCGGTCAACCTCGAGCCGGAACACGTCCGGGCGCGAGTAGTGGCCGGAAGGGTCGAAATTGTGGCGGGCGCGTCGGACCCGCTCGTGATCGATCCCGGCCACGAACAAACCTTCTTCATTGTCCACCGGCTCGATCAGCCAACCGCCGTCGGGACCGGCCAGGCAGGAGCCGCCGGCGGCCCACGGCATGTCGGCCGCCGCGGCGCGCAGCGCATCCATGCACGGGAGGTCTTCCGGCAGGTCGCCGGCACGCATCAGGCCCGAGACCGAGAGCACGAAGCTACGGCCTTCCAGCGCCATGAAGCGCGTGATTTCTGCCGTATTGCGCGCATTGCCCGGCCAGATCGCGACGTGCAGATCCTCCCCCTGGGCCTGCAGGCTGGCCCGCGCCAGCGGCATCCAGTTCTCCCAGCAGTTCAATGCGCCGACGGTAAAATCGCCGAGACGCCAGGTGCGCAAACCGTTTCCGTCGCCGGCGGCCCAGACCAGGCGCTCCTCGTGGGTGGGCATCAATTTACGCTGCACCGCCCGAATGACGCCGTCGGCTGCTATCGAGACGGCACTGGCATAAACGCTCTCGCCGCGCTGCGCCGGTCGCTCCAGGATGCCCAGGACCACCGCGGTCCGATTGCGTCGAGCGGCTTCGGTGACCGTGTCCAGGTGCCCCGCTTCGATATCCACGGCCTGGTCGACGTAGTGAGCGAACAGTTCCTGCTGCAGGCCGGAACCGAA
>DATGCS010000144.1:0-9049 GCA_035311685.1 Wenzhouxiangellaceae bacterium
TTTTCGGCTCGCCGTGCATTTACTAATACAAGCGGAATGTGGCAATACCTCTGTTTGTATTAGTAAGTACCATACCGCAATGACTCCCGAACGAAAGCAACGCATCATCGACACGGCGCGCCGACGGCAGCCGGACCTGACCGTATTGATGGAGCGGGTACACAAGCCGCACAACCTGGCCGCAGTGCTCAGGACATGCGATGCTGTCGGTGTCATGCACGCCCATGCCGTGCCCGGCGATCGGGGACTGCCGGCGCTGAACAACACCGCCCAGGGCGCCCAGCGCTGGGTGGGCCTGACCCGTCATTCTGATACGCAAAGCGGCCTGGGCGAGCTCAAGCGCGAAGGTTTTAGCTGCGTTGCAGCGCATTTTTCCGGTCGCGCAATCGATTTCCGGGCCATCGACTACACCCGGCCGACGGCGATTGTGCTGGGCACCGAGAAATTCGGCATCAGCGACGAGGCCGCCGCTGCCTGCGACGAACATATCGTCATCCCGATGTGCGGCATGACGCAGTCGCTGAACGTCTCGGTCGCCTGCGCGCTGATTCTCTACGAAGCCCAGCGCCAGCGCACGGCTGCCGGCATGTACGCCGGCCACGACCCGCAGCAGACGCCGTGGCGAGACCTGATCGAGGACTGGATCGCGCGCGACCTGGCCCGCAGGAAAACGCCCCTTCCCGACGAGTGATTGATTCGTGCCGCGGGCGGCAACCATGCCGGGTGTTCGGGCGGCTGATGTCCCACTGCCAGGAACCCGTAGCAGCATCGACCCGTCTTGACGCCTGAGCACGGCCGGTCTTTGGGCTTGCATGCATCCATGAACCGCTCGACGCTGCCGGCTGGTTCGCGACAGACCCTGAAAAGGCTTGACGGCGCGCAAAACATCCAGGGCATTGGCGGTTTCTCGCAATTGCCAGGGGCGGCACGGCCTCGCAAACGATTTTCTGCTTCCGACTCAGCGCTGCTCGATCGGCGGCACGTCTCGATCGTCGGGACCCGTATAGTCGGCCCCCGGGCGAATGATGCGGTTGTTGGCGCGCTGCTCCATCACGTGCGCGCACCAGCCGGTTACCCGCGACATCACGAAAATGGGTGTGAACAAGCCCGTCGGGATGCCCATGAAGTGATAGGCGGAGGCGTGGAAGAAATCGGCATTGGCGAAAAGCTTCTTCTCGCCCATCATGATCTTCTCGACTTCCTCTGAGACCGGGAAAAGCAGCTTGTCGCCGACGTCGTCGGCCAGCTTGCGCGACCACTCGCGGATGATCGCGTTGCGCGGGTCCTTTTCGCGGTAGACGGCGTGACCGAAGCCCATGATCTTTTCCTTTTCGGCCAGCTTGCGATGGACATCATTGCGCGCTTCATCGACCGAGTCGTACTGCTCGAGCATGGCCATCGCCATCTCGTTGGCACCGCCGTGCAGCGGGCCGCGAAGCGAACCGATGGCGCCGGTGACGCACGAGAACATGTCCGACAGCGTCGACGCGCATACGCGCGCGGTGAACGTCGAGGCGTTGAACTCGTGCTCGGCGTAGAGGATCAGCGACACGTCCATGACGCGCGCATGCAGCTCATTGGGCGATTTGTCATGCAGCAGCCTAAGGAATTGCGCACCGATACCGTCCTCGTCGGATTCGGTATCGATCCGTACGCCGTCGTGGCTGAATCGGTACCAGTAGGTGATCATCGACGGGAATGCGGCCAGCAGTCTGTCGGCGATATCCTGCTGCCGGCTGAAATCGCGCTCGGGCTCGACGTTGCCCAGGAACGAACAACCGGTGCGCAGCACGTCCATCGGGTGCGCACCGGCCGGAATCCGCTCCAGCACTTCCTTGAGCGCATCCGGGAGATCCCGCATCCCCTTCAGGCGCGCGGCGTACGTATCCAGCTCGGCCTGGTTGGGCAGTTCGCCCTTGAGGATCAGATAGGCCACTTCATTGAAGGTGGTATTCCGGGCCAGGTCGTCTACCGCGTAGCCGCGATATCTCAAGCTGTTTCCGGCAGCACCCACGGTGCAGATCGCCGTTTCTCCCGCGGATTGTCCCCGAAGTCCTGCTCCAGTGTTCTTGTCGCTCATGATTCGTCCTCGAAAAGTTCGTCAAGCTTGCGCTCGTAGGCGTAATAGTCGAGATAACCGTACATCTCGTCGCGCGTTTGCATGATATCGATCACGTCGCGCTGGTGACCCTGCTCGAGCAGCGCCTTGTAAACGGTTTCAGCGCCCTTGTTCATGGCCCGGTACGCGCCGCAGCAATACAGCACAATATCCACCCCGACTTCGCCGAGTTCCGAGGTCGAGAACAGCGGCGTGTGGCCGAATTCGGTGATATTGGCCAGAATGGGCACGCCGACAGCGTCACGGAAACGGCGGTATTGCGCGAGTTCGCGCATGGCCTCGGGGAAGATCATGTCGGCGCCGGCTTCGACGCAGGCCACGGCGCGTTCGATCGTCGCTTCCTCGCCCTCGACCGCGAGCGCGTCGGTGCGCGCCATGATGACAAAATCGCCGTCGACGCGCGAATCCACCGCCATCTTGATCCGGTCGACCATTTCTTCCTTCGACACGATGGCCTTGCCGGGCCGGTGACCACAGCGCTTGGTCTGTACCTGGTCTTCAATGTGCACGCCGGCCGCGCCGGCTTTCTCGAGCGAACGGATGGTGCGCTGGATATTGAACGCGCCCCCGAATCCGGTATCGCCGTCGACCAGCAGCGGCAGATCGCTCGCGTCGGTGATCCGCCGCACGTCGATCAGCACATCTTCCAGGGTGCTGATACCGAGATCGGGCAGACCAAGGGAATTCGCCGCCAGTCCGCCGCCGGACAGGTAAATGGCCTGGTGACCGATTTTCTCGGCCATGCGGGCGGAAAGCGCGTTGATGGTGCCGACGACCTGCAGCGGGGCCTGCCGGGCCACGAGATCGCGCAAGCGACGGCCTTGTGAACTTGAGGTCATTTCGTGATCAAACCCTTAGCGCAGAAGCGCTTCAATTTACCACGACAGACTGTTTTCCGGGGATGGGTGGCTGGAAAGCGGATCTGGCAATCACTCTCGCATCAGGGACGGCGCTCCGATCTACAAAGCGCTCTTGCCTGCTTGCACCCGGCATGGATGTCTGAGCCTAGGGGTAAAGAAGCTTCCGCTCCCAATCCCGATCACCGGCCGTGAACAGGATCCGCTCGTGCAATCGGAATTCCCGCCCGTACCAGAATTCGACCCGGTCCGGGTCGACCCGGTAACCCGACCAGTGCGGCGGTCGGGGAATTTTGCGGCCTTCGTATTGCGCTTCCAGCTCGGCAACCCGGTCGACCAGGGTCTGCCGGCTATCCAGTTCGGTCGACTGCTTCGAGGCCCAGGCGCCGATCTGACTACCGCGCGGGCGTGAGGCGAAATACGCATCGGCTTCATCGCCCGTGACCGGATTGGCCCGGCCCTCGATCAGCACCTGCTGCTCATTTTCGCGCCACCAGAACACCAGCGAGGTCTGCGGGTTGGCCGCAAGCTGACGGCCCTTGCGGCTGAGCGTGTTGGTGTAGAACACGAAGCCGTCGGCATCGTAACCCTTGAGCAGCACCACACGGCCCGCCGGGCGGGCGTCTTCGCCGACGGTCGACAGCGTCATTGCCGTGGGTTCCGGAATTCCGGCCTCGACGGCCTGGTCGAACCCCTGTCTGAACCGTTCGACGATTTCGTTGTTCAACCTCATTTCAGTATCTCTCCATAACCGGCCCGGTAGTCCGGATACTGTAGCGCAAAGCCCGAGTCGAACAACCGATTCGCGTCGATCCGCTTGCCCTGGCCGGCACCGTCGGGAGCCTCGATCGGTCCAGGGGCGTCCAGCCTTTCGGCCAGCCACTGGAGCACGTCCCAGCGCGGCGCCGGCCGAGCATCACTGGCCAGATAGAGCGTCTCGGGATAATCGAGTTCCAGCAGATGTGCCAACACCGCCGCACAGTCTTCGGAATGAATCCGGTTGGTCCAGACCGGCGGATCGCGCCGGCACTCGACAGGACCCCTTACGACCTTGCGCACCAGGTATTCCCGCCCCGGCCCGTAGATGCCGGAAAAACGAATCACGATACCGCCGGCGTCTGCGGCAATGCGCTCAGCTTCGAGCAGGATTTCACCGTTGAAGCGCTGCGGTTCGGTTGCCGACGCTTCGTTCACCCATGATCCGTCGTCCTGGCCGAACACGGCGGTGCTGGAAACCATGATCAGACGTCCGACGCGCACGCGCTTGAGCAGCTCCTGCATGCCGGTCACGTAAGCCTGCCGATAGCCTTCCGGCGTGCGCTCGCCCGGCGTGGCCGTGTAGATCACGGCATCCCAGTCGCCGGCAACGCCGCTCAGCGTGGATGGTTGCGAAAGGTCGGCGCTCAAGGGAACGATGCCGGCGGCCAGCCTCGAGACATTTCGCCTGAGCCCGTGGATCTCCCATCCGCCCAGCCGGGCGGCCAGCCGGTTCCCCAGATCGCCACAACCGGCGATCAGCAGGCGGCGTTCATCGTCCGACATCAGGCCTGTTGCGGTTCGGGCTGCGGCCCAATGGTTTCGCCGCCCGACGGGGGTCCACCGCCATTGCGACTGGCTGGCGGCGGCAGCGTGCGCAGCCAGATCAGCCAGACGACCAGGGCGTCGAGAATGATCAACGCCTGCCAAAGATACAGGTGAAACCACTCGAACCAGGTCATGTTCCACTGGCCCATGTAGAACAGGCTGATGATGCGCACCAGGTTCAGCGCCTGAATCGCGACGAATCCAATCGCGAAGCCGATCAGCTTGTTCTTGAACGGCGCTGGAAAGGCGAAGATCGCGGCAAACAGGATGATCAGTGCCTCGACCCCGTTACAACCCGGTTCTATGGAGACGGCGAATCCCGATTCCAGGTCCCGGATGACCTTCCCGGCCGAAGCGACGCCCGAGTCGAACAGCTCGATGATGTTCACGCTGATCCAGGCAAGTCCGGAGGTAAACGGCAGGATCACGTGCTGCTGCACCGGCTGGAGCACCTCGACGGTGAACAGACCCACCAACAGAATCACGAAAACAATGAAAAACCGGAACATGCTCGATCACGTGTGGCTGAGACGCCCTCTATGTTACCCAATCAATCGTGCGCGCGCGATGATTTCGGGTACCCTCGGCGCCAGGCCAGGACTATTCAGGTCTCCGCACGCTGACCACCGGCGCCAGCGCCCTGCCCCAGGCCGCGCACTTGTGCTCGAAGCGCATCGCGGCATGCGCGGGACTGGTCGACGGCAACCGGACCCGTTCGATACGCGCGAAACGTGCCTGCAGGTCCGGCAGCACACGGCGCTCGAAGCTTTGTTCGGCCAGTCTGCCGTTGAACGCCAAAAGGGAAATCGACGGACACGCGGCGAACAGGCGGTCGAAATCGTTCGGCACGATCGAGGCCGGCTCCACTTTCTGGTCCAGGCTGCCGTGCCTGCGGCATTTACCGATCACGTCCCACAAGGCGACGCGATGTTCGCGCAACCCGGCCAGGCGACGCGCGTAGGAAAGCTCGCAGTCGATGCCGAACAACGCTTCCATGATCGGCCAGAACGCATTGCGCGGATGCGCATAATACGCCTGCATATCCAGCGAGCGGGCACCGGGCATGCTGCCGAGCACCAGCACCCGGGCCGAATCGTCATGGACCGGTTCCAGCCCGGTCAGCAACGGATTGTCATCGTTGGATTCATTCACGATGCATCGGCACCCTTGATCCTGATCAAAATCGTAATCTCAAGCTTAATCTCAAGCGTAGCCCCGTGCCGTGCCGCACGCCAGGCCCTCGGCGATTTCATGTAGCATCCAGAGCATCGAGCAGCGGCAGATGGCCCGTGGACAATATTTTTCTGATCGGCCCGATGGGCTCCGGCAAGACCACCCTGGGACGGAGAATCGCGCCGAAACTCGGATTGAAATTCATCGACATCGACGAAGAACTCGAGAAACGCTGCGGCGTCGAGGTGGCCGTGATATTCGAAATCGAAGGTGAAAAGGGCTTTCGCGAGCGCGAAAGCAATCTGCTCACCGAGGTCGCCTGCATCCCCGGACAACTGATTGCCACCGGCGGCGGCTCGGTTCTCAGCGAACGGAATCGCGAAGTCATCCGCGCCAGCGGCACCGTGGTCTGGCTCAAGACCACGGTCGGTCAACAGATCCGCCGACTGGAGCGTGACAAGCGCCGGCCCCTTCTGGCCGCACCCGACCGGCGAAAGCGCCTGACCGAGATGGCAGAACAGCGCAATCCCGTCTACGCCTCGCTGGCCGACCTGGTATTCGAGTCGCAAAATCGTCCACTGGTCCAGATGGCCGGCGCGCTGGAACGTACAATTCGCTCCTTCATTGAAAGCGATCGCGACACAAGATGCCCGTCCTCGAACTGAACCACGCCGCCGGTTGTTGCACGATCAAGCTCGAGCGCGGCTTGCTCGGCAAGCCTGCGGGATGGCGAGAGCATGTAACGGGCAAGGTCCTGATCGTGACCGATCGTATCGTCGCCGGCTACTACCTGCAGCCGCTGGTCCAGACGCTGGCGGAGTTCGCGCCGGCCGAAATCATCCTGCCTCCGGGAGAATCGGCCAAGACCCTGGATAACTGGCATGCAATCCTGGAAAAACTGGCCTCGCTGGGCGCGCAGAGAGACGCAACCATCGTCGCCCTGGGCGGCGGCGTGATCGGCGACCTGGCAGGCTTCGCCGCAGCCAGCTACATGCGCGGCATCAGCGTGGTGCAGGCGCCGACCACCCTGCTGGCCCAGGTCGACGCGGCGATCGGCGGCAAGACCGGCTTCAATCTGGCCGCCGGCAAGAACCTGGTCGGCGCCTTTCACCAGCCGACCGCGGTGATGATGGATGTCGAATCGCTGGCCACGCTGGACGAGCGCGATTACCTGGCCGGACTCGCCGAGGTGATCAAGTACGGCGCCATCCGCGACGCGAGTTTCATCGACTGGCTGGAAGACAATGTCGACCCGCTGCTGCAGCGGCGCGCCGATACGCTGGAAGTCGCCGTGGCACGCTCGGCGCAGCACAAGATCGAAGTGGTCGAAGCCGACGAGCGCGAAGCCGGACAACGTGCGCTACTGAATTTCGGGCATACCTTCGGCCATGCGATAGAAACCGCCACCGGCTATGAACGGTATCGCCATGGCGAAGCGGTTGCCATCGGCATGCACCTGGCCGCGCGTCTCAGCGCCAAGCTCGACCTGATTGCCGACAGCGACGCACAGCGCCTCACCCGGCTGCTCGCCTCGCTGGCCCTGCCGACGGATCCGCCGGCCGACGTCGAATCGAAAGCGTTGCTGGCGCACATGCACCTGGACAAGAAAAACCGCGGCGGCAAGAACCGTCTGATCCTGCTCGACGCACTCGGCGCGGCAATCATTCGCGACGACATCGAACCCAATCTGCTTCTGGAGCTGCTTGAATCATGACCTCCCCCATCAACGACAGTCGTTTCATGCGTGCGCTCAGGCGCGAGCCGGTAGACCGCACCCCAATCTGGCTGATGCGCCAGGCCGGACGCTACCTGCCCGAATACCTGGCCACGCGCGCCGAGGCCGGTGATTTCCTCACCCTGGCGGGCACACCGGAAATGGCCGCCGAGGTCACCCTGCAGCCGATCCGGCGCTACGGTTTCGATGCGGCGATCCTTTTTTCCGATATTCTGATCCTGCCGCACGAAATGGGTCTCGGCCTGGGTTTCACGCCCGGCGAGGGACCGAAGTTCGAGCGTCCGCTGCGCGATCCTGCCGCGATCCACTCGCTACCGCGCCTGGATCCGAACGAGGCCACCGGCTACGTCATGGATGCGGTCCGGCTGATCCGCCGCGACCTGCCGGAAGATACTCCGCTGATCGGTTTCGCCGGCAGTCCCTGGACGGTCGCCACGTACATGATCGAAGGCGGCAGCAGCAAGGATTTCAAGCTCGCCAAGAAAATGCTCATGGAGCATCCCGAAGACGCCGATGCGCTGATCCGTCACCTGGCCGACACCACCGCCGATTACCTGCTGGCCCAGGTCGAGGCAGGCGCCGATGCGCTGATGGTGTTCGACAGCTGGGGCGGCGCGCTGTCGCCGGACATGTTCGAGCGCTTTTCGCTCGCCGGCATGCAACGCATCGTCGACCGGGTCCGCGAAGTTTCACCGCAGACGCCGGTCATCCTGTTCGCCAAGGGCTGCGGCGGCATGCTGGAATCGATTGCCGACACCGGCTGCCAGGGCCTGGGCGTCGACTGGACCACCCGCCTGTCGGACGCGCGTCGCCGGGTCGGCGACCGGGTCGCGCTGCAGGGCAATCTCGATCCAGTGGTGCTCACGACAAATCCCGAGGTCATCGAGCGCGCCGCGGCCCAGGTGCTGGAGGATTTCGGCCCGGGCAGCGGTCACATCTTCAATCTCGGGCACGGCATTACCCCGGATGTACCGGTCGAACATGTCGAGGTACTGGTCGAGACCGTGCGCCGGCTCAGTCAGCGGCAACCCGGCTGAAACGAAAATCCAGCAGCGCGCCGATCAGGCGCGACTCGATCAGCGGCGCACGCAGCCGCGCTGCCGCTTCCAGCGACCCGGCGGCTTCGTCCCCCACCAGCCAGCAGGCCACGCCGCGCGCGCGGAAAGCACTGACCAGGTCCGGTTCGAGCTGGCCTTCGCGGTAAACCAGCGCGTCGAACGGCTCATTTTGCACGTCCACGGCATGGCCTCGCAGCATGTCGATCGACCAGCGCCGCGCCAGGCGCAACAGGACCCGCCGTTCCGCCGCCGGCAAGGCGACCGCAAGGCGGAAATCCTGCAGCAGTGCCGGTGCGAACGGCGGCTGCCGTTGCATTCCGGGCAGCGGCAGTCGCACGGTGAACCGGCTGCCGCGTCCCGGTTCGCTTTCCAGTGCCATCGTGCCGTCCATTGCATCGACCAGACGACGCGAAATCGCAAGGCCGAGCCCGGTCCCGCTGTGCTTGCGGGTAGATGCCGAGCCAATCTGCGTGAAGGGCTCGAACAGTTCGGTTTGCACAGCCGCATCGATGCCGGGACCCGA
>DATGCS010000145.1:0-12087 GCA_035311685.1 Wenzhouxiangellaceae bacterium
CTGCCCCGGCCGCCGAAGAGTAAAAAGAGGGTGACCGCCGGCCCTGTCGCGGTCCAGGCTCACTTCAAGAAGGAGGCGATACATGTCAAGTTTGACCAACAGCTTAGCCCAATGGTGCATTCCGCTGGTCGGTCTGGCGGCCCTGTCGATGCCAATCGAGGCGCAGGTCTTCGATCTTGCGCCAGCCGATGGCCCCGCGATCATTTCAGATCAGGTTTCGGATACAAACAAGGTCAAGATCCTGAGGATGCCGGACGGCACCCTGATTTCAGTGTTCGGACAAGCCCAGGACGTCGATCAGGACGTCTACGACCTCAAGGCACGAGGGACCCGCGATCCGTGGGATCTCGTACTTCAGTACTCCACCGACGAAGGCGAAAGCTGGTCCGAGCTGGTCAATTTCGACAACACGGCAGCCCAATCCTCGGCGCTCGGCATTATCGAGGAAACCGGTGCGCCGCCGCTGTTTCCAGCTGGTGACCCGAACGAGGGCTACGTCGATCTGGCATCGGATCCGCGCGCGATCGATTACCCGGGAGATTCGGACAAACCCCAGGTGTTCAATGCCGGCAACAACATCGTCATCACCTTCAACACCACCTACTGCCCGGCCGATGCCACGCAGTGGCCCGACGAAGAACAGCGCTTCCAGACCTATCTTTCGCTGCAGGGCGTCACGATCCCGTATGCCTGCCTGTGGGTTGCACGCCTTCAGTGGAACCCCGGCACCCAGTCGCTGCGAGCGGTGGGCCCGAAAGGGGAGCTTTACCTGACCGAGCAGATCACCAGCGGCCAGCGTTCGGTAAAACAGGACGTTCCGGTGCCGCAGCAGCCTGGTTTCGGCGCGATCTGGCAGGAAGATCCCCTTGGCCTGCAGCTCGGTAATGCCGAAGGGCCGGGCACGGGCGCTTCAGGTGCGAACTCCACGGGTGGCACCGACGTCTGGTACATGCACCTGGACACCAACAACAACAATACCGTGGATTTCATCGCCAACGACTGGTCCGAGCCGGTGCGCCTGACGGGCAACACGACCAATACACGTGATCTGCAGGGGCCATTGCGCACTTCGCACGGGCCGGGCCTCTACGAAGACGGCAAGGCCGCCGCGGCACGGCCGCAACTGCGGCTGATCGGTCGGCGCGCGGTGTTCGCCTGGGAGGAAAAGAAAGCCACGACCGGGATCGACGAGGGCAAGTACATTCGATACCACACCATTCCGGAGTTTACCGACACCTCGGCATTGCCGATCAACGGCTGCATCATCAGCCGGCCGATCGAGAACGGCCGTCGGGTGCGAATATTGACCCAGCCATTGAGCGCGGGAAGCACCGGCATCGTCTTCATCTACAAGCAGGGCGACTTCACCCAGGGCGGACCTTCCGACATCATGCTGCGCCGGGCCGTCGGCGGCTACTCTCCGACCAATATCGTGCCGGCCCTGGATACCGAGCCCACAGGCATCTTCGGCGAACGCTGCCGTGCGCACGTGAACAACCAGGATGACGACCTGATCGGCGACGACGAGTTGATGGACGATCCGCTGAACGATATTCGCTTCGGCACCCTGCAACTGCCCGCCGTGAATTTCAGCGGGTCGGCGGCTTACCTCGATGAACCCGGCACAGCGCCGGATGCAGAAACCGGTCTCAACCCGTACGAAAATGCCCTGGCGCATCGCGGCCAGCTCCGAGGCGATACCGTGGTCGTCGGTTTCTCGCACGTGCCGGACCAGGCGCGGTTCGATTTTCTCGATGATGCGATTCCCTACAACTTCTATATCCGTTCGTCCCAGGACGGCGGGGACACCTGGGGACCGTCGGTCAACGTCTCGAACCTGACGCCGGAAAGCGGCCTTAGCGCCCGTGAGCCGCGCATCGTCGGCACACCGGGCAACGGTCCGGGCTGCGCCGACCCCCAGAACCCGACCGATCCCACGGACTGCCGCAACAACGACATCATGTATTTCGGATTCGGCACCCAGACCAATGTGACCAACCTCGAAGTACCCGAGGATGTCGATATCTTCATGGGCGCCACCCAGGACGGCGGGCAGACGTTCAGCGGCATCCAGGCGATCACGGCCGGCGATGCGCTGTTCGGTATTGCCGACGACGAGGCCGATCTGGAAACGCAGCTCAAGCTGCGCCCGGACGGACTGCAGGCTTTCGTCGTGTGGACCAGCACGCCGGAGACCACGGCCGACGTCGCCTTCCGGGAACTGGAGCTCGATCCGGACCTGATCTTCAAGGACGGCTTCGAGGATCCGTTGAACTGATCTACGGCAACGTATGACCAGAATCGGGCGAGGGCCCGGTGACCGCTACAGGATCGCCGGGCCTTCTTCTTTACAACAACGACGTGGACCGTCTGCGAAAAACGTATCCGGGCGCTTGTTTGATACCATCTGTGCATGAATCAAGCTGCTCGCAACACGATTTCGCTGAAGATACCGGACATGCACTGCGCCGGATGCGCCCGACGCATCGAGGCGGCGCTGGAACCCGTACACGGCACTGCTCCCGGCGCGATCAACCCGGCCGCGCGCGAAGCTCGAATCGAATATGCCGATGCCGACGCGCTGCACGCCGCCGTCGAAGCATTGACCGAAGCCGGTTTTGCGCCGGCCACCGAAAAGCGCACGGTGTCCATCGAAGGGATGCACTGCGCGTCCTGCGTGCACCGTATCGAAGAAGAGCTCGATCGGCTTCCGCAGGTCATCGAAGCCAGCGTCAACCTCGCATCCAACCGGGCGACGGTCGAGCTTATCGAGGGCAGCGAGATGTCGCCGGTGCTGGAAGCGATTCGACGTGCCGGTTACGAAGCCAGCGCCGACCGCGACCAGGGCGATTCGGCGCGTAGGCGCGAAGCCGAAGAACGCACCTCGCTGAGGAACCGATTGATCCTGGCCGCGGTGCTGACCCTCCCGGTCTTCACGATCGAAATGGGCGGCCACCTGATCCCGGGCTTCGCCGCGTGGCTGGACGAAAGCATCGGTCGAAATCTGCTGCGCTGGATTTCGATGACGCTGGCGACCGGCGTGCAGTTCGGCCCCGGGCTGGTGTTCTATCGATTCGGCGGCCCGGCACTGCTGCGAATGAGCCCGGACATGAACTCCCTGGTGATGCTCGGCAGCTCCGCGGCCTGGGGCTACTCGGTGGTCGCGACCCTCGTGCCCGGTCTGCTGCCGGAGGGTACCGCCAACGTCTACTTCGAAGCCTCCAGCGTCATCATCACGCTGATCCTGCTTGGGCGCTGGCTGGAAGCCATCGCGCGCGGCCGGACCTCCAGCGCCATTCGCGGTCTGATGGAACTGGCGCCCGATACCGCGCTGGTCGAGCGCGATGGAGAGGCCGTCGAGGTCGCGCTTTCTGAACTCGAGCCCGGCGACATCGTTCACGTAAGACCGGGCGCCAAGATACCGGTGGACGGCAGCGTGGTCAGCGGCAGCTCTTGGGTGGACGAATCCATGATTTCGGGCGAACCGGACCCGGTGGAAAAGGGCGAGGGCGACGAGGTCGTCGGCGGCACGCTCAACCAGACCGGCGCATTCCGGATGAAGGCCGAGGCAACCGGCGGCGACACCGTGCTGGCCCAGATCATCAATCTGGTCGAACAGGCCCAGGGCAACCGGCTGCCGGTGCAGGCCCTGGTCGATCGCGTCGTGAAGTATTTCGTGCCGGCGGTCATATCTGTAGCACTCGTCACGCTGGTCGCCTGGCTGGCCCTGGGCCCGGAGCCCGCGTTGAGCCTGGCGCTGGTCAACGCTGTGGCCGTGTTGATCATCGCCTGCCCATGCGCGATGGGCCTGGCCACGCCAGTTTCCATCATGGTCGGCACCGGCCGGGCGGCCAACTCGGGTGTGCTGTTTCGCCGCGGCGATGCGCTGCAGCGCCTGCGCGACGTCGGGCTGGTAGCGTTCGACAAGACCGGTACGCTCACCGAAGGTCGGCCGGAAGTGATCGAGACGGTCGCAGTGGAGGACGGACAAGACAAACGCGTGCTTGGTCTTGCCGCGGCGGTGGAACGGCATTCCGAGCACCCGATCGGGCGCGCCATTGTCGATTCGGCAAAGGGAGCAGGCATCGAGATTCCGGACTCGGAAGACTTCGACTCCGAGACGGGGCAGGGCGTTGTCGCCCGGGTGAGCGGAGAATCGATCCACGTCGGCGGCCCGCGCATGCTCCAAGCCCGCAAAGTCGAACTGCCCGAGCGTCTGGCCGAGGCGGCCGATCGTCTTTCGGGCAAGGGCGCAACCGTGGTCTATATCGTCTCCGGCGACATGGTGAAGGGCCTCGTCGCCGTGGCCGACCCCATCAAGCCGAGCGCGAAGCGCGCGGTCAAGGCGCTGCACGACTCGGGATTGCGCACCGCCATGATCACCGGGGATGCCCGTGTAACTGCAGAGTCGGTCGCCCGGGAACTCGGGATCGACGATGTCGTTGCCGGTGTGTTGCCGGACGGCAAGGTCGAGGCCCTGGACGAACTGAAACAAAAGACCAAAGGCGCCCTGGCGTTCGTCGGCGACGGCATCAACGATGCCCCGGTGCTGGCCGCCGCCGACGTCGGTATCGCCATTGGTTCCGGCACCGACATCGCGATCGAAAGCGCCGACGTGGTGCTGATGTCGGGCGACCCGGAAAAGGTCGTCACCGCGATTGACCTCTCGCACAAGGTCATGCGCAACATTGCGCAGAACCTGTTCTGGGCCTTCGGCTACAACGTGTTGCTGATTCCCGTGGCCGCCGGCGTGCTGTATCCGGTCAATGGAATGCTGCTCTCGCCGATGCTTGCCGCCGGCGCCATGTCGGCCTCAAGCCTGTTCGTGCTCGGCAACGCGCTGAGACTGCGCAAGACTGGGGGGCAACCCTAAAACCGATTGACAATCGGTTTTAGGCTCCGTATATTGCCGGCATTACTTCTGTCGTGGCCGTTCATGTATCCCAATGAATCAAGGTTCCCGGCTCGCCTGGGCGAGCTTGAAGCCTGCCTGCTCAAGCATCTCTGGTCTGTCGAATCCGGAACCGCGAAGTCCGTGCATGAGGCTGTCGGTCGCTCGCGGGGAATCTCCTTGAACACCATCCAGTCGACGCTCGATCGTCTCCATCGCAAGCAGCTCCTGGACCGTGAAAAGGTCAGCCGGGCGTATCGATATACTGCATCGGTCAGCTGCGGCTCGCTACTCGCAGCGATGGTCAGCGAGGCCGCAGCCAGATTCTCCCAGGACAATTCGACGGCCATGGCGGCACTGGTCGATGCGGCCGAGCAACTCGACCACGCAGCACTGGACGAGCTCGAGGAATTGATCGCGGCAAGGCGCGCGGTTACAGGTGACAGGCGTGATTGAATCGTTTCCGGCCTTGGCGATGCTTGCGGCGCTGATCGGCATCATCGGACTGGCGGTCGGAGCTGCCACGGCATCCGTCGGCGCACGATTCCTGCTGTCAGACAGCCACCCGCCTGAACTTCGTTGTCGCCGCGTCGAGCGTATCGCAGCGCTGCCCGTTGCCGTATCGCTGCTCGCGATTCTTGTGCTGGCGTTGCCTGCGGTATTGAAGCTCGCCGGCCTGATCGACGATCATTGCCTGGCTCACGGCCTGCATCACCCGCATTTCTGCCTGCGCCACCTGCCGGCGTTCGAAGCAGGGCCGCTGGTGGTCCTGTTGATTGCCGCGGGCGCGTGGCCTATCGCAGGGCTTGTACGGACCGCGCGGGATCAGTTTCGGCACGCCCGGCTGGCGAACGGCATCGCGCGTCTCGCACCGGCGCGACGCCGATTGATCGTGACCGACTCGGAAACGCCGGGCGCCTTTTTGCTGGGCATTCTAAGGCCGAGAATCGTTCTGACGACCGGGCTGATTCGGAAACTGTCGCCGGCCGAAAGGCGAGCCGTGGTGCGGCACGAGATTGCACATGCGCGTGCCGGCGATCTGGCGCGAAGGCTGATACTCGGCTTGATGATGTCGATGCAATTCCCGCAAACCCGACGCCGTCTCATCCGCCACTGGAGCCAGGCGGCTGAGGAACGTGCCGACGATGCCGTTGCCGCAAGCGGGAAGGGGCTGGATCTGGCTTCGGCGCTGGTCAGGATTCTGCGCGAGGGCGCACCCGCACGGGCAACCGACGCTTATGCCATGGGCGCGAATTCGGCAGACGTTGTACGCCGCATTCAGCGACTGGCCGACCGACCGCCGGAACAGCTCGCTTCCAGTCTGCCGGAAAGCTCATTGATCGTCGGGCTGGGACTGATCGCGCTTGCCCTGGCAAGCCAGCATCATGCGCTGGAGACATTCGTCGGATGGCTGGCGAAGTGAGAATGACAATATTGAAAACAAACTTGATCGGATCCCTCGCCGGATGCCTGCTGGCATTCGCCCTGTCGGCGCACGCACAAACGCTGACCGAGGGCGAAGCGGTGCGAATGGGCCTGGAAGTGGCGGCATGGCGTGCGTGGGCCGATGCATCGATGAGCGAAGCCCATCACAGGACCGACGCAACCGGTCTGTTTGACAATCCCGAGTTCGAGCTTGCCGATGAATCGCTGGATCTGCCCGGCGGCAATACCGACCGTTATTTCTGGCTGCGCCAGCCTCTGGATCTGACCGGCCGTAACTCGCTGTCGCGCAAATCGGCGCGTGCGGCCGAAGGCGTGACGGCGGCCGATATTGAACTTGTCGAACGCCGCCGGGCAAAGGCAATACGCGGCGCCTTCTACCAAGTCATCAGGCACCGGCGTGAAGCCGAAGCAATTGAATCGTGGCGCGAGCGGTTGGCGGAACTCGGCCAGGCCGTGACCGAGCGCGTTCGCGCCGGCGATGCATCGCGTTTCGATCAGCTCAGGATCGAGCGCGAAATATCCCTGCTTGAAGGCCGCCTGGCGGCAGGTCGCGCGGAGCTGCATTCGGCCCGCCTGCGATTGTTTGGCGTTCTGGAGAGCCCACCGCGCACGCTGACGGGCCGACTCTTGCCCGGCGACCCGCCGTCAGAAGCAACCGTCATGGCGGCGCTGCAATCCCATCCGGAGACCCGCCGGCTCAAAGCCGGCGCCGAGGCGGACCGACTGGCCGCTCGCGCAGCGGGCCGGGAAGTCTGGCCCGAGGTCACGCTGGGCGTGGGCGTCAGACAGTTCGAGGACGGCCCGGTCTCGGAAACCGGTGGTGTATTCGCGATCGGTGTGGAGGTGCCATTGTTCGATCGCGGTCGCCAGCGCCGCGCGGCCGCCGAGGCCGGCGCAGGCGCAAAATCGGCAGAAGCGGCACTGGCAATCGCCCGGCTCGAGTCCGAGGCACGCGCATTGCTCAAGGAGCTGAACGTTCGTCGCGACGCGGCGTTGGCCATGCAGACCGAGCGGGAACACACGACGGATTCGCTGCCCGAAATCGCAGAGGCTGCATACCGGGCCGGTGAGCTGGGCGTGATGAGCCTGCTCGATGCCTGGCAAACGGAACTCGATCATTACCTGCAAACCATCGAACTGGAGTACGCGGCGCGCATCGTCGCAATCGAACTGATTCAACTGACCGGAGAACCGCAATGAAGCATTTCCTTCCCCTCGCGACTGTACTTGCAACTGGCCTGGTGCTTTCGCTGGCCGGCTGTGGCGATCACGCTCACGATGAGGACGGCAGCCACAGCCACGAAGCCGAGGCCCACGCCCACGATGGCGAGCAGGCGCACGACCACGGTCCGGACGCCGACCACGCGCACGCCGAGGAGACTGGACCACAAACGCAGGCCTTCTACGGCGACGAAGCCGAAGACGATGCGCCGCGAGACGAAGCGGCGGGTGAAGCGCGAAGCCACGAACATGCCGGCGAACACGAGCATGGCGAGGACGAGAACGGTCGTGAACACGAAGAAGATGGGCACACTCATGACGGCGACACCCATGCGCACGACGACCACGATGACCACTGAACACATTCATCGAAATGGCGCGAACGCAAAAGCGATTTATCACGAAGAACACGAAGAACACGAAGGGAAAAGCAAATCACCTGCGTGCTCTTGAACAATCCTGGTGACAAAGGTTTTTTCTTCGTGCTCTTCGTGCTCTTTGTGCCCTTCGTGGTTAAAGCCTTTTTCAATTTCGCATTCAGCCACGGTTTCATTGCCCCGAGTTCACCATGTCATTGCAGATTCCCGAAAGATTTCTGATTCCGGCGCCACTGATAGCGCTTTTGGTCGCATTGCTGGTCGGTTGCGGAGGTTCGGAACCTGGCGGCCATAGCCACGCGCCCGGCGAGCCGGAGCATGACCCGGCTGCCGAAACTGCAACCGAAGTCGTCACCGACTACACCGCAGCCAGCGAACTGTTCGTGGAATTTCCGCCGCTGATCGTGGACCGGGGCTCGCGGTTTGCCGCACACGTGACGCGACTGGCCGATTTTGCCCCGGTCCGATCGGGGCGGATGGATGTCGTACTCCTGCGCGATGGGCAGACCGCGGCCCGGTTCCGGGTCAGCGCGCCGGCGCGTGCGGGCCTGTTCACGCCGACGGTTACGCCGCAGGAAAGCGGAGAGTTCGAATTGCGGATCGAGGTCGAGGCGCCCGGATTGAAGGTCGTGCACGAGCTGGGCCCTTACCGTGTCCATGCAGACGCGGATTCGGCGCGCACTGTCACCGAAACGCCGCCCGGCGAGATCGGCTATCTGAAGGAACAGCAGTGGACGACACCATTCGCGACCGAGGCCGTGCGCGCCATGCCGATGCAGGCATCGGTACCCGGAGTGGCCCAAGTGCGCGCACCCGCCGACGGTGGTGCCGTGATCACCGCGCCGGACGACGGCTATTTCACTTCCGTCGATGTGCCGCGGATCGGCGGCAGCGTCGACATCGGCGAAGTTCTCGGCTACCTCGTGCCGCGACTGGGCGAAGGCACGGATGTGGGCCGCCTTGCGGTTGAACTCGAACGTGCGCGCAATCGAACGGATCTGGCTCGGCGCGATGTTCAGCGACTCGAATCGCTGGTGGCGACCGGCGCAGTGCCCGAACGCCGTTTGATCGAAGCCCGGGCCGAACTCGATATCGCACAAAGCGAACTGGTTTCGGCACGCGGCCGGATAGAGCAGCGACAAGGCGGTTCGGCAGGCTCCGGGATCGCCCTGAAGGCACCGGTGGCCGGCCAGATCGTTGACGTCGCGGTCGCGCCGGGCGCGTTCGTGCGAAGCGGTGAGCCGCTGTTCTGGCTGGCCGATCCGGCCCGGCGCTGGCTGGAGGTGCGGGTGCCGGAAGCCCGCGCCTCGCAACTCGACCAGGCCACCGGCGCGTGGTTCGTCAGCGGGAATGAAACCGTGGTGCTCGACGCCGCCCATGGTGCCCGGGTGGTTCAGGTATCCCGGCGCGTGGACCCGGTTTCGCGCACCGTCGCGGTCACCATCGAATACCCGATCTTGCACGGCGAGAGCAGTAGTGCTGGCGATTCGGCTAACGGTGACAGGCCGATCCCGGGCGCGCCGACGCTTGTCGGTCTGGGCCTGGCCGCGCACGTCCAGCTCGGCGCGTCCAGCGAACGTCTGGCCGTGCCGAAGAGCGCAGTCATCGACGATGGCGGGCGCACCGTGGTCTACGTCCAGACCGGCGGCGAGACCTTTCAGCGGCGGCCGATCGAGACCGGCATCCGCGACGGCGACCGGGTCGAGATCGTCTCGGGCCTGGAGGCCGGCGAGCGCGTCGTCACGATCGGCGCCTATGACGTCAAGCTCGCGGCCACCGGCGGCGAAGAGGTCGGTCACGGTCATGCGCATTGAGGAACCTCTGAATAACTCGGCGCGGAGCGCGTTTCAGTCGGAAAAGTCGCAGATCGTGTGGGGCGAGCCGAGCGACAGTAGCCATAGCTACGGCCGAGGATCGCAACGCCTGAGATGCGGCTTTTCCGGCGAAACACATACGGGACGGGCCTTTGCGGGGCCTCCAGCTTGTTTGGACTCGCTTATTTGGAACAACCAAACCGCGCTTGCCCAAGCCAAGCCGGAGCCACCCGCAAAGGCGCCGTCGCGCCCGTGCAGAGTTGTTCAGAGGTTCCACAATGATTGATCGCATCATCGCCTGGTCGCTGGGCAATCGCCTGCTGGTGCTGGTACTGGCCGCCGGGCTGCTGGCCTGGGGCGGCTGGTCGGCTTCGCGCGCGCCGGTCGACGTCTTCCCCGACCTGACTGCGCCTACGGTCACCGTCGTCACCGAAGCCCATGGCATGCCGCCCGAAGATGTCGAGATCCAGGTCACGTTGCCGATCGAGACCGCTCTGAACGGGGCGGCGAACGTGCGCAGGGTGCGTTCCAGCAGCGGCATAGGCATCAGCGTGGTCACGATCGAGTTCGACTGGGGCACCGATATCTACCGCGCGCGCCAGGTCGTGGCCGAGAAGCTGCAGGTCGCGCGCAGCTCGCTGCCGACCGGGCTGGCGCCGCCGGTACTTACGCCGATCACCTCGATCATGGGCGAGGTGATGTTCATCGCACTCAAGTCCGGCGTCCACAGCGAGATGGAGCTGAAAACCGCGGCGGACTGGGTCGTGCGCCGGCGCCTTCTGGCAGTCCCCGGCGTGGCCGAGGTGATCCCGATCGGCGGACGCACGCGGCAATTTCAGGTCATTGTCCAGCCAGAGCGACTGGCGACGTTCGATGTATCGCTCGCCGAAGTGCTCGAGGCGGTGCGCGAGGCCGGCCGCAATGCATCGGCCGGGTTCCTGGTCGAGAACGGCCAGGAATTCCTGATCCAGGGCATCGGCCGGGTACGCGGGCTTGCCGACATCGAGCAGGCCGTGGTCGCCACGCGCAACGATATGCCGGTGCTGGTGCGTGACCTGGCACTGGTTGAAATCGGTCCGGCGCCGCGGCGCGGCACCGGCGCGCACAACGACGAACCGGCGGTGGTGCTGGGCATTCAGAAGCAGCCCGGCGTCAATACGCTGGGACTGACCGAACGGCTGGATACGACGATCGGCGAAATCCAGGCGTCACTGCCCGAAGGCATGCGGATCGAGACCGACGCGTTCCGTCAGGCCGATTTCATCCGGATTGCGGTCGACAACCTGGGTGCTGCGCTGCGCGACGGCGCGCTGCTGGTCGTCGCGATCATGTTCGCATTCCTGTTGTCGGCGCGCGCCACCGGCATTGCGTTGCTGGCGATTCCGTTATCGCTGCTGACCGCCGTGCTGACAATCCGCGCGCTGGGCGGCAGCATCAACACGATGACGCTGGGCGGCATGGCGATCGCACTGGGCGCGCTGGTCGACGATGCGATCATCGTGGTCGAGAACATCGTGCGCCGGCTTCGGGAAAACCGGGGTCGGGCCGCGGACGAGCGCCTCCCGGACTATACGATTGTCTACGAGGCCACGCGCGAGATCGAGGGCTCGATCGTATTCGCGACGCTGATCATCATCCTTGTATTCCTGCCGCTGTTCTTCCTGGCAGGCGTCGAAGGCCGTCTGCTCGAACCGCTGGGCCTGGCCTACATCGTCTCGCTGGCCGCGTCGCTGCTGGTCGCGCTGACCATCACGCCGGTACTGTGTCTGCTGATGCTGCCCGGGCGGCCCGATACCGAAGCCGACCACGACAACCGGATCACGACGCTGCTCAAGCGTGGCTATCGGCCCGTACTTGAAATCGCGCTGACGCGCTGGCGCCTGGTGAGCGTGGCGGGCGCGGCTCTTCTGGTCGCCGCGTGCACCGCGCTGGTGCTGGCCGGACGCGGCTTCCTGCCCGAGTTCAATGAAGGCAGCCTGACAATCAGCGTGGTGACGCTCCCGGGCACCGCGTTGGCCGAGTCGGACAGAATCGGCGCAAGGGTCGAGGAGATCCTGCTGGCCGAACCGGAAGTGGTGGCGACGACCCGACGCACCGGTAGAGCCGAACTCGATCCCCACGCACAAGCCGTCTATTCATCCGAAATCGACGTAAACCTCGAGATGCGCGAGCGCGAAAAAGCCGCGCTCCTGGCCGGACTGCGCCGGCAGTTCGCCTCGATTCCCGGCACCAACATCGTCATCGGCCAGCCGATATCTCATCGCATCGATCACATGCTGTCCGGCACACGCGCCAATATCGCGGTCAAGATCTTCGGCCCGGAACTGCCCGAACTGCG
>DATGCS010000146.1:0-6782 GCA_035311685.1 Wenzhouxiangellaceae bacterium
TGGATGACCTCACCGTGCAGGTGAACCTGGCCGCTTTCGAGGTCGATCACCCGATCGCCGATTTTGATGAATTTCACCGCGGCTGCCTTCAGAAATGAGTGTAGTCCGTGATTATAGTCACATCGTTCCAACGCGCGGCGCTCGGTCGAGCGCAACTTTTTGCGTGTTTATGTCGCTGAAATAATGGACTTTTAAAAAAATTTAGCATTTGCACAGGACTTTTATCTCCCCGCGGCGCAGTTTGGGTCCCGTGTTCCGGCCCGTGGCCTGCGAACACGGCTCGGCGCCCCGCCGGCAGGATTGACTCTCCTCCGACCGGCGGCGGCTTCCGACCGACATTCATGTTCAAACGAATCCGGTTTCGACCGGGGAGGATCCAAAGATGAGCAGCACTCGAGAAGACGTTCGATACACCCATTGCACCATGCGCAAAAATCCGTTGCGTGCCGCGTTTGCCGCGACAAGCTTGTGGGGCGGCATGTTGCTGGCAGGCCAGGCGCTGGCCGAGCAGGTCAGCATCCAGTTCTCCCAGACCTATCCGGGCGGCGGTACCGTCACCGGCCTGCTGGTCGGTGAGGACCTGGACGGCGACGGCCGTTTGTATTCGATGAATCCGTTCATCGGCGGCGAGCTGGGCCAGCCGCCCGGCGACGAGGTGACCTACGCCAGCGTGCGCATCGAGGGCGTGCTGGGCGAGCCGGTCAGCGTGGTGTTCGACGCCAGCGTCGGCGACGGCATCGACGACCAGGCCAATGCCTTCTTCGGCTTTGCCTACAACCTCGACGGCGGTCCGCTGGGCGACGACGAAAACGAGGGCGTATCGTTTGGGCCGCTGGCGCCGAGCACATCGTATTTTGCCGGCGCGCTGTTCGAACCAGCGGTGTCGCCGTCGGTGATTTCCGATCCGATCCGGGTCTGTGGGAATGCCGACGGCTTTGCCTGCTCGGCCATCATCACACTGGAGCCGGAGGATCCGTTCCCCAACTTCGAGCTGCTTTTCGATGCCACCTCGGCCGAACCGATCGTCACCACCGAACTGCTCCGCTACACATTCGAACAATCTGGGTTCGACGGGGGCGCGTCGATCACCGGCACCGTCAGCGGGCGCGACCTTGACGGCGACGGTGTCATCTATTCAGCAAGCCCGGCGGTGGCCGGCGAGCTCGGCGTTCCGTTCGGTGATGAGGTCGTATTTGCACGGGTCGATATCTTGGGCGTGGAGCCTCAGGCGATTCGGAATGTGCAGGATCTGATTGCCGATCCCATCGACAGCTTTGCCGCATTCTTCTTCTTTGCCAGCGTCAACGTGGCGGGCGGCGAACTCGGCGACGAGCCGGGCGAGGGGATTTCGATAGCGCCTTTCTCGCCGAGTACGTCTTACATCGTCGGCGAAGCAGCTTCGCCGATCTTTTCGCCGTCCATCCTCGAGCAGGGGCTGGCCAATTGCGGCAATGATGCGGGCGAGCCGTGCGGTGCGCTGGTATCGCTCACGCCCAATGCCGATTCTCCTACCGGCGTCGACTTGCAGGCGGTTCAGTTCAGCGCCGAGCCGGTTGCCCAGGTGGCAGCCCCGCTGGTCGTCGATTCGCAGTTCAGCGGCCACTGGTTCAACAAGCTGATCACCGGTGAAGGCGTGATCATCCAGATCATCAGCGACGGCCGGGCGCTGGTCTACTGGCTGACCTACGATGACTCCGGCGGTCAGCGCTGGCTTTACGGTGTAGGCCGCCGCAACGGGTTGACGATTAAAATCGACAACCTGTTCGTCTCCGACAACGGCGTGTTCGACTCCATGATGCCGGTGCTGGTGGACCTGGAGCAAGTCGGAGAAATGGAGATCGAGTTCTCCGGCTGCAATGCAGGGACCGTCCGCTTCGTGGTCGACGGTGTTCCTGGAACGATGGATATCGGCCGGTTGACCGGGCTGAGTGGTCTCGAGTGCGTCCGGTAACCGGTCGCGCCTGACGTTCGAGGATGCGATGCCGGCCCCGTGCCGGCATCGTTTTTTCCGGCGTTCCTCCGCTGCTCGGGTCGGCGCCGGGAGGCGCCTCCTACCCACCCTGTTGTAGGAGCGACGTCCCCGTCGCGACTGGTTTTCGGGTCGGATTGACCCGCGTGGCGGGGGCGAAATCGGTGCAGGATTGACCTCCCACAGCGGCTCAGATCGTTGCAGATGCATCTCAGGCACGATTCAGGAGGCCCGGTTCGCGACGCGCTTCTCGCCGAATCGACAAAAACCGCTCGCCCGTTCTGGTAGATTCGTCCGCTTCCACCGATAACGGCACCGCTTCGCGCATCGCCGACCGACGATAAAGGAATCGACCAGATGAAATCAGTTCTTGCTCCGAGCCGTCCTTGCCTTCCCGCCTTGCTGCTTGCGGCCGTCCTTGCCTTCATGACCATGCCTGCGCTGGCGCAGGTATCGATCATCAATCCGGGTGCGCCCGGGCAGGACAGCCGCGAGATGAACGCGGACGAGGCGACCAGCCTGGCCGGTACGCGCTACACCGAGGCCGACGTGCGCTTCATGCAGGACATGATTCCGCACCATCACCAGGCGCTGGTGATGTCGGCGCTGGTGCCCGAGCGCACCAACCGCAGCGAGCTGCTGGAAGTCGCCGGTCGGATCGAGACCTCGCAGGCCGACGAGATCGAGTTCATGCAGAACTGGCTGGCCGAGCGCGGCGAGACCGTTCCCGACCCGACCGCGCACGACGCGATGCACATGCATCACACGATGACCGGCATGGCCACGCCCGAGCAGATGGCCGAGCTGGAAGCCGCCGACGGCGCGGCATTCGACCGGATGTTCCTGGAGTTGATGATCGAGCACCACAAGGGCGCGCTGACCATGGTCGAGGATCTCCTTGAGCAATCGGGCGCGGCCTACGAGCCGGTGCTGTTCGAGTTCACGACCGACATCACCACCGACCAGACCACCGAGATCGAGCGCATGACCGTGATGCTGGCCGGCTATTCGCCCGACCCAAGGGTGGGGCTGGCAGCGGGCCTGCGCGACGCCGGCGAAGCGATTTCCAATCTCGAGTTGCTGGCCGCGCTGCCGAAACCGGCCGGCTTCTTCGATCCGGAAAACCCGGCCGGCCTGCCGCTGGAACAGTTGATGGCCGAGGCCGAAGGCGACGGCGATGACGCGGACGGCGACGAAGGCGGCAATGAGGACGGCGAGCGCGAGGAAGACGAAAGGGACGACGACGATGATTACCGCAGCCCGCCCTTGAGCTTCGCCAATACCGACATGGCGTTTGCCGGCGACGTGCTGGTGGCAGGCAACTACCACGGCTTCAACGTCTACGACATCGGAACGCATGGCGAGCCGGAGTTGATGAGCTCGGTGGTCTGCCCGGGCGGGCAGGGCGACGTTTCGATCGTCGGCGACCTGCTGATCATGTCGGTGGAGCAGACGCGCGCGCGACTGGATTGCGGCCTGCAGGGCACCATCGGCGATGTCAGCGGCGAACGCTTCCTGGGCGTGCGCATCTTCGATATCGCGGACCTGCGTCGGCCGCGACAGGTGGGCGCGGTGCAGACCTGTCGCGGTTCGCACACCCATTCGGTGGTCTCGGCCGACGACGACACCATCATCGTCTACAACTCCGGGACGCGCCCGGTGCGCGATGACGAGGAACTGGAAGGATGCATCGACGAGTCGCGCTACGGCGATGAACGTACTGCGATGTTCCGGATCGATGTGATCGAGATTCCGGTGGCCGATCCGGCAGCCGCGCGCATCGTCGACAGCCCTGCGGTATTTGCCGATCCACAGGCCGGCACGCTGGCCGGCCTGTGGATGGGCGGCGACCACGGCGACGATACCCAGGAGACCAACGACACCAACCACTGCCACGACATCACCGTGTTTCCGGAAAAGGACATCGCCGCCGGGGCCTGTTCCGGGAACGGCATCCTGTTCGACATTTCAGATCCGCTGAATCCCAAGCGTATCGATGAAGTCGTGGATGAGTCTTTCGCCTACTGGCACTCGGCCACGTTCAACAACGACGGCACCAAGGTGATATTCACCGATGAGTGGGGCGGCGGCGGACGGCCGCGCTGCCTGGCATCGGACCCCCAGACCTGGGGCGCAGACGCCATCTTCGATATCGTCGACGGCCAGCTCGAATTCGGCGGCTACTTCAAGATGCCGGCGCCGCAGAGCGAGGAAGAAAACTGCGTGGCGCACAACGGTTCGATCATCCCGGTTCCCGGCCGAGACATCTTCGTGCAGGCCTGGTATCAGGGCGGGGTCTCGATCATCGATTTCACTGATTCGGCCAACGCGTTCGAAATCGGTTTCTTCGATCGCGGGCCGGTATTCGAAGAGGAACTGGTGATGGGCGGCTACTGGTCGACCTACTGGTTCGACGGCCTGATCTACGGCACCGAGATCGCGCGCGGCCTTGACGTTCTGGCCCTGCTCCCCAGCGAGTACCTGAGCGAGAACGAAATCGCCGCGGCCTCGGCCACGGTCGGCGGCGAGCTGTTCAACCCGCAGCAGCAGTTCCCGATTACCTGGAAGCACGAGCCCGTGGTCGCGCGCGCCTGGCTCGACCAGCTGGCGCGCGACGGGGTGATCGACACGGCCGGGATGGAAGACATGAGCGAAGCGCTGTCGCGTGCCGATGCCCATCTGAAGGTCGGCACCAGCGATTCCGCGCTGGCCGGCGAACTCGACGCCATGGCCGAAGGTCTGGTACCGCTGGGCGCCGAAAGCAGTGCTGTCGAGCGCCGGCGGCTGGTCGGCCTGGGCGGCACGCTGGCCGGCATCGCGGATCGTTTGCGCTGAGGGTTGGTCGGTTCGTCGTTTTGTCGCTTGGTCGTTTTGAGTGGGAGGGGCTTCCAGCCCCGATTGATGTAAACCCCGTTGGCGCAGGATGCGCCTCCCGCCACAAGACGAAACGACGAAACGACGCTGGCTTAGTGGATAAGAGAAAGGCCGGAGCCCGCGGGCTCCGACCTTTGTCCTTCTAGCTTCGGCCGTGGCGCCTAGTCGGTCCGGCGAGTCGGGAACTGATCGAAAATAGCATTGACGGTGTCGGCGATGGCCTGGCCCGGCTGTTCGAGTTCCTCGCCGGTCAGCCGGCCCTCGGCGACGCCTTCCCATATCAGCTGGCGTTCCTCGGCATCGATCAAGTCGATATTGGCGGTGCCGACCGTGTACCGGACAGTCTCGTAGCCGTAAGCGGGCCCGAATCCATAGCCGTAGCGCGGCCATGGCGAGTACAGGCCATAGCGATACCCATAGTAGCCATAGCCGAACGTCCCGTACGGATGGGCGCTGGGATACGTTTCGGTCCGCTCGCGGATGCTTGCGTAGAAGTTCACCAGCAAGTCGGGGTCACGTTCGCTGTACGTGTAGCCCAACTCTTGCATCTCGCGGCGCACCGCATCCTTGAAATAGTTGGTGGTCAGGGTCGAATACCCGGCCCGATCGGTACCCAGCTCGGAAATCCAGCCGAAAGTCTCGTATTCGGTGAAGTCGGCCTGCGGGTTGTAGTCGGTGCGCACGTCGGGGCCGGTGGCGCAGCCGACCAGCGTGAATGCGGCAATGGCGAGCAGCAGCGATTGTGTAAACCGTCGGGCGATTTTCATGATGGTCTCCTTTTAAAAAAAGGTGGTGATTCAAAGACCTGTGATCTCCGATTCCGTTTTTCAAGACCGGTCGCTCACGGGGCCCGGTTTCGCGCAAAGGCGAACTCCGTCCGGGGCACGTGATACGTGTCCAATTGGCGCCGTCGGTAAACATCGACGCAGGATGCGCCTGCCACGTCTAAGACTCACGCCAGCCAGTCGTGCACTCGTCGCGAGATCTCGGGGCAGCGCAGCAGGTCGAGGTGGCCGGTCTCCGTGGCCACAAAGCGGTTCCGGATGTCGATCGGCAACTCGAAAGCCGGGTCGTGATGCTGACCCAGCGCGCTGGGTACCGGCACCAGGCCGTCGCCGAAATAGCGGGCCCGGGCACTGTCCTGGGTGTCGTCAAGCGTGGCGGCCACGGCAAAACATTCCACGTGGGCCGGCAGAAGCGTCGGGCTGCGGGTGTCGTGAGCGTGGGCGAACCGGTCGTGCTCGCGCCGATCGTCATGCCAATCGTCATGCCAATCGGATTCAATGATGTTGCCGTGGCGCAGGTCGGTAATGCCGGCGCTGCGGATCTTGCCCAGCCGGGCGAACGGTGCGCTGTAACGGCTGATGCCCAGCGCGCGGTCGATGCCGTGGCCGGCACGTTCGACCGGGGAGCCGTGGTGCGGCGTGCCGAGGAATACCATCTTTTTCAGGCGTTCCGGCCATGCATGACCGGCTTCCAGGCCGTAGTGGGCTGCGCTTCGGGCGACCAGCCCGCCCATGCTGTGGCACAGGACGACCAGTTGTTCGACCGGCACCGGCCAGTTGGCCACCAGGCGCTCCAGCATTTCGTCGAGATCGCGCCCGTTGTCGGAGATGTGCCGGCCGGTGTTGTAATGAAAGTCGATGGTCGAATAGCCGTGCGAGATGGCAAGACTTTCCGGCAGGCCGCTGAATCCTTCGTCCAGTTCGTCCCGGTTTTTGCCCTCATTAACTGACCGCCATTCGCCATCGTGCATGCACAACCCATGCGCCGTGACCAGCAGCCGATTCGACGCTTCCGGCCAGGCTTCGGCCAGCGACGCCCGGTCCAGTGCAACCGGCCGGCCGACCCGGCGCAATGAGCTCTGAATGGCCAGCGGATTGTCGCTGGCCGCGAGGTGGTCGCCGAGCACGCCGTTGAGTATGGCCAGGAACTGTTC
>DATGCS010000147.1:0-4861 GCA_035311685.1 Wenzhouxiangellaceae bacterium
ACGCCGGCTTCACGGCCGGACTCGACCTGTTCGCTGTACGTCAGACCCTTGACCCGACCTGCCTTGAAGGCCTTGACCAGCTTGCGCTCGATCGGCTCGGCGGCAATCACGTCGGGCAACAGCGTTTCCATGTTGCCGATCACGTGGCCGGGTCGGTCGGTTTTGTAGACGCCGCGCGTCAGTCGATTACGGGTTTCGGACGGCGAGAGCATCAACGCCGCGACCTTGTGGCCGAGCCGATCGTTGGGACGACGTTCGTTGGCGCCCAGCGGGAACACGATGCGGCGCAGCACCGGCCGCAGGAAGGCGAATGGATAATTGTCGATCACACCCTTGAGCGCTTCCTGGATGCGGTAGATCGCGTCGTGAAACGCCCATGCCATGATCGGCTGATCATTACGTGGCCGGCCCTCGTACTCGAAGCGGCGCAGCATGGCCGAACTGATATAGAGCCAACTCAACGCGTCGCCGAGACGGCCCGAGATCTTCTCCTTCATCTTCAGCTTGCCGCCATAGGTGGCCAATGCCAGATCGGCCATAAGCGAGAACGCAGCGGTGTAACGCGTAAGCTTGCGGTAGTACTTGCGGGTTTCGCGGTCGCCCGGCACGGCCGCGAACTTGGCGAAGCTCAGACCGAGTATGAGCGAGCGTGATCCGCAGGAGATGCTGTGGCCGACGTGCTTGAAAAGCAGCTCATCGAACCGGTTCAAGCGCTCCTCCTCGTCCTCGATCTGCATGGCCTGCATTTCGTCGAGTACGTATGGGTGGCAGCGGATCGCGCCCTGGCCGAAGATCATCAGCGAACGGGTCAGAATGTTTGCGCCCTCAACCGTGATCCAGATCGGCGCGCCTTGCCAGCCGCGCCCGAGATAATTTCGCGGGCCCAGAATGATGCCCTTGCCGCCGTGGATATCCATGGCGTCCTTGAGCACCTCGCGGCTGAGCTCCGTGCAGTGGTACTTGGCCAATGCACCCGGCACCGACGGCTTTTCGCCGGCGTCCACCGCCGCGGCGGTCTGACGGGACAGGGCGCTGGTGGAATACGTATTGGCCGCGATACGCGCAAGTGCTTCCTCGACGCCCTCGAACCGGCCGATGGGCAACCCGAACTGTTTGCGGATTCGGGCATATGCCCCGGTCGCCAGGCAGGCCAGCTTGGCGCCGCCCGACGTCGACGATGGCAGCGAGATGGCGCGGCCCACGGAAAGGGATTCGACCAGCATGCGCCAGCCCTGACCGGCATACTCGGTGCCGCCCAGCAGGAATTCCAGCGGCACGAATACATCCTTGCCGCGAATCGGACCGTTCGGAAACGGGTTGTTGAGCGGAAAATGGCGTCGGCCGATCTCCATGCCCGAGACATCACGCGGCAGCAGCGCAAGCGAGATGCCGATGTCTTCGGTGTCGCCGATCAGGCCGTCGGGATCGTAAAGCCGAAACGCCAGACCAACGACCGTGGCGACCGGAGCCAGCGTGATGTAGCGCTTGTCGAAGGTCAGGCGCATGCCCAGCACTTGCTTGCCTTCCCATTCACCCTTGCAGATCACGCCGTAATCCGAAATCGAGGTGGCGTCCGAGCCCGCGGTCGTCGATGTCAGACCGAAACAGGGGATTTCCTCACCCGAGGCAAGCTTGGGGAGATAGTGATTCTTCTGCTTGTCGGTGCCATAGTGCAGCAGCAGTTCGGCCGGGCCCAGCGAGTTGGGCACCGCCACCACGGAGCCTACGGTGGAGCTCATACCCCCGACTTTTTCGAGGACGGCCCGATGCGCGGTGGCGGAAAAGCCCAGTCCGCCGTACTCCTTCGGAATAATCATGCCGAAGAACTTGCTCTTTTTCAGGTGTTCCCAGGCCTCGTCGGAGAGTCCGACCCGGTAGTGGGTGAATTCCCACTCGTCGATCATGTTGCACAACGCTTCGCAAGGGCCGTCGATGAAGGCCTGCTCCTCGACGCTCAACTCCGGCAGCGGTCGGCTGAGCAGCTTCTTCCAGTTCGGCTTGCCGGTGAACAATTCCCCTTCGAAACCTACCGTGCCGGCATCCAGCGCGACCTGCTCGGTGTCCGAGATTTCCGGCGTCATGCCCTGGAACGCCTTCATCACCGGCGCGCTGATGAAGGCGCGGCGCCAAGGCAGGTAGTTCAGCGGGACTGCAATGGCGGCGAACACAAGCCACCCCACGGTCAGCGAAATCCAGCCGGGCTCTCCGGCCAGGGTGAACACCAGAAGCGTAGCGGCGATTGCGCCGGTCCAGATCTGCAGCGAGGTCTTGAGAAAACTGCAAGCCACGGAAACCGCGACCAATGCGAATATAAAAAGCAGAATCATCATTTAGTGCCTCCTTCGGCCGAATACTTTTTCAAGAATGGCACGGCGGCGTGCAAGAACCTGTCGTTGGCGTCGCCGGCAATCATATGACCGGAATCGGCGACGGAAACGTGCTCGGCATGCGGCGCGAGCTTGAGGAACTCCTCGACGTGTTCGTCCGAAATCAGTTCGCTCTTGCCACCGGAGATCAGCAGGGTGGGCTTCTTCAGCTTGCGCGCGGCCGACTTCAACCGGCTCTGCAGATTCTTGCTGCGCTCTGCCAGCGCCAGCATGGCGGGATCCCAGTGCCAGTACCAGCGGCCGTCCGAACCCTGGCGCAGGTTTCGCTTGAGCCCTTCGGTGGTCGCCGCCGAGCGACGGTGCGGCAAGAAGGTTCGAACCGACTCACGGGCCTCGTCCAGTGTAGCGAAGCCTTTGGGGTGCTGGCGCATGAACGAAATCATGGCCTCGACACCACGCTCGTCCCATCTTGGGGCAATGTCGATCAGCACCAGCGCACGAAGTTCGGCAATGGGTTTCTCCGAATGGGCGAGCAGGGCCGTCAGGCCGCCCATGGACGCGCCGATCAGTAGCGGCGGATGCGGCAGCGACGAGCATACGCGGCGGAAATCCTCGACGAATTGCTCAAAGAGATACCGATTGCTGGGCGCCCGGTCTGAATTTCCGTGACCGCGGGCATCGTAAGTGACCGCCTGCCAGCCACTTGCGGCGAGGTGACGAGCGGTTTCCGCCCAGGCGAACTGGGTCTGACCGAAACCATGGGCCAGCAGAACACAAGGCGCGCGCTCGTGACCAAGATACCGGACATCCAGGCGAACGCCGTCATCGGTCCAGATCTGGCGCCGCCGCACTTCGTGATTGTTAAGGCTTCTGATCGCTTCCATACGGTACAGTATGGGGCCGTAAAACCCCGCAGTCAATGTGGTTTTTACCCCGCCGGGGCGGCTCTTGACCGGACTTGGATCAGGCGTCCAGATCAGGAATAAGCTTCGATTCCCACCAGGCAATCTGGTCCTTCAACCGAAGCTTGCGCTTTTTCAGCCGGGTGAGCTGCAGCTGGTTCATCGTCGGCGATTCGGCCAGCCGCGCGATGGCATCGTCCAGATCGCGATGCTGGCTGCGCAAATCTCCTATGATTTCAACAATTTCAGTTGGGGATTCATTCATCCCGCGTCTCCAGATTTCCACCGGTGCAGGCCGCAATACCCGGTGGATTCGCCAGTCTAGCAAGACTGCCAGGAAAAGCAAACCTGTGTCACACACCAGCCCGTTCGAGTTCATGGCGGCTAGCCGTTATCATTCTTTTTTAAGCTGGAAACAGGCCATGGCCGAGCCCGCCCGGAAAAAAAATAAATACAACGCCGACAAGCGCTTCAAGCGGCTGCGCAAGAATGTCGGCAAGGCGATCGTCGATTACGGGATGATTGGCGACGGCGACCGGGTGATGGTCTGCCTGTCCGGCGGCAAGGACAGCTACGCGATGCTGGATCTGCTGCTGAGCCTGCAGCGGCGTGCGCCAGTGGACTTCGAACTGTTCGCGGTCAGCCTGGACCAGAAGCAGCCGGGGTTCCCGGAGCACGTGCTGCCGGAATACCTCGAATCGATCGGCGTGAAATACCACGTCATCGAGCGCGATACCTATTCGGTGGTCAAGCGCGTGATTCCGGAAGGCAAGACCACCTGCGGGCTGTGTTCTCGGCTGCGCAGGGGGAACCTGTACAACTACGCGAAGGAGAATGGATATACGAAGATCGCCCTCGGCCACCACCTGGACGATATCGTCGAGACCTTCTTCCTCAACCTGCTCCACGGCGGATCGTTGAAGGCGATGCCGCCGAAGCTCAAGAGCGACGACGGCGACAACGTCGTGATCCGGCCGCTGGCGTACTGCCGCGAATCGGACCTCGAAAAACTCGCGGCCACCCGGGACTATCCGATCATTCCCTGCAACCTGTGCGGGTCGCAGCCCAACCTGCAGCGCCAGGTGATCAAGGAGATGCTGGCCGAGTGGGACAAGCGGCAGCCCGGCCGCACCGAGACCATATTCAAGGCGCTGACGAACGTCGCGCCGTCTCAGCTATGCGACACGAACCTGTTCGACTTCGCCGGGCTGGATGAGATCGCTGATTCGGCACCGCTGAGCGTCACCGACTGGCTACGGTCGGGGAAGACTGCGCCCGGCGCCGCGTGAGCGGCGTGGGCCGAAGCGCATGACTTTCGGGCCTTTCGCGCCGGCTTGAGCGCGGCGTATGATGAAAGCCTGGTTATAGCGCAACGGAATCTGACCCATGAAACGTCGAATCACTTTGTTCTTCACCGTGCTGCTGCTCGGCGGCTGTTTCGGCATCAACAGCGATATCGACGTCGCCAGCGGCACCAAGGTCGACCGCGGACTGGGCACGGTCAACGGCTCGGTGCAGATCGGAAGCGACAGTAGTGTTGACGGCGACGTGGAAAGCGTCAACGGTTCGGTCACCATCGGCGCGAATACCACGGTTGCCGGCCATGTCACGACAGTCAATGGCAAAATCACT
>DATGCS010000148.1:0-12047 GCA_035311685.1 Wenzhouxiangellaceae bacterium
CATCGCCCTTACAAGGCGAGGGTCGGCGGTTCGAGCCCGTCAGCACCCACCAGAAGTATCAGGAGTGGTAGTTCAGTTGGTTAGAATACCGGCCTGTCACGCCGGGGGTCGCGGGTTCGAGTCCCGTCCACTCCGCCAATAGCCTAATCGGGGCGCCTCAAGTGGCGCCCCGATTTTTTTGTTGATCGGGCAACGAAATGCCTGAGGTATTCATTTTTTTGGGTTTGCGTGATACGAGCGCAAACGGCGAGGCTTCGCTGACCCGAGCATCGGGTTGCGGCATCGGCCCGGTCAACGGCCTGATTGCCGGTTGGTGAAGAAGTCGATCGGTTCGCCCGGTCGGGGGGCCCGAATCCGACCCCCCGTTGCGTTCCGCTTGATTGAAATATGTAAACTGTTAGCGTGCTCGCGGGCCGTGCCGGGGCATGGCCACGAAAATCTGAGCGTCGGCTGGTAAAGGGTTCAATCGAAATCCAGCGGCGCGTTTTACAATCTGCCTGCGCAGGAAGCGAATTTTATGTTGCAAGCCATTCGTGATCGGGTAACCGGTATCGTTGCGATCTTCATTCTCGGATTGCTGGCCATTCCGTTCGTGTTCTTCGGTCTCGACAGCTATATCCAAAGCGTGCCCCAGGATGCGGTTGCCCAGGTCGGGGATTCCGAGATCAGTGTTTCGGAATTTCAGACCGAGTTCTCCCGTTACCGGGCGCAACTCCGCCAGCAACAAGGAGACGCATACGATGAACTTCAGGCCAACAGGCCGGAAGCTCGCCGGGAATTCCTGGAAGGCATGATCGACCGCAGATTGCTGGTTCAGCATGCTCAGTCCATGGGCATGGCGATCAGCGCCAACACCATCGCGGAAGTCATTCGCAACGTTCCGGCGTTTCAGGTTGATGGTCGGTTCGATCCGGAAATTTATCGCCAGCGTATGGCCGCCAGCGGTCAGACGCCGTCGGCATTCGAACGGGAATTGGCCACCGACCTGTTGATCCAGGAGCTGCCTGCCGCTGTCACCAGCTCCGTGATAGTTACCGACGCGGACGTCGATCGCTGGCTGCGTGTGCAGATGGAGGCGCGGCAGATCTCCTATGCCACGATCCCAAGCCAGTCCTTTCGTGACGAAATTTCGGTTACCGAAAATGAAATCGAGGATTTCTACAACGAGAATCAGGGCCAGTTCATGCGCCCGGAGCGGGTCCGCGTCGAATACATCGAACTCGATACTCGCGACATGGCCCAGACCGTTGAAGTCGAGGAAGATGTACTGCGGCAGCGCTACGAGGCCACGCAGGCACGCTTCATGACGCCGGAGCGCCGTCGTGCCTCCCACATTTTGATTGCAGCAGGAGACGAGCGCGCCGAGGAGGAGGCAAGAGGGTTGGCACAATCGCTTCTGGAACGCTTGGAGAGCGGCGACGATTTTGCGGAACTGGCCACGGAATATTCCGACGATCCCGGTTCGGCCCGCCAGGGCGGCGATCTGGGCTGGATCGAGCCCGATGTCATGATGCCGGCTTTCGAGACCGCACTGTACGACTTGCAGCCCGGCGAAGTCGCCGGTCCCGTGGAAACGGAATTCGGCTGGCATCTGATCCGCCTTGACGAGATCGACGCGCCCCGCGGCCAGACCTTTGCCGAGGCTCGAAGCCAGATTCTGGAAGAAGTTCGCGAGGAGCGCGCCGACGATCTCTACATAGAACTGAGCGAGCGCCTGATCGACCTCGTCTACGCAGACCCGACCGGTCTGGATGCCGTAGCCGAAGACCTCGGGCTCGAGTTGCAACAGACCGACTTTTTTTCGCGCTTCAGCGCTGAAGGCCTGATGAACAATCCGCGCGTGCTTGAAGCCGTGTTTTCCGACCTCGTTTTGGTCGAGCGCCAGGCCTCCGAACCGATCGAGATCGACCCCAATCATGCATTAGTTGTGCGAGTGACCGAACATCAGCCGTCGGAGCCTCGCCCGCTGGACGACGTGGCCGACGAAATCCGCAGTCGGCTCGTCCGCGATGCGGCACATGAAGCCGCGCGTGCTTACGCGGTCGATCTGGTTGAACGCGTTCAGAGCGGTGACGAGACGCTGGAGCAGCTCGCCGAGGCTGAGGAATTGGAACTGGAGCAGCAGCAAGCGACTCGGCGCAGCTTCGAATTGGGCAGCCAGGTTCTGGACACGCTGTTCAGCCTGCCGCGTCCGGCGGACAGCGAAGTGTTGCTCGAAGTAATCCCCAACGCCAACAACTGGTTGCTGGTGCGCCTGGAGCAGGTCTCCCCGGGCGATCCGGACCAGGCCGATGACGCTCAGCGCCAGAGTGCTCTTCAACAAATCCGGTTCACGCGCTCATCGCTGGAATTCGAAGGGCTGCTGCAATGGCTGCGAGAGAACACGGAAATCAGCGTGATCGAGCAGCGGCTCTGAAGGACGGAAGTCGGCGGTCGGTGGGCGGTGGTCGGTAGTCGGCCGGGTTTTCTGATTGCTGACCACTGACCACTGACCACTGCCGGACGCCGTCAGGCGCGCAGTAGTTTTCCAGAGGGTTGCATCAGGATTCCAGCCCCGCCATCCCGACGATGTTATACCCGCAATCGACGTAGGTGATTTCACCGGTGATTCCTGCGGCCATGTCGGAGCAAAGGAAAGCCGCTGCGTTGCCGACGTCTTCGGTCGAGACATTGCGCCTGAGCGGCGAAGTGGCTTCGACGTGACTGAGCATTGCGCGAAGTTTGGATACGCCTGATGCTGCCAGTGTTTTTATCGGGCCGGCGGAAATGCCGTTGACCCGGATACTGTCGGGCCCCAGGCTGTGCGCGAGGTAGCGGACGGATGCTTCCAGCGATGCTTTGGCCAGGCCCATTACGTTGTAGCTGGGCATGGCTCTTGCTGCGCCGAGGTAGCTCAATGTCAGCAAGGCGCCGTTTCGGCCCTGCATCAGAGGTTTGCCTGCTTTGGCCAGGGCGGTGAAACTATAGCTGGAAATGTCGTGGGCGATACGAAAGCCTTCACGTGTGACCACGTCGGCGAATTCACCCTCGATCTGGTCGCGTGGGGCGTAGCCGACCGCATGCACTATGATGTCAAGATGTCCCCATTTCGATTCCAACTGCTGGAAAACCGAAGCGATCTGATCGTCGTCGGCGACGTCCAGCGGCATCACCAGTTCCGACCCGGTTTGCTCGGCAATCTTTTCGACGCGTGATTTGAGCTTGTCGTTCTGGTATGTGAAGGCGAGTTCTGCGCCTTCGCGGTGCATGGATTCGGCGATACCCCATGCAATCGAACGCGGGCTGGCCACCCCGACGATCAGTGCGCGTTTGCCATCGAGAATTCCCATTGGTGTTTCCTCTTGAGTCGGTTTTTGGGGTGCGGTTTCAGGACGCACAGGAACCGGATTCCCGCGACGCCAACCAGCAAGACCATTGGCAACATCTTCATGTTGTGATTGATCCGTGCTGGAATCAGTCCCACAGGCGGTGGCGCCCCGGGCAGGAGTCGAACCTGCGACCTGCCGCTTAGGAGGCGGCTGCTCTATCCTCTGAGCTACCGGGGCCCTGATCGAACCAAGCATGAATGGTAGCAAAATAGGTAAGGCCCGGCTCCGTTATGATCTGCGAACGTGCTGGCGCCAGCGTCAAGCGCGCTGAATATCCGGCAACAGGTCGCCACGCCAGCCATCCAGCCACTCGCAGTCGACGCCCTGAACCTTTCGTGTAAGATCGCGTCGGCTGGCGATCAGCGCTGGCTCCACGTCAAGTTCCTCGGCAACGCTTCGAACGCGCGCCTGCAATTCCTTGATCCGAGCTTGTTCCTCGGCGGTCAGTGAATTCAGCTCCGGTGGTCGCCGGTAGTTGGCAGGTCCGGCCTGCAGCAGAGCAATGATAGTCGCCCGATCGCGCTTGCCGATGCGTTGCCGTGCATCGCCCAGCTGCTCGAAATCCTGTTCTCGAACCTGATCCTTTCGGGCCAACGCCAGCAGGGCGGGATCGGAAACGACGAAGCCTCGCGGAATGTCGCGGTTGCGGGCCTGCTGTTCGCGCCAACGCGCAAGCGTGGCCAATCGGTCCAGCGCTTCATCGGAAAGCCTGCCCGCGCCCTTTATGCGCAGCACGGGATCGCCGGCCTGGGCCTGACGTTTCAATATGCGACGGCAGTCCTCGAGCATCCACGCCGTCCTTCCGGCCTGTTCCAGTTTCTCACCCAGTCTCTCGCGCATCCCGGGCAGCGCGATCACGTCATTGGCTGCGTATTCGATCCAGGCCGGTGGTAGGGGCCTTCGACACCAGTCGTTGCGCCCGAGACCGCCTGGAAAATCGACGTCGAGCAGATCCTTGGCCAGGAGTTCGTAGCGAATCTGCAGCGGCCACCCCAGCAGCGCCGCGGCACGCTGGGTATCAAACAGCGGTGCGGGTTCGGCGCCACCCACCATATCGATTACCTCGAGATCCTCACCGGTGCTGTGAAGAATCTTGTCAGCGGTCTTATTGTTCATGATTGCCGCGATCAGCTCTTTCAGCTCCGCTGCGTCCTTCAGCGCTACAGGGTCGACCAGCCATGCCTGCTCTCCATCGCTGAACTGCAGAAGGCCGGGACGGGGGAAATAAGTGCGCTCGCGAACGAATTCGGTGTCCACGCCTATGGCATCGGCACTGATGATTCTGCCGCCGTGCGCGGAAATGTGATGCGGTTCGCTCAAGAGATGGGTTTCTGAGATAGGCATTTTGTTCCAGTGTGTGTTTTTGGCGTCGCGACGTCGCGCTGCTAATGCTTTGTTTCGCGATACCGTAGCGCGGTCTTGTCGTTAAAGGTTCGATCAGTTATGTTTGGCCCAAGGGAGAGACAAGCCGGTATAACGACAAGCAGCGGCACGTCCGATTTTTCCGTTTCTACCAAGGTTTTTCATCTATGAAGCTCTGGCTATTATGCATTGCAACCGGGTTGGCGCTCTGCTTCTCGTCGATAAACACGTCGGCGCAGGAACAGGTTCCTGCAGAAGGGGGCGTAACGCAAAGTGAGGAAGAGGCACCTGATCAGCGTGGAGTCCGGCGTTTGGGAGACGTTATCGGAGACGGCTCTTCGGAGTTCTCCATGGACATTCCGCAGATAGACATGCCGGTCGCGCCGGTTTCCGAGCAGCCGGATGTTTCGCTGCCGGACCCGGCGATGGACGATCGCTTGCAGAACCTCATGGCACGTCGCGCGTTCACGCCTGATAATCCCGAAGTCGAACAGGCGTTTGCCACGCTCTTCGACGAAGCCGAAGCCGAGGCACGCCAGGCCTTGGCCGCCGGCAATCTGGAACTGGCTACCCGCTTCGCGAATGTGATTGCAGCATTCGATAGCGAGAGAGATATTATCGGTGAAGTGGTCGCTGAACGTGACCGGATCGCCGAAGTGCAGCGCTTGCTGGGTCAGGCCGATCAGGCTCTGGAGTCCGGCAATCTGTTAACGCCGGCCGAAGCCTCGGCCTGGTCGCTCTATCAACAGGTGGCTGCGATCGATCCCGACAACCAAGCCGCTGCGACCGGCCTTGAAACCGTGCGGGAGCAACTGCTGGCGCGAATTGACGAAATGCTGGAGGAGAGTGACTTCGAGACTGCCGAAGCGCTGCTCGTTCGTGCCGAAGACATGGAGTTTGAAGAGCAGGTACTATCTCGGCGGCTCGAAGACATCGCTTCGGCGCGCGAAGATCACAAGCGCGCGCTGATCAATGAAACGCGAGAGGCGATCGACCAGGGTGCCTTCGACAATGCCGAGAATCTCGTCAACCAGTTGATCGGAATGGGCGTCGCCCAGGTTCAGATCGACCAGCTGCGCAGTTCGCTGGACGACGCCGTTCGCTACAGCGGATTCGAACCGGGCCAGTTGTTCCAGGACGGCCTGGATAGCGGAGACGTATACGGTCCGGTCATGGTGGTGATCCCGTCGGGCAGTTTCATGATGGGCTCTCCTGAAAATGAGGATGATCGCGAAAGCAATGAGGGACCTCGCTTTCGCGTGACGTTCGATCGAGGTTTTGCACTGTCACGTACTGAAGTAACAGTGGGGCAATTCCGTCAGTTCATCGAGGCGACCGGCTACCAGACCGACGCTGAAAAAAGCGGTAGGTCCCGTATCTATATGTCAGGATCCGGGCGTGTCGCGGACCGTCGACGCGTAGACTGGAACGACGACTATCGCGGTGACCGCGCTGACGACACGCTGCCGGTAGTTCATGTTTCGTGGAATGACGCCATTGCCTATGCGGACTGGTTGGCGGAGGCCACCGATCGTCCGTATCGTCTGCCGACCGAAGCCGAATTCGAATACGCACTTCGTGCAGCTTCGCAGTCGCGCTTCTGGTGGGGGAGCGGCACGCCCGATGAAGTTGTCGAGAATGTGACCGGAGATGGTGACCAATTTGTTGATCAGCGCCGCTGGACTGTCGCGTTTGAAGACTACGACGATGGTTTCTGGGGTCCGGCACCCGTCGGCTCATTCGCGACCAATCCCTTCGATCTGTTCGATATGGGGGGGAATGTAATGGAATGGGTCCAGGATTGCTGGCACGACAGTTATGTTCGCGCCCCCAGCGATGGAAGCGCCTGGGTAAACCCGGGTTGTGGCAGACGGGTCATTCGCGGAGCTTCCTGGAATAGCGCACCATCGATGAGCCGGTCGGCTTTCCGAGTTTCGAGTCTGGAGTCTACAACGGACGCGCGAATCGGTTTCAGAGTCGCCAGAGAATTCTGACAGGGTGATGGTGCCGGGGGCGGGAATCGAACCCGCACTCTGTTTCCAGAACCGGATTTTGAGTCCGGCGCGTCTACCAGTTCCGCCACCCCGGCAGGAGTGGGTAAAACAACTCGGGCATTTTCGCCTTTCCCCGAGCTTCTGTAAAGCTCGGGTTTGAGACTCAGGCGGCGTCGAGCTGCAGTTCGCAGCGCTCGCGGATGTGCCAGTCGTCGGCAATCGGGCGAAATACTGCGCAGTAATTCATTTCGCCGCTGTAGATGTGAATCGTGACCGCGGATTCGTTGGCTCGCGGATTGCGAATGGTGTGGTGCTCGTGCGGCGGAATCAGGCTGCCGGCGCTGCCGATTCCGGCGCGCATCGTGGTCCTGGATTCCAGCTTGTAGCGGTCGCCCTGGACCTCGGTCAATTCGTACTGGGTGACCTCGATCTGGCCGTTCCAGACGGCCTCCACGCACCACATGCCGGAGTGGTCGTGCACCGGCGTGCCCTGGCCGGGACCCCAGGTCATGGCCATGATGGTATAGCCGCGGGCTTCGTCCTTGTGGATCAGCCGTCTGGCGTAATGGTCGCCGGGACATTCGTAGACGCATTCGGGCAGGTCCAGCTTGCGCTCGTCCATCATCGCGCACAGCACGTCCCTGACACACTGGGTGGTCTTCGTGGCGCAATCACCATCGACCACGGCGTCGATGCGCCTTATCAACTCCTGCTTGCCTTCGAATTCCAGGGTCATGTCAGCCTCTGTCGGGTCATTTCAGCCATTCGGCAATCGGCGGACCGAAGCGTTCCGAGTCTACCAGAAATGCATCATGTCCCTGGCTCGAGGGCAGCGCCTTGTAGGTCACATCGGCTTCGACGGCTTCGAGCGACGCGGCCAGTTCCTGCTGCTGCCACAGGGGGAACAGGATGTCGGATTCGACGCCCATGACGAGCGCGTTCCCGGAGAAACTTCGGCGGAACAGGGCACGCAGACCGGCATCCGAATCACAAGCGTCGAAGACATCCATTGCGCGCGACAGGTAGAGGTAGCAGCACGGATCGAATTGCCCGACGAATTTTCGCGCGTGCGTTTCTAGATAGGATTCGACTTCGAATCGCATCCCGAACAAGGTGGCCGGAAAATAGTCCTGGTGCTTTCTGCCGAAACGTTCCTGCCATTCTGATGCGGAACGGTAGGAGATCATGCCCAGCTTGCGCGCGATTCGCATGCCGACTTCGGGCCAGTCGTCCTCGGTGTACGTGCCGTCGCGGAAATTTCTGTCGGTGACGATGGCTTCGCGCTGGAGCGAGCGGATTGCGATGGCGAACGGCATGGCCGAGCAGGCGGTCGAGATCAGCGCCAGGCGATCGGTGGAATTCGGGAAATGCTTGATCCAGGCCAGTGCGGTCAGTCCACCCATGGACGGGCCGACGACGGCATGCAGGTGTTTGATCCCAAGGTGCTCGACGACAAGCTGAGTCGCGCGGGCAATGTCGTCTATCGTCAGCTCCGGAAATTTCAGCCGCCAGGGCTGGCCGGTGGCCGGGTTGATGCTGGCCGGGCCGGTCGAACCTTTGCAGGAGCCCAGCGAATTGACGCACAGTACGAAGTGCTGATCGGTGTCGATAGGCCTGCCGGACCCGATCATGGATTCCCACCAGCCGGGTTCGGGGTCGGGTACCGAAGAGGCGGCGTGCGCCCCCGGCGAGAGGCCCGTGAACAGCAGGACTGCATTCGACTTGTCGTCGTTCAGCGTGCCCCAGCTCTCCCAGGCGAGTTGGACGGCCGGCAGGCTCGATCCGCGGTAAAGCGGAAACCTTTCACGGTGGATGTAGTAGTTGGTGGATGGGCCCATGACTGAGCATGATAACGCCAGATGCCACCGGGGGCGATGGACAGTAGTGCTCCGAAAACGCCTCGTTTACCATCCGGCCGTCACGAGACGCTGTCAGGTCGCGCCGATGAGACGTTCGCGGCCGGTTGCATCGGAAATCCTGATTGCAATTACATCGAAACGATGCGCGCGGGCAGAGCGGCCCGGCTGCGGGTCCTGGCGTTGCCGAAGCAGAACCGAAGGTGAACCAGGCAAAAAAATAGCCGGGGCGAGCGCCCCGGCGAATACTGTTGGAGAGTTCTTGCAGTGAGCCGTCCGAAGGTTAGAACCTGAATCCGAGTTGTGTGCTGACTACGAACGGATCGATATCAGTGTCAAGCGTGCTGGTGAACACGGTCTCTGCCCCGGCGGGGTCGAACGTGCTGGTTCTCAGCGTTGCATCGACATCGATCATGATGTAGCGAACGTTGAAGTTCAAGAACCATGTTTCCGAGAGATCGACGTCGAGGCCGGCCTGCAATGCAGCGCCAAACGAGTCGTCGATGCTCAGGTTTGTATCTCCGCCGCTGAAGTTGGTTCCCAGAGCGCCGTTGGCGGTCGCAACTACGCCTTCGTGCAGTCCGGCGTTTGTAGAATCGTCGAAAAACAGGGTGTAGTTCAGACCTGCGCCGACGTACGGACGGAATTTCTGGTTCGGGGCGAAGTGATACTGCAGGCTGAGCGTTGGCGGCAGGTGCTTCGTATCACCGATCTTGCCCAATCCGGCCAGCGCGCCCGCGCCATCGATTTCATGCTCGTAAGGGGTGGAGGCCAGCAGTTCAACGGCCCAGTTCGGCGACATGAAATAGGTCAGGTCGAAAACCACGCCAAGCTGGTCATTGACGTCGATATTGAATGTGTCCAGCGTGGTGCCTTCGAAGACGAGATCGTCATTGCCGGTGTCGGTGGCGATGTAGCCGAGGCCGAACCGGAGTTGCCAGTCGCCTTGTTCCTGCGCGACTGCGGGCATGGCTGCGGCAACCGAAATTACGGTAGCGGCGAGCAGATTACGGGAGATTACGCTTTTCATCTTGGGTGGCTCCTTTACAGGCCGACATTGTTTTAGAACATGCTAACCAACGGAATGAACAGAAGAGTTGACCGGTATCAAAAACAGGCTTCATTTCGGGTCGAACCCGATCAGATATTCTGTCGTCACGTTCCGAAAGCGCGCGTGATGCAAATGACAATGCTTACGATTATTACTGGCGATCAGTTGAGCCCCGATCTTGCCTCGTTCAGAACGGTCGACCGCGGCAAGGATCACGTGTTGATGGCGGAACTCGCCGACGAGGTTCAGTATGTGCCGCATCACCTCAAGAAGATCGTTTTGGTCTTTTCGGCAATGCGCCACTTCGCCGGCGAACTGCAAATGTCCGGCCACAGCGTTTATTACCAGCGTTTCGATCCCGACGCCCCCATCCGGTCTTTCAGCGATGCCGTGGCAGATCACTGCGAGCGTCACCAGATCGACCGTATTGTCGTGACGAGACCGGGCGAGTGGCGCGTTTTCGACGAGTTCGCCAGAATGGAAAAAGCGCTGGGTATCCCGGTGGAGATTCTGGAGGACGACCGCTTCGTCTCGACCCCGGAAGAATTCGCCGAATGGGCCGCCGGCCGTAAGACGCTTCGGATGGAGTATTTCTATCGGCTGATGCGGAAGCGGACCGGGCTGCTGATGGAAGGCCATGGCGAACCCGAAGGCGGCCAGTGGAATTTCGACGCCGACAACCGGAAAAAATGGAAGGGCTGTCCGGAAAGCGCCAGTCCGATGAGCTTTTCTCCCGACGAAATCACGCGCGAGGTGTTCGACCTGGTGACATCGCACATTGACGGCTTCGGCGAACTCGATGGTTTCGACTTTGGCGTGACGCGCGCCCAGGCCAGGCGAGCTCTGGCGCACTTCGTCAGGACCGGGCTGCCGTGGTTCGGCGACTATCAGGATGCCTTGCCCGATGACCAGGACTATCTGTTCCACAGTCGGCTGTCGGCCTACCTCAACATCGGCTTGCTCGACCCGCTGGAGGTCTGCCAGGCCGTGGAGCGGGCCTGGCGAGACGGTGAAGTACCGCTGAACGCAGCCGAAGGTTACATCCGGCAGATCATCGGCTGGCGCGAGTTCATCCGCGGGATCTACTGGCTGAAGATGCCGGACTATGCCGACGAGAACTATCTTGGCGGGGATCAGGCACTGCCCCAGTGGTACTGGAGCGGTGAAACCCGGATGCGCTGTCTGCAGCGAGCCATCGAGAACACGCGCGAGAATGCCTATGCCCACCATATCCAGCGACTGATGGTGACCGGCAACTTCGCGCTGCTGCTGGGCGTGCGTCCACGCGAGATCTGCGAGTGGTATCTGGCGGTTTACGCCGACGCGTACGAATGGGTTGAGCTGCCGAATACGCTCGGCATGGTCATGTTCGGCGACGGCGGCCTACTCGCGTCAAAGCCGTATGCGGCCAGCGGCAAGTACATCCAGCGCATGGGTGATCACTGTGCCAACTGTCGTTACGCGGTTGCGGAGCGAACCGGCGAAAATGCCTGCCCTTTCAATTCGCTTTACTGGAATTTCCTGATGCGCAATGAGAAAGTGCTGGGCGACAACCCGCGCATGCGCATGATTTATCGTAATGTCGAGCGGCTCGAGCCGGCCGAAAAGGCGGCGATTACAAAACGGGCAAACTGGATTCGCGACAACGTCGATACGCTTTGACCGCGCATGCGACAAATCAATCCCGCTTGCGCCGTACTAGTCTTCCAGATCTTCAATGCCGCGCCAGGTGCGCGACATGATGAGGTAGGTGAAAGAAGCCGACCAGGTGATCATCATCAGTCCGGCCAGCGACTCGGTACCGGCGAGGAAACGCAGAGGGCCCGACGCATGCAGGTCGCCCCAGCCGACCGTGGTGTAGTTGGTGACCGAAAAGTAGACGTAATCGAGGAAAAGAAACTCATCGTAGCCGACCACGCGACCGTACGCGCCGGAGGCATTTTCGGCCAGGAACCAGTGGCCGACGGCGAAGAGCCAGATCTCGAACACATGTGCGATCAACAGGCCGAACATGATGATCAGCAGCGTGTAATGCGGCTTGTGACCCGGCGCCGAGCGGTGCATGCGGCGACAGGCCCAACGGTTCAGAGTGCTCAGCGCCTCGTAGTGGAACACCACGGCGGCGAGCACGATGATGGTAGTCGTCAGCACAACAACCCATTGCGCAAAGTTGATTCCGCCTTCCATTATTGCGACCTCACGATTCCCCCAACCGATTATACGGCCGGGCCGAATGCCGTCAGTCGATCACGCCGAGCTTCCTTCCGATGCGGGTGAATGCATCAACCGCGCGCTCGAGTTGCTCGCGCTCGTGCGCGGCCGAGATCTGCAGCCGGATGCGCGCCTCGCCCTTGGGTACCACCGGGTAGAAGAAGCCGATCACGTAGATGCCTTCCTCGAGAAGGGCGTCGGCCAT
>DATGCS010000149.1:0-10130 GCA_035311685.1 Wenzhouxiangellaceae bacterium
CGAGGCGCGGGTAGTGGGCTACACCGAAGGCAAGGGAAAGTACACCGGCCAGGTGGGCGCCCTGGTGGTAGAACGCGAAGATGGTAGGCGCTTCCGACTGGGCAGCGGTTTGACTGACAGGGAAAGAGCATCGCCACCGCCCGTCGGCAGTTGGGTCACCTATCGCTACAATGGGTACACCTCCACCGGCTTGCCGCGTTTCGCGCGCTTCGTTCGTATACGCAAGGAGATGCACGAGATGGCTGGTGGTGATAGCCGTGAATCACCTGATTAGCGGCGAAAGACTCAGGGGGCCGAACACCCTCCTCGCAGGAAATTTCCTACAAGCATCCGGGGCGTTTTTCGATTGTTCTGACGGCCTCCGCTTAGCCTGTCTGCAGGCTATTGAGATGTTTCGGCATGCCACGGACTCGGCAGAACCGGATTTCGCTGGATTTGACACTAAGGAACCTCTGAACAACTCTGCACGGGCGCGTTTCACCGGAAAAGGCGCAGCCGCGGCGTTGTCGAGTCCGGATTGGTCAGTCCCGTCAACCCTCGCGAATATCAGAACGGTCCGTTGGCCAGATTCGACGTGTCTGACATCTGCCGAATTGAGCAAATGTTGTTCAATCAGCGTTTAAATACCCATCGGCTCGGAATGTCTGGTACCTCAGCCCGTGAGCAACTCGGAAACTCGATGCAGCTCCTCAGGATATGGATGTCTTCGTTAAACGCGCTGTTACGCCCTTGGCGGTGAACGTCGTGCTGGCGATGCGGGTGGCCGGTATTCGCCAATCTCGGGCGATGCCTTATGCAACTGTTGGATAAGCGCACATCTCGTCGCCATTTTTGGGTCGTAACACTGGCTTCGAGGTTAAAATACGCGCACGAACACGTGCGCCTAAAGCGTTCCTTGACGCTTGCCGATGCAACCCGGTCGAGAAAGGCTTGCCAGCCGCTTCAAAAACGGGTCGGATTGAAAATCAACGCACCATGCGCCTACAATAGCAATGACTCAATGGACCAACATTTCTGCTTCGGAGTGTTCAAAAACATGCTTAGCCTTTTCCGCTTTCGGGCTGTCGCCCTTTCCGTCGTCATTGCTTGTGCGGGTTTCGCTCCAGCGGCTTTGGCCTGCACTTCTCTGCTCTACAGCGATGCCAATAAAAAGTTCTATGCGGGCCGCACAATGGAGCTACCGATGGAACTGGCCTATGAGGTCTCCTACTTTCCGAAGGGGACAAGCTTTGGATCCGCGGCCGATAAACGGCACGTGCTCAATTTTACCGGGCGTCATGCTTTCCTGGCGGTCACGATTCCGGATCCGGTCTCGAAAGACGTCAAGGTCGCCGAAGGCGTAAACGACCAAGGCTTGACGTTCAGCCTGCTTGCTTTTGCCAGTACTGAAGGACCCAGTGCCACGGTTGACAAGACTCATGCCGTTCTCGCCGCGATAGACCTGGGCGCCTGGACGCTATCGCAGTTTGGCACCGTTGCCGAAGTCAAGAAAGCGCTGGAGAAGCAGCCCGTCATGGTTACCTCTCTATTGCCGGCAGGGGTTCTGAAAAGCCCCTTCCATTACACGCTTCACGACGCGACCGGGAAATCCATAGTCATCGAGTTTTCCGATGGAGAACAAAACGTCATCGACAACCCCTTGGGCGTCATGACTAACGGGCCCGAATTCTCGTGGCATATGACCAATTTGAACAATTACACGCATCTGAGCAACATTGATCGATCAAAATTGGAGCTCGGTGGCGTCACGTTCGTCCAGCCCGACTCCGGTATCGCAACGGCGCCGCTGCCGTCGTCGAACACTTCGGTGGGTCGATTTGTCCGTGCGGTCTTTTACTCCCAATTCGCTGAAAAAGCGAATGACCCGTCCGTAGCCTTTGCCACACTGTCACGGATCATGAACAATTTCGATCGTCCGCGCGGGATTACCATGGACAACCGCTTCCGCGATCAGTTAGCCAACATCACGGCACCGGGCGTCACCCACAGCCGAGTCTACACTTCTGAATACACCTCCTGGACAGCCTTGATTGACCTTCAGCGGAAACGTCTTTCCCTGAGGACGTACAATAGCCTCAATTTCGTTGACTTTGATTTGAACGCCTTGACTCATATCAAGAATATTCGCCACGTCAAGCTCAAGGACATCTCCAATGGTCCACGCGATGGGACGGCCGCTTTTGGTCCTTGAATCCTCCGATCGAATTCGCAGCTGAAGCGACCAGTTTGAACCGACTCCGGATTGATCGACGAAAGGGTCCCTGACCTCGCTGTGCGCGTATTGGTTAGGGTACCCAGCATCATGTCGCCATCTGGGCCGCTGATGATCCTGGAGTTGCGGGCTCTTACGCTGCTGGAGTCGCTGCAGCAGGCCACCGGTCCAGGCCCGCTGCTTCATCTGCGCGTGAGCAACAACACCATCGCGAGGCTGGTAGTGGTCCTGTGACTGCGAGTGCCAGCAATACCGAGGCCGAAGATTCGGGAACGATTCTTGCTAACATAGTCGACTGAACCTGCAGCTTATGCAAGCTTGTGCTCTCGATGCTGGTAGATAAACGACGGTCACGCCTGCTCGTTGCGCTGCTCCTGCTGTTGAGCTTTACGCCGCTGCCGGCGTTGTCACAAGGGCTGTTCGCCGAAACTGTCGATCGCCTCAAGAGCAGTGATATCGAATTCCAGCGGCGGATTTCCAACGCGCCTGCTACGCCGCTCGCTTACCTGGGGGTACGGCGCTACGGGGATGCGCGGCTAGTCGATGATCGCAGCGGCATAACGCGGGACTTCGCGCAGACCAATCTGTCCGCCTATGCCGCGCTGCCGGTGCGGGTGGGCCAGCGTGATGCGTTCTTTGCCGGGGGCTGGCTGAGTCAAAGCCGATTCTCTGCCGATGAGCCGAGCGTTGAGGATTTTAACGTCAACTCGGTCGGTTTCGGCGCCGGCTGGCTCCGCCAACTTCGACCGCAGTGGCAGGCGGCAGCCTTCATACTGCCCGTTGGGCACTACAATTCGCTCGGCAATTCAGATTGGCGCCTGCAGACAATGGGCGGCGCTTTTGTTCGCTACATTCAACGAGACGACCTCTGGTGGGCCTTCGGCATGTTTGCTGATACCGGGCCCGATAAAAGCTATGTTTTGCCTTACGTCGGCGCCTCCTGGGTCATCAACCCGCGCTGGACCCTGAGCGCTGTCCTGCCGTGGCCCGCCCTGCTCTATGCGCCCAACAAGGACTGGTTTTTCCGTTTTGGTGCATCGCCATCCGGCGCCAACTGGACGTTGAACTCTGGCGATGAGGAGGTTGCCGTCAATCTTGATTCCTGGAACTTCGGCGTAACCGCGGAGCGTCACCTCGCGGGCCCCGTCTGGGGCGCTATCGAAGGCGGCGTGGGCGGGCTGCGAGGGCTGCGCCTCGATGCGCGCGATGCGGACGTTGACACACCGGATATCAATGTCGACAGAAGCGGCTATGCCGCACTTTCTCTGCGGCTGCGGTTTCGTTGAGAAACCGCTGAATAACGACCTTTCAGGCGCAAGAACTTCGTGCCGTCACGAGACTTCAGTTCACAGGAGGCTGGCATCCGGCCTCCTCGCGGGTTCTTCGGGTGCTCCGTGCTCGCTTTGGAGAGGTTTTTTTGATGTGTTCAGCGTTTCAGGCCGAGCGCCAGCGGTTTGTTCCGACGGTTAGCGCCTTGAGGCAACTCCTCGAGCTGTCAGCGAGCCGTCTCAGTCGTTGCAAAGCAGCCGGACCTTGACGCCGGCCAGCTCGGCTGCCTCAACCGTATCGGCATCGACAAGGGCCTGCTTGGCATCGGCGCATTCACGAGCGTCTTGTTTGCTGGAATCGGCCACAGCGACTACCGCCTCCTTATGCGCCGGGTTGCAGTAGGAATCCGAGACACGGCGAATGTTTCCGGTTTCGCGGGCGCGCTCGACAGCCACGCAGTCGCCGATTCGAATTTCACGCTGATCGGTCACGATTTGGATTGAACCAGAATTTCCCGTCAAGCGAACATCGTAGAGCATACCTCGGTGGTCGCGGCTACCCGCGCCGGCAAGGGCACTTCCAGCCACGGCACCAATAACAGTATTACGGGCCTTCTTGCTGCCTTTTTTGCCGGATGCCGAGACAAGACCAATTGTTCCTCCGACCACAGCACCAGTCGGCACCGCAGAGGAATGAAGGTCTACACTCCGACCGGATGTCACTACACCGTACTGAACGGATATCATCTGTCCGGCGCGCTGAGCCGTGGAGGATTCAGGAATCAAGACCAGGGCAATTGCCACAGATGCGGTAATGCCGATGAACAGGAATGTAGATTTCATGGATTGATCGCCTATTCGATATGAATGCTTGCTTTCCGGTTGATCGATGTTCCAGTCTTCAGCATGGTAATGGTACGCCAGGCGCGATTGGATATTAAACTAGAGCGCGATTTCAGCGTCACAGCTCCGACATGACATTTCGGTTAGTGAGACGACCGGCTGCAAAGGCCAGGGCAGTCGCAGCAGCAAATGCGTCGGCAAAGGCTTGCGCGTGGAGCACACGGGCGTCGTTCAACGCAATTTTTGACACGCTGACCTCGGCCAGCGTCGCGAGGCCATTCTCGTAAAGCCCGAGAGCGGTCTCATAAGTCTCTTCCCCTGCTTCGAGCAGGGGGCCGGCAGCCGTGTAGGCGGCAAGACTAGTATGCAGCAGGTTGTATGCATGCACAATCTCCCGAGCGGCCGCATCACGAATTTCCAGGAGATCTTGCTCGGCGGCTTGCGCGTGCAGGCGTGCCTGTGCCTGCCGGGCTTGGCGCCGACCGCCGTCGAACAGCGGCATCTTGAATACGATTCCAACCACCGCCTCGTCGAGCGGTCGATTCATCGAGGCACGACCGCCAAAACGACTGTCTTGCAGGCTGAAGCGCCCCAACACCCGCCCGACCTCCGCGACAGCCGCAATCTTGGGTTTCGACTCGGCTGCCACAAGCTCAACTTCGGAGCGAGCGGCGCGCGCCCTCGACAAGGCAACCTGAATGTCGGGCCGCTGGGCCAGCGAGACCTCGATCAGTTCCTCGAGCGGCATTGGGACCCGTTCAGGGAGTCGCCGGTCGGAGAGGTCCGCGACCTGGATTGCAGTCGTTGGCGACAGTCCCATGGCGTGCATCAGTGCCGCCCGCGCGCTTTCGTCCCGACGCTCGGCCAATGTCAGCTCGAACTGCGCCCGGGCCTCGATCTGTCGCGCCTGGGCCACCTCCACCCGGATTGCCAGACCCTCCTCAAGTCGGCCTTCAGCGACGCTGCGCAGCGTTCGGGAATCCTCCAGTCGTTCCCGGGCAATGCGCGTTTCCGCTCGTGCTTCAGTGAGCTCGAAATAAGCCTCGCTGACCTCGAAAATAACCCTTTGGTGGACGCCGTTAAAAGCGACATCACCCGCGGTGGCAGTCTGTTCCGCGACTTCCCGGGCGGCGTCTCGCATGCCGAAGTCGAATAGCAGCCACTCCACCGCAAGGCTGGGCACCACCTGATAGCCGGTTGCCGTCAAACTCCCGGCTCCAATATCAAGTTCCGGGATTTCCGATGCGAACTGCGAAATCCTTCCAGCACCCGCCAGCACGTTGGCCGATAGTTGCGGCAAGTACGTCGCCTCGACCACGTCGACGGCAAGAGCGGCTTCGCGGGCACGCAGCCAGGCTGCCCGCGTCGCTGGCCTGGTGCGCTGAGCGATGTCGATCAACTCCGGCAGCGCGTACGTTCGTTCCGGGTCGATTGCAACAGCCGACTCGGCTGGACGTGGCCAGCTGGGTACAGGCAGAGTATCCGCTTGCAGCGACTGATCGGCGAGCACGGAGAAGTCTGCGGCACCGGTTTCAGTTCGTGCTTTGCTCCCGGGCGTCCAGGGATCGGGCGAGGCCATGAGGACATTCAGATACATGCAGCCCGCTATCAGGCTGCACGTCGCGACAATCGCGATCCGATTGAGCTCAAATCTCATTCAATGCTCCTTGTCTTTTCAGGATATCGGCCAGAACTCGTGCGCGGTGCTGTATCGCATCACCGCTGACGCTGGCTGTGTCCAGGTCGGCCGTTTTATCATCCGTTGTAGCCTCCAGGCGGGCGGCGAGGCGTGCTGCGTCTGGTCCGCGCATTCGCGGCAGCAGTCGCGCCAGCTGCTCGGCTGCAGCAAGCCGCCCGGCCCCCGCCTTCTGGGCATCGGCTTCAGGGGCGGGCCACTCGAATCTCATAACCTCGTCGGCGTGGCGTGCGGCACCGATGTGGTTGTGAACATCCTCGAGACGGCCCTCGCCTCGCAGCACGGCGATCATTGCCTCGAGGGCAGCGTCGATCTCATCTTCGCGCGCATCGCTCGCGCGCTCGGGCCAGATCCAAGAAAACACAAGCCCCACGACGCCGATCCCGACCAGTATGCCAAGCACGCGGTACCCTGCGTCCGAGAGATCGTAGTTCGGTCCGAAATCCAGCGGTGAACCGGGCAGAACGCAGATGAAGAAAGCGAGTGCGATCTGAAAGCCTGCATACTGAACGCGGTACGACCCGGTCGCCAGCCAGCCTGCAATCAGGCTGCCGGCGGCGATGAGCAGGAAAAGCTGTCCGGCATCCTCCAGATGCGGCATCAGGAAGTACACTGAAAACGCGCCCATCGCCGCCCCGATCAGGCAGCCGATAATGCGCAGGGTGCTCTTGTGGAAGGTCTCGCCGGATGTGCCCAGCGCGACGACGAAGCAGGTGATCATCGCCGTATGGATCGCAAAAAAATCCATGCTGGTGTAGAAGGCATAGGTCACAAAGACGGCCAGCAACACCTTCAGCGCAAATCGGGTATACACGGGATTGTCGAAGGCATCGGGCTTAAGGAACGAGGTTTCGGCCTCGGCTCGCGCAGTCTCGGCGTACTCCGGGACCTCGCTGGAATTGGCGAAGTTGCGAACAGCCTCGGCAATCGGGCCGCCATCGACAGGCACGGTAGGCGATTCGGCCTCCGCCATCCGGCGCAGCGCAGGTGCAATTTCGGGCGCGGGTCGTCCGGCTGCTGCAGCCGCCTGTACCGAGGAAACCAGATCGAAACTCGCCTCCAGCTCGGCCACGAGCCGCTTTTTCTCCTGTTTCGACACCTGACCCAGCAGGCGTGCCATCGCCGCGTGTCTTGCCCCCTTCGCATTGCCCTCCTGGAGCAATCGATCAGTCGGACCCGGATCGCCGCCCTCCGCGAGTCGCGCAGCCTCGCGCAGTCGCTCGCGCAGTCGATCATGCACCAGGCGCCGCGGGCTGCGGCCGAAAAAAACATTGAGAACGGCGAGCAGCGCCATCGGCACGAAGACCACCATCCACACCCAGCCCAGGCCACGCAGCACCAACTCGGGCATGCCGATATAATCGTAGAGCGAAAGGATGAACACGATGACCAACGCCAGCAGGCCGGCGGGTTCGCCCAGCTTGCTGGCCCGAGCCAGCCACATTCCGCCGAAGGTCACTGCGCCCATCAGCGACAGGCGCATCGCGGGCGCATCGACCACGAGCATCATGAGAACGAGCACCAGGCCAATAATGACGGTTACCGCGAAGATCAAACCAAACCCGATCAGGATGTTGTCGCCGGCGTTGTCCCGATACATCAGAAAGACCAGATAGCACGAAAGCATTGCCAGAGGCATCTGCAGGGCCATGGCGATCACTGCCGTGAGGCCACACAACAAAGCGATATGCAGCGACATCTCCAGGCGCCCGTCAAAAGGCCGGAGATCTTTGAGGATCGGCCGCAGCATGCCGCTCGTCGCCTTGCTCGGGTTGGCCAGGCTAATCATCAGCCGAGTGGATGACGACCGACGCAGAGGCACCGACCCGCATCAACTCTTCGGGCGGGTCCTCCAGGCGGATGGTGACCGGGAAACGCTGCGCGACTCGAACCCAGTCGACTGAACTATCGATCACCGGCAGGCCGAGAATACTGATTTCATCGGTGGTTCTGACCCCGTAGCCGAGACTCTCGACGTGACCACGCAGGCGCCTGCCAGGCGCTGACATCACGAAAACATCCACCGGTGCGCCGACGCGAACGCGCCGTAGTTCGGTTTCGCGAAACAGTGCTGTCGCCCGCCAGTCCTCGGTATCGATTAGCGAGAACTTGGCAACGCCGGTGACGACATAGGTGCCGATGCCGAGGTCGAGTCCGGTGATGCGACCGGTAATCGGTGCGCGCACCTCGGTCTGGCGCAACTCGCGTTCGGCCAGCGCGAGGCTCACGCGTGCCAGATCCACTTGTGCCGTCCGGGCATCGAGCGTACCGACCATCGTTTGCGCCGCCTGCTGCTGGCTTAATGCCTCGTCGAGCGAGATCAGGGCATCCTCGTGAAGTGTGCGCGCGTCATCGACCTGTTGTGCGGTGACCATGCCCTTTGGCAGTAGATTCTCGAGTCGCCCCAATGTCTGACGGGTAAGGTCGACGTGGTTGCGAGCGCGATCAACCTGGCGAGCGGCGATCTCGGCATTTGTCTGCTGGGTAGCGAGCAGGCGTCCACCGGTCTCAAGTTCGGCCTCGGCGGTGCGCAGCATCGCACGCGCCTGCTCGACCCGCAGCTCGTAAGGCTCCGGATCGATGCGAAACAGCAGATCTCCGGCTTCCACGAACGCATTGTTGTTGATGAATATCTCGGCGACGTGCCCCGGAACGTTGGTTGACACCGGCACGATCGTGGCGCCGACGGTGGCGTGGTCGGTGCGCGGGTTGGTCCGGTGCACCGCAACCGCGAGAATGATCGCAACAAGAGCGCCCCCCATCAGCGCGAAGCCGATCATGCGAGCGAGGAACGCTCGTGAGCCGGGTCGACTAGCCGCTGGGGCGTCGTTCTGGTCGCTCATAATGCAATCCCTCCGGTCCAGAGTAGCCAGATCATGATGCCGCTGAAGATCGCCGCGCTTAGATAGGTCAGCGGCGGCACCGGCAGATGCTCTTGCAGGCCCATCCGAATGAACAGCAACCGCAGCACGACGGCACAACCCGACCCGAGCAGAGCCGCGATCAGCCAGACCGGAAAGAACGAACCAGACACTGAAAGCGTCGGCGAATAGCCTTGCATTGCGCACCCTCCAAGCACAACGGATGCGAGAATGTTGGCCGACACAAGCCGAAGCGAGCGATGCATCCTGGCGGCGAGCATCCTCCGCCCGATACCGGTGCTGATCGCGGCTGGAATCATGGCTTCACCGCTCCGGCGGATACCTGGATTGCCCGGATTGCTTGTAAGTACTTCGCGCGCGATGCCCCCGAGCTCCTTATCGACTCGCCCGAACCGATCGCCCGATGAACCCGCAGCCGTCTTTGTCGCAGAGTTGTCAGGCACTCAAGCATCGGCACCGGATTGTGAAGCTGGTGTGGCGATTCGCTCATTCTACTACTTACGAAACCCCGATGCGGCCGATCGAAGTGTTCATGATGCGCGACAAACGAAAGCGAAAACATTTACGAACGTGGCAAGTTCGCATATGCCGGTACATGCAAATATGCAATGAGAGTGCGATGCGGAATATTTTCGAGTATAGAGGAAAGTGCTACCATCTTCGGGAAAGGTAAGGGGAGAAGCAGGGTGGACAACTATTGAGACCGAATTAAATGACAAAATCCTATCAAATACTTTTCAATTTGATGACGGCAACCCTGATCGGGCTGATTTCGCCGGCCCTTCTGGCCGACGAAGGTGATGTTCAGGAAATTCTTTTTGATCAGGTTCGCGTCTTCGACGGGACCTCTGACGTCGTCACCGGGCCGACCCGGGTACTGGTCCGCGGCAACAGGATTGCCGCCATCGGTAATACAGTCGAGGCCGGCTCGGAGGCCCAGATCATTGACGGTCAGGGCAACACGCTGATGCCGGGCCTGATCGACGTCCACGTACACCTGACCTTCAGTGCGCTGTCCATGGCCGAGCTGATGTCGCCGGACCTCACGCCAGCGATGGCCGAGCAGGCCGCTGCTCGCGAGGCCGAGACGATGCTGTTGCGCGGCTTCACGGCTGTTCGCGACCTGGGCGGACCGATCTGGGGCCTCAAGGCCGGGATCGATGCCGGGCGCTACACCGGTCCGCGTGTCTGGCCGTCCGGCGCCACGGTCAGCCAGACCGCCGGGCACG
>DATGCS010000150.1:0-3397 GCA_035311685.1 Wenzhouxiangellaceae bacterium
CAGTCGCGGTGAGAGGCCAGGATCTCGCTGTGCTCGAGCAGGCGGCGGACGTTCGCCGCGGCCTTGACCTGGCCCGGGTGCGGTCGCAGCTGGTGAATGCGTTCGTCAAAGGGTCGGGCCGAGCCCTGCAGCGCCTCCAGGGTCATGGCACCGAGAACGTCGGCGGCTACAACCAGCCCTATGCAGCGGCTGAGCACAAAGGCACCGCACGCCGCCATCAGCTGGGTGCCGTTGATCAGCGCGAGGCCGTCTTTCGCCGCAAGTTCGACCGGCGTCATACCTGCTCTTTGGAGCGCAGTTTCCGCGGATTCCGGGCCGCTGAAGTCGGGTTTCCAGCATCGGCCTGCGCCGATCAGCGGCAGACTCATATGGGCCAGCGGGGCGAGGTCGCCCGAGGCCCCTACACTGCCGCGCGATGGAACCCAGGGCACGATACCGTGTTCGTCCAGCGCGAGAAGCTGTTGGAATACCGGTTCGGAGATTCCGGAATAACCGATCGCGAGGGCGTGGATCTTCAGCCGCAGCATCAGTCGGCTGATCTCCGGGCTCAGCGGGTCGCCGGTGCCGCAGGCGTGCGACAGCAGAAGATTGCGCTGAAGCTCGGCCAGGCGTGCCGGTTCGATGCGCTTGTCGGCCAGCGCGCCGAAACCTGTATTGATGCCGTAAATGGCTACGTGGTCGGTGAGCGCCCGTTCCACGTGTCGCCGTGAATCGGCGACGGCTGTGGCGTCGACTCTCAGTTCGCGCATTCGTTGATCGAGGTCGGCGTTAAGCTTGTTCAACGAGATGCAATGGAGCATAAGATTTCCATGGCTTTCGTGCGCCGGAAAATCGACGCGATTTCATGCGGCTTGATTGCAAGCCGCACACAACAACATGGCAGAATAACCGAATGAAAATCAACTTGTATCCGAGAATCGGTTTTTCTACCGTGCTGGGGTTGTGTCTGGCATTGCTGGGCTATGCCTATTATTCGGAGTACGTGCTGGGCTACGAGCCTTGCCCGTTGTGCATTCTCCAGCGTGGCGCATTCGTCATCATCGCACTGGGCGCGCTGGTTGGCGCCGCCCACGGCAGCCGGGGCGCTTTGCGCTGGGTTTACGGCGTCGTCGTTTTTGCCGGCGGCGTCTGGGGCATCGCGACCGCAGGACGTCACCTGTGGCTGCAGAGTCTGCCGCCGGATCAGGTACCCGAGTGCGGTCCCGGATTCGATTTCATGCTGGAATACTTTTCGCTGGGCGAGGCTATCACGTCCGCCTTCACCGGCTCCGGTGAGTGCGCCGAGGTCGACTGGGCCTTTCTCGGGCTGGCCATGCCGGCCTGGGCGCTGATCTGGTATGTTGTGCTCATGCTGATAACGGCGCTTTCACTGCGCAAGAAATGATTAGGTTGAAGGACCACTAGATGAGTGAAACACTCAAATCGATTACACCGGCCAAGGACTGGGCCGTGGATTCCTGGAAGCGCAAGGAAGCGCTGCAACAGGCGCGCTACGACGACCAGGATGCCCTGGACCGTTCTCTGCGGCATCTCTCGGAACTGCCGCCGCTGGTCACCTCGTGGGAAATTCTCAACCTGCGCAACCAGCTGTCCGAGGCCCAGGCGGGCAAGCGATTCCTGCTGCAGGGCGGCGACTGCGCCGAAATCTTCGACGAATGCCGGCCCGAGATCATCGCCAACCGCTTGAAGGTGCTTCTTCAGATGTCGCTCGTGCTGGTCCACGGCATGGAAATGCCGGTCGTGCGCATCGGACGCTTCGCCGGGCAGTACGCCAAGCCGAGATCGGACGACTTCGAAACCCGGGATGGTGAAAAATTGCCCAGCTATCGCGGGGACCTGGTCAATGCACCTGAGTTCACGCCGGAATCGCGCCGACCGGATCCGGAACGCATGATTCGGGCCTATTCGCGCTCCGCGATGACGATGAATTTCGTTCGCGCGCTGGTCGATGGCGGCTTTGCGGATCTGCACCATCCCGAGTACTGGGACCTGGGTTGGGTGGAACATTCTCCGCTGGCGCGCCAGTTCCACCGTATCGCCGATTCGATCGGTCATTCGGTTCGGTTCATGGAGACCGTCACCGGCCAGATGCCGGGCAGCGTGCGCCGGGTCGATTTCTTCACCTCCCACGAGGCCCTGCACCTGCACTACGAGCAGGCGCTGACGCGAAAAGTGCCGCGCCAGTGGGGCTGGTTCAACCAGTCTACCCATTTTCCATGGATCGGCATGCGTACCGCCGGCATGGATGGCGCGCACCTGGAAATGTTTCGCGGAATCCGCAACCCGGTCGGGGTCAAGGTCGGTCCCGGCATGTCGCCTGACTGGCTCAAGAGCCTGATACGTTCGTTGAACCCTGACGACGAGCCGGGCCGGCTGGTACTGATCCACCGCATGGGCGCCGACGGCATCGGCGACAAGCTGCCGGGCCTGATCCAGGCCGCAAAGTCGACCGGCTCGCCGTTGCTATGGATCTGCGACCCGATGCACGGCAATACCGAGAAGACTTCCACGGGTGTCAAGACGAGACGGTTTTCGAATATACAGGCGGAACTCGAACAGGCCTTCGAAATTCACGCCGCTTGCGGGTCACGCCTCGGCGGCGCGCATCTGGAGCTGACCGGCGAGAACGTTACCGAGTGCATCGGGGGCGCCCGGGAGCTGAATGAGCACGACCTGTCTCGGGCCTACAAGACTACCGTCGACCCGCGCCTGAACTACGAGCAGGCGCTGGAACTTTCGATGTTGATCGTCGGCAAGCACCAGAGCCTGGCGGGCTGATCTTTCAGCGTTAAAAAGTCAGAAAGGTCAAACCAGCTCTCGCGAAGGCGCAAAGGCGCGAAGAACGGCAAGTATGCAAAAAGCACAAGCCGAGTTTCTCGCAGAGACGCAGAGATAGGCGAAGGTAAACAAGCGGGATAGCTGTGTGGCGGCAGCTGTCTGGTAGATGTGCTGGCCTTGCTCGTGCTCGTTTCATGAAAGCCGATGCGATTCACTCCGGTCTGGCTACGCTAGGTCACAACAATGGGTCAGTCCGATGCGTTCAATTCTTCTCGCGGCATTTCTGGTGCTGCCGGCACTTTCTGTTGCCGAAATCTATGATGCCCCCGAACAGGTTCGCCCTGTGCTGCCGGGTATGCAGGCGCCGGAGTTTCGCCTTCTCGACGTAGACGGTGAGGCCATCGAAGTCGATCCGGCGTCGCTTGAAAAGCCGGTCATCCTGACGTTCTACCGCGGGGGCTGGTGCCCGTACTGCAATATGCACCTGGCTGAGCTGCGAACGACCGAAGCCGAACTGAACGAAATGGGCTTCGATGTCTGGTTCGTCAGTCCGGACAAGCCCGAGCTGCTGTCGGCGGGCAAGGATTCGGAATTCGGCTACCGGTTGTTCTCGGACCCG
>DATGCS010000151.1:0-16896 GCA_035311685.1 Wenzhouxiangellaceae bacterium
CTCGGCCCGACCCTTTGACGAACGCATTCACCAGCTGCGACCGCACCCGGGCCAGGTCAAGGCCGCGGCGAACGTCCGCCGCCTGCTCGAGCACAGCGAGATCCTGGCCTCTCACCGCGACTGCGGCAAGGTCCAGGACCCATATTCGCTGCGCTGCATACCGCAGGTACATGGCGCCAGCCGCGACGCGCTGGCCCATACCTCGAAAATCATCGAGCGTGAATTGAACTCGGTCACCGACAATCCGCTGGTGTTCGGGCCGGGCTCAGCTGACACCGGCGCAGCGGACGACATCGTATCGGGCGGAAACTTCCACGGCCAGCCGCTGGCGCTGGCGATGGATTACGCCGCGATTGCGCTGGCCGAATTGGCCAGCATTTCCGAACGCCGGACCTACCTGCTACTGGCCGGTCACGACGGCCTGCCGCCACTCCTGATGTCCGACACCGGCATCAACTCCGGTTTCATGATTCCGCAGTACACGGCCGCGGCACTGGTCAGCGAGAACAAGGTGCTGTGTCATCCGGCCAGCGTCGATTCGATTCCAACCAGTCTGGGCCAGGAAGACCACGTCTCGATGGGCTCGATCAGCGCGCTCAAGCTGCTGTCCGTATTGCGCAATACCGAACAGGTGCTGGCGGTGGAAATGCTCACCGCGGCCCAGGCTCTGGACTTCCGCGCACCGCTGAAGCCCGGGCGCGGCGTGGCGTTGGCACATGCCGCGGTGCGAGGAGCGGTCGCGCATGCAGAAGAGGACTATGAAGTGGGTACCGATATCGACAACTGCGCCCGGCTGCTGCGCGAAGAACGGTTGGTGGATGCGGTGCAGAGCGAACTGGGCGCACTCGCTTGAATCCACGGGCGTTTCAGGCCAGAAAGTGTTCCTGTGCCGATCAGGCGGCCGGCCAGATGCGTTTTGCGGTCATTTCGACGTACAGCGGCGCCGTTTCCGGGCCGGAATCCTGCTCACCTTCTTCGACCACCGTGATGATCGCGGGCTCCCCCAGCGGCGTGCCCAGCATCGTGTCGGTAAGGAATTCCCAGCGGCCGTCAACGCGTTGCTCGATGCCCACCTTGAACCAGAGCGATTCGACAATCGCGCCTTCGCTCTCCGCCGGCGGTTCGACTTCGACGCTCAGGCGCCACGAGGACTCCGGACCGTGGATCTCGAACGTACCCGGAACGCCCGGACTGAGAACAAGCTCGGGCTCGCCGCGCAATTCACCCGAACACCAGACCGCCGATTCGACCGCATAACGCGGCGCCTGTTCACCGTCGACCGGATCGGCCTGGGCCACGCCGAGCAGCGGGACGAAAAGCGACAAAAAGGCGATCAGTCTCATGAAAAACCTCAAGTGTTTCTGAACCGGGCCGGCAGGTCTTCCTGGTCGGGCTGGTCGGCGCCTTCCTTGACCACGGGCATCAGATCCTGTTTCGAAACGCCGAGGACAAGCGCTGCGGTGCTGGCGACGAAGATCGACGAATAGGTACCGACGATCACGCCGACGATCAGGGTGTAGGCAAACGCATGGATGATTTCGCCGCCGAAGTAGAACAGCGCTATCAGGACCATCAGCGTGGTCAGCGAGGTCATCACGGTACGCGACAGCATCTGGTTGATCGACAGGTTGGTCAATTCTCTGGCAGTGCCCTTGCGCTTGACCCTGAAATTTTCCCGCAGCCGGTCGTAGACCACGATGGTGTCGTTGAGCGAATAACCGATCACCGCCAGCAGTGCGGCGACCACGGTCAGATCGAAGCTGATCCGGAACAGCGAGATCAGTCCGACCACGATCAGCACATCATGGACCAGGGCGGCGACCGCGCCGACCGCGAACCGCCACTGGAACCGGAACGAGACGTAGAGCAGGATTCCGGCCAGCGCGTACAGAAGCGCAAGCCCCCCCTGGTTGGCCAGTTCCTCGCCGATCTGCGGGCCGACAAACTCGACCCGGCGGATTTCGACACCGGGATCTACCGACTCGAGAGCCTCCAGCGCCGCGGTACTCACATCGGCGCCCTCCTCGGCCGCGACTTCCGGAGGCAGTCGAACGACGATATCGCGGGAGGTGCCGAAGGTCTGCACCGAAAAATTCTCGTACCCGGCCTCATCCAGGGCCCCGCGAACGTTCGCAAGGTCAGGCGCTTCGGGATAAGAAATCTCGATCAGCGTGCCGCCGGTGAAATCCAGCCCGAAATCGAGGCCGCGGGTGACCAGCGAACCGATGCTCGCCAGGATCAGCACCGCCGAAAAGATCAGCGCGATCTTGCGCCGGGCCATGAAATCGATGTGCGTATCGTTGCGAATGATGTCCATGCTATTTGTATCCTTGACCCGGAGTCGTCATGATCCGGGATTAAAGCGCGAGCGACTTGACGCGCTTGCGCCCGCCGTAGATCAGGTTTATCACGCCGCGCGTGCCGAAGATGGCGGTGAACATCGAGGTCACGATGCCCAGCGACAGCGTTACCGCGAAACCCTTGACCGGCCCGGTGCCGAACATGAACAGCACCAGTGCGGCAATCAGCGTGGTGACGTTTGCATCGGCAATCGTCGAGAAAGCCTTGCCGTAGCCCGAGCGTATTGCAGCCTGCGGTGTATTGCCCAGCCGAAGCTCTTCACGTATTCGCTCGAAAATCAGCACGTTGGCATCCACCGCCATACCGACCGTCAGCACGATGCCGGCGATACCGGGCAGCGTCAGCGTCGCGCCGAGCATGGAAAGCAGTGCGATGACCAGCATCAGGTTGGCGGTCAGCGCCAGGTTGGCCACCAGGCCGAAAACCTTGTAGTAAACGCCCATCAGCACCAGAACCAGGCAGAAGCCGATAATGACCGAGTTGAAGCCCTGTTCGATATTGTCGGCACCCAGGCTGGGACCGACGGTGCGTTCCTCGATAATCTCGACCGGGGCGGCCAGTGCGCCGGCGCGCAGCAGCAAGGCCAGCTGGCTTGCTTCGCGGGCCGAACCCAGCCCGGTGGTCTGGAACTCTCTACCGAACGGCTCACGGATCACGGCAACCGAGATGACTTCCTCGACGCGCCTCGTCTCGCGCACTTCCTCGCCGTCGACGATGCTCGTTTCGGGACGCTGCTCGATGAATACGACGGCCATCCGGTTACCGACGTTTTCGCTGGTGAATTCGAACATCCGGCGAGCACCGACCGCGTCGAGCGTCACGCGCACGTTGGGCTGGCCGCTCCGCTGGTCGAAACCGGCCGAGGCGCTGGTGAGATTGTCGCCGGATGCGATCAGGCGCCTGGACAACAGAATAGGGCTGCCCTCGCGATCGGTATACAGTCGTGACTGCGGCGGCACCCGGCCGGTGCGCTGGGCCTCGAACGGATCATTCTGTTCATCGACCGCCCGGTATTCAAGCGTTGCTGTGGAACCGAGGATGCGCTTGGCTTCGGCGGTGTCCTGAACGCCCGGCAGCTGCACCACGATCCGGTCGGCGCCCTGCTGCTGGATGATCGGCTCGGCCACACCGAGCTCGTTGACCCTGTTGCGCAGCGTCGTGATGTTCTGCTGCAACGCGGTCTGCTGCAATTCCGTCATTACTTCGGGCCGCACCGTCGCCCGGATATTGAAGGTCTCGCCGCCGTCGAAGGTTTCCAGTTCGAGTTCAGGCAGGTCGAGCGAAATCTGGGTCATCGCGGTCTGGCGGTCTTCGGGCGTCCGCAACTCGGCCACCAGCGCTTCGCGGTCGGCCCGAACCGAACGGTAGCGAATACTCTCGTCCCGGAGCAGATTGCGGACATCGTCGACGAAGCGCTCCAGCTGCTGTGACCTGGCGGTATCCATGTCGACTTGCATCAGGAAGTGCACCCCGCCCTGCAGGTCGAGCCCGAGCACCATCGGCGAGGCGTTGACCGCCCGCAGCCAGCCGGGCGTGGCGGGCGCCAGGTTGAGCGCAACGACATAGGCGTCGCCGAGTTGCTCGCGCAGCGCATCGGCCAGCGCGAGCTGCTGTTCGGAGCCATCGACGCGCAACATCAACCGGTCGGGTGTGAACTCCGTCGACTTGACCTCGATTTCCTCAACTTCGACGACGTCCTCGACGACGCCCTGCAGGGCCGGGTCGAGTTCGAAACCGCGCGCCGAGGAGACCTGGACGGCCGGATCGTCGCCGAATAGATTGGGCAGCGCGTAAATGATTCCCAACGCCACGACGGCGGTCAGCAGAATGTATTTCCAGGCGGGATAGCGATTCATGGATTAACCGGTTTGTTGTTCTTGCGACGTGTGCTTGTCGCTTGGTGTTTCGGCAAGCGCGCCCGCTACCGGGCGCGGGCGATGGCTGTGGCGCTCAGGCGGCCGAGTCGAACGTGTCCTTGGGCACGACCTGTCCAACCGAACTCTTCTGCATCTTGACCAGCACGCCGTCGGCAAGTTCGACCTTGATGAAGTTGTCGCCGACTTCGGTCACCTTGCCGAGCAGCCCCCCCGAAGAGACGATTTCATCATCGACGGCGAGGTTGGAGACCAGTTCGCGATGCTGCTTGTTGCGCTTCATCTGCGGGCGAATGATGAGCAGCCAGAAAATCACGACGATGAACACGAGCGGCAGAATCGAGGCCAGCACGCTCGGCTGTTCGCCGGCGGCCTGGGCCATCGCTGAAGGGATCAAAAGGTCGGACAAAAACTCAAGCATGATCGAATCTCTGGTTGGGATTGGGTCGCTACCGAAAGTTCCACCGGCCGCGTGCCGCGGCCAGCTCTTGCATCAACCGCGGATTATCCCACATCGCAAGCGCTTGTGTCTGTCGACCCGGCGCGCGAAGACGCGGCCTTCCGAATTGATATAGCGACGCTGCCGGCGGAATGCAACCGTCCTCGACCCATGCGTTGGCTGGTTGGCTGGTTGGCTGGTTGATTGGTTGAAACCAGCTAACCAGCCAACCAGCGAACCAGCCAACCGAATCTATTCGAGCTTGCCGTGGCACTGCTTGTATTTCTTGCCCGAACCGCACGGACAGGGCTCGTTGCGCCCCACCTTGCGGCCATCGCGCACGAACGGCTGATCCGGCGACGTCACACCACTGCCTGAAGCGGCGCCCTGGCCCGCGGCCGGGTCGTTGCCCAGCGCGGCGGCGTCCCGGTGCTGGAACTCCATGGGCTGATCGCGTCTGCGCTGCTCGTCCACGGCTGCGACGTCCTGTTCTGAACGCACCTGAACGCGCGACAGGATCTTGATGACCTCGAAGCGCATGCGGGCAAGCATGTCGGTGAACATCTCGAAGCCTTCGCGCTTGTATTCCTGCTGCGGCTTTTTCTGGGCGAAGCCTCTGAGATGAATGCCGCGACGAAGGTAGTCCATGCTCGCCAGGTGCTCCTTCCATTGCTGGTCGAGCACGTTGAGCATCACCGCCTTCTCGAAATGACGCATCACGTCGCTGCCGGTTTCGGCCTCCTTGCCGGCGAAATGGGCCTCCACCCGCGCCATGACCCGCTCGCGGATGCCTTCCTCGGTCAGGTCCTCATCGGCGGCCAGCCAGTCGCGGATGGGGGCGTCGATTCCGAAATCGCCTTCCAGCGATTTTTCCAAACCCTCGGCGTCCCACATCTCTTCAATGGACTGCGGTGGAATGTACCGGCTGATGAGATCGTGGAATACTTCCTCGCGCATTTCCTCGATGTAGTCGTGGACGTCGTCGGCCTCCATCAACTCGTTGCGCTGGGCGTAGATCACGCGGCGCTGGTCATTGGCCACATCGTCGAAATCCAGCAGATTCTTGCGGATATCGAAGTTGTGCGCCTCGACCTTGCGCTGGGCGTTCTCGATGGCACGGGTAACCCAGGGATGCTCGATCGCTTCGCCTTGCTCCATCCCGAGCTTCTGCATCATGTTGCCGAGACGCTCGGAGGCGAAGATGCGCATCAGGCTGTCTTCCAACGACAGATAGAACCGGCTGGAGCCGGGATCGCCCTGGCGGCCGGAACGACCTCGAAGCTGATTGTCGATACGCCGGGATTCGTGGCGCTCGGTGCCGATGATGTGCAGGCCGCCGGCCTCGATGACCTTTTCGTGGCGGCGCTTCCACTCGTCCTTGATGTCCCGGATCTTATTTTCAGGCACGTCTTCGCCAAGCTCGGCAAGCTCCGTATCCAGGCTGCCGCCGAGCACGATGTCGGTACCGCGGCCCGCCATGTTGGTCGCGATGGTCGCCGCGCCGGGTTGCCCGGCCTGGGCAATGATCTGCGCTTCGCGCTCGTGGTGCTTGGCGTTGAGCACTTCGTGCTGAATTTTCGCCTTTGTCAGTTCGCGTGAAAGCAGTTCCGAGGTCTCGATCGAAGTGGTGCCGACCAGTACCGGCTGATGCATGGCCGTACGCGCCTTGATGTCGTCGATGATGGCGGCGTATTTCTCGGCCGTGGTCAGGAACACCAGGTCGGCGTTGTCCTTGCGGATCATCGGCTTGTTGGTCGGAATCACGACCACCTCCAGACCGTAGATGCTCTGGAACTCATAGGCTTCGGTATCGGCCGTGCCTGTCATTCCGGACAGCTTGTCGTAGAGCCTGAAATAGTTCTGGAACGTGATCGAGGCCAGCGTCTGGTTCTCGCGCTGAATCGGCACGCTTTCCTTGGCCTCGATGGCCTGGTGCAGGCCGTCCGACCAGCGCCGGCCCGGCATGGTTCGGCCGGTGAACTCGTCGACGATGACCACTTCGCCATCGCTGACGATGTAGTCGACATCCTTGTTGAACAGGTGGTGCGCCCGCAGGCACGCGTTGAGCGTATGCATCAGCGCCAGGTTGTTGGCGTCGTAGAGGCTTTCGTTCTCGGCAAGCAGCCCGGCCTTGGACAAGAGACCCTCGACCCTGGCCATCCCGTCCTCGGTAAGGTGAACCTGCCGCGATTTCTCGTCGAGCGAAAAATCGCCCGGACCATCCTCTTCGGCCTGGACATCGAGATTCGGCACGATACGGTTGATCTTGATGTAGAGTTCCGGGCCCTCGTCGGCCGGCCCGGAGATGATCAGCGGGGTTCTGGCCTCGTCGATCAGGATGGAATCGACCTCATCGACGATGGCGAAGTGCTGCTCGCGCTGCACCTTCTGTTCGAGCGAAAAGGCCATGTTGTCACGCAGGTAGTCGAATCCGAACTCGTTGTTGGTGCCGTAGGTGATGTCGCAGGCATAGGCCGCGCGCTTGGCGGCAGGATTCATGCCGGGCACGGAAACGCCCACGGTCATGTCCAGCGCCTCGTAGATCGGTTTCATCCAGTCCGAGTCTCGACGCGCCAGGTAGTCGTTGACGGTCACCACGTGTACGCCTTTGGCGGGCAGCGCGTTGAGATACACGGCCAGGGTCGCGACCAGGGTCTTGCCCTCACCGGTCTTCATTTCGGCGATCTTGCCCTGGTGCAGCACCATGCCACCGACCATCTGGGCGTCGAAATGGCGCATGCCCAGCGTCCGCACCGAAGCCTCGCGCACCACAGCGAAGGCCTCGGGCAGGAGAACGTCAAGGGCCTCGCCATCGTCCAGGCGCTTGCGGAACTCGGCCGTTTTCGCCTTGAGCTGATCATCGCTGAGCTGCTGGGTCTGCGCCTCCAGCTCATTGATCTGGTGAATGTCCTTGCCGAGTTGCTTCAGCAGCCGCTCATTGCGACTGCCGACGAGCTTCGTTATCAAGCTTTTGAGCATAAGAATTTGCTGCCTGGTTAGCGCGAAAATCGCGCGGTATTCGCGCGGAGATTCACGACGTGAACAAAAGAGATGGGGCTGAACCCCGCGCCCGTCAAGCAGGCCAATCCGACATTTTAGCCAATTCCCGGCGCCGCGGCCAACCCTGAATCAAACCCCGCGCCTGAATCGTTGCAGCATCGCCGGGCCTTGGACCGAAAGGCGCTCCCGGAGCAGCGCGAGGCGACAACCGGATAGACTGGCGCCATGACTGCAGGAAAACACCCATCCGAAGGGGCGCGCCGGGCCGACGCCATTGCCCGCGAACAGGGCGGCCTTGGACAGACGCTGAGGCGCGCCGAAGCCTACATGGCGCTGAATGCGAGACTGGCCCACCTGATTCCCGAGCAGGCCCGCGGAGAGATCATGATCGCCTGCGTGGACGGCGATTGTCTGGTCATTGCCGCCGCATCGTCGGCCCGCGCCACTCAGGCCCGGCTGCTTGCGGATCAACTGCTGGAGGCGGCGCGGAAGCACTGGCCGAGAGCGCTTGCGCGCAGTCGAATCATCGTTGCGCCGGATCTCGGCCGAGCGTACGGATCATGACTGACGCGCGCGCCTGAAGCATGCGACGAGCGCAAAAACGACGAGAGGCGGCCGTCCTTCAACGCTGCACAGGCCTCCCTGTTTAGAATGCCTGGGCGGGCTGGAGGTAGGAAATGGGCGCACTTTCATCGTCCGGGATGGTCACTTCTTCCCAGACTTCCCGCTGCAAGAGCAGCTCGCGCAGCAACGCATTGTTGAGCTCGTGACCGGACTTGTAACCGACGAACCGGCCGATCAGGCTGGCGCCAAGCAAGTACAGATCGCCGATTGCGTCGAGCACCTTATGCTTGACGAATTCGTCGTCGTAACGCAGCCCGTCGGCGTTGAGCACGCGGTAGTCGTCGACCACGACCGCGTTGTCCAGGCTGCCACCCAGCACCAGGTTGCGCTGGCGCAGGAATTCGATGTCTCGCATGAATCCGAAGGTTCGCGCGCGCGCCACTTCCTTCAGGTAGGAGGTGGTCGAGAAATCGAGATCCACCTTGCAGTTGCGGCTGCGAAAGACCGGATGATCGAACTCGATTTCGAAGGCCACGCGGAAACCGTCGTAGGGTTCGAAGCGCACCCACTTGTCGCCGTCGGAAAGTTCCAGTGGCCTGGTGATTCGGATGAAACGCTTCGGCGCCTGCTGTTCGGCAATGCCGGCAGATTGAATCAGGAACACGAAAGGCCCGGCGCTGCCGTCCATGATCGGCACTTCGGAGGCGCTCAGGTCGACGTAAAGATTGTCGATGCCCAGCCCGGCAAGCGCCGACATCAGGTGCTCGATGGTCGATACGCGCGTGCCGTCGTCGCCCACAAGCGTGGTCGAAAGCGCAGTATCGCCTACGCGGTTGGGCTCGGCGCGAATTTCAATGACCGGGGTCAGATCCACTCGGCGGAATACGATGCCGGTGTTGACCGGCGCCGGCCGCAGCGTCATGACGACCTTTTCCCCGTTGTGCATGCCAACGCCCGTCGCCCTAATGACGTTTTTCAGGGTTCTTTGCTTGATCACTGGACTGGCACGCTCCTAGGCAAATCCGCGCGATACTAGCACAGGGGTCACCTGTACTCTGTAAATGTTACTGTATTTTTACTAAGTTAGACCAGATTTTGACAACGCTCGACCAGCAATAAGCCCTGCTTGACGCTCCGGTCCGTTCGCAGCGCACACGAGCTGCCAAGGCTCCGGGGAGCCGGCGAGTGATCACCCGGAGCCGGCAGGCGCGTCCGGCATCAATCCTCAACGCCGGGCTGGGGAATCCCTGAACAACGCTGCGCGGAGCGCGACGAGTTATCAAGGGGCTCCCTAGTCGGCCTGGTTGCGCAGAAACGCCGGAATGTCGAGGTATTCGAATTCCTTCTGCTCGGCTTCGCGCTGCTGGTGCTGCTCGCGACCGCCGCCGCGCGGAGCTTTATGCTGCTCCGAGTCTTCCTCGTCGCTGAAGACCGGCAGGTCGTCGGTCCCGGTGCGCACGATCTGCATCGGTTTTTCCTTGCGCTGGGCGCGTTTCTGGCCCAGGCCGGTGGCAACCACCGTGACCCGGATCTCGTCGTTCATGTCCGGATCGATAACGGTGCCCATGACCACCGATGCGTCTTCGCTGGCCAGGTCGGCAATGGTGGTGCCGACTTCTTCGAACTCGCGCATCGACAGGTTCATCCCGGCCGTGACGTTGACCAGGATGCCGCAGGCGCCGGACAGGTTGATATCCTCGAGCAGCGGCGAGCCGATTGCCGACTGGGCGGCCATCAATGCCCTGTCCTGGCCGGTGGCGCTGCCGGAGCCCATCATCGCCATGCCCATCTCCGACATCACGGTGCGCACGTCGGCGAAGTCGACGTTGATCAGGCCCGGACGGGTGATCAGTTCTGCGATGCCCTGGACTGCGCCGGAAAGCACCTGGTTGGCCGCCTTGAACGCATTCAGCAGCGTGATGTCCGGACCCAGCACGCTCAAAAGCTTGGCGTTGGGAATGGTGATCAGCGAGTCGACATGATGAGTCAGCTCGTCGATACCCTGCTGCGCCACGCCGAGGCGACGCTGGCCCTCGAACGGGAACGGCTTGGTGACCACGGCCACCGTGAGAATGCCCATTTCCTTGGCCGTCTGCGCAATCACGGGCGCAGCGCCGGTGCCGGTCCCGCCGCCCATTCCGGAAGTGATGAAGACCATGTCGCAGCCTTGCAGCAGCTCGCAGATCCGGTCGCGATCCTCCAGTGCGGCCTGGCGGCCGACTTCCGGGTTGGCGCCTGCGCCCAGACCCTTTGTGACGCTTGATCCGATCTGCAGCGTACTCTTGCCGGAAAAGCTCTTGAGCGCCTGCGCATCGGTGTTGACCGATATGAATTCGACGCCCTCGATCGATGCCTCCAGCATCTGGTTGACTGCGTTGCCGCCGCCGCCCCCGATACCGAGGACCTTGATCGTCGCGCTTGGTGTGTAGTTTTCTACCAATTCAAATGCCATGATAATTCTCCTTGCTCTCGCCGTTTTGAACACGGGGTAAGGAAAGCACGCGACGCGCGAATCTTGATGTTCGCTTGGCGCCGCGTACCGCCTTGCCCGCAACCTTGATTGGATAAATCTTTTTCACTCAGAACTCGCCCTGAAACCATTGCTTGAAGCGCTCGATCATGCTCCCGGCGGCGCCGCGCGATCGGCCGCGACCGGTACCGGGCCGATCGAGCTTGCTGCCGCGCAGCAAAAGGCCGACGCCGGTCGCGTGGATCGGGTTGTTGACCACTTCGGAAAGGCCGCTGACATGCTGCGGTGCGCCGAGACGCACGGGCATGTGCATGATCTCCTCGGCCAGTTCCACCACGCCTTCCATGCGTGCCCCGCCGCCGGTCAGCACCAGGCCGGCCGGCACCAGGTTCTCGCAACCCGACTGGCGCAGCTGCTTGTGGACATGGTTGAACAGTTCGCGGTAGCGCGCCTCGACCACCTGGGCCAGGGTCTGGCGCTCCAGCCTGCGCGGCGGCCGATCGCCCACCGACGGCACCTGGATGGTCTCGTCGCTGGACGCCAGCTGCTCCAGCGCGCAGGCGTACTTGATCTTGATTTCCTCGGCGTGCAGGGTCGGGGTGCGCAGCGCCACGGCAATGTCGCTGGTCACAAGATCGCCCGCAATGGGGATGCACGCTGTGTGCGCTATGGCGCCGTCGGCAAATACTGCAATGTCGGTGGTGCCTGCGCCGATGTCGACCAGCGCGATACCCAGCTCCTTTTCATCGTCTGAAAGCACCGATTCACTGGATGCCAGCTGGTGCAGAATCAGGTCGTCGACCTGCAGACCGCAGCGCGCGACGCACTTGGTGACGTTCTGCACCGCGCTGACCGCCGCAGTGACCAGATGCACCTGCACCTCCAGGCGAACGCCGGACATGCCGATCGGCTGACGGATACCGTCGGTGGAATCGATAACGAAACCCTTGGGCAGCACGTGCAGAATGCGCTGGTCGGCCGGAATGGCCACGGCCCGCGCCGATTCGAGCACCCGTTCGACATCGGATTCGTCGACCTCGGAGTCGCGAATCGCGACCGCCCCGTGCGAATGTCGCGAGCTGACGTGCGTGCCCGCGATGCCGGCAAACACCGAGTGGATCTCGCAGTCGGCCATCAGCTCGGCTTCCTCGACTGCGCGCTGGATCGACTGCTCGGTGGATTCGATATCGACCACCATGCCTCGCTTGAGGCCTCTGGAGGCATGCGAGCCGAGGCCGATCACCTCGACGCGTCCGTCGTCCTGGACCTCGCCGACGATCGCGACGATCTTGCTGGTGCCGATGTCGAGACCGACAACCAGTGACTTGTCCGGCTTTCTAGCCATGATTCGGTTGCGCTCCTGCGTGTTGGTTTCGCCGCGATTGTCGGTCTTGCCGCTCGCTAGAGCGGGTCGGCTGCCGGGCCTCCTGCGGCCGGCGCGTCAACGCCAGACCGTTGGGGTAGCGCAGATCGATGCGCTCGATCCGCTCCAGGCCGCGCAGGTCCGAACGCACGCTCAGGAATCGCTCCAGCCGCCTTGATACGTCTTCCCGCCCGAGCAGCAGTGCCAGCCCGCTAGCCAGCTCGATCCGCCATGCGCCGCGCGGGTCGAGCTCGACACTGCGTATTTCCAGGCCTTGCGACGCCAGGCTGGCGCGCATCTGCTGCCAGCGTTCGAACACTTCCAGCTCGCGCCCCGCGGGACCGTCCAAGCGGGTCAGTCCCTGCATGCCGCCGGTGCCGGCGACCTCGAACAGCTCGCCGCTGCGGCTCACCAGGGCCTGATCCGTCCAGCGTGCTACGGCCTGCTGCTCGCTCACCGAAATCTGCAGCGCGTCGGGCCAGTGGCGCGAAACCGAGGCCCGCTTTACCCAGGGCAGCGCCTCGACCTCGGCCCGCGCCTTCTCTATGTCGACCGCGAAAAAGCCGCGCCGGGCCTGCTGCGCCACGGCCGCTCTGACCTGGGCGGCGGTCAGCCGCTCAAGATCGCCCGAAACTTCAAGCCACCGGATGGGCCAGTGCCTGGCGTCGTGCCATCCGCCCAGCCACCAGACCGAACCGGCCAGCGCGACCACAAAAAGCGGCGCCAGCGACCACATCGCTACCCTTCGCATGGCGCACCTCCTGCGGTCTGCAGGATCCGTTCGACGAGTTGATCGAAATTCAGCCCGGCCGCCGCCGCAGCCATGGGCACCAATGAATGGTCGGTCATCCCGGGTACCGTGTTGGCCTCGAGCAACCAGGGATTACCGTCGCCGTCGAGCAGGAAATCGATACGACCCCAACCGCGGCACCCCAGAACACCGAAGGCCTGCAGTGCGAGAGACCGGAATTCTGCCTCTTGCCGGGAATTCAGCCCGCACGGGCAGTGGTACTCGGTATCGCCGGCCTCGTACTTGGCGTCGAAATCATAGAATTCGCGCGGGGTGGCGATGCGAATCAGCGGCAATGCCGTATCGCCGAGAATCGCGGCGGTGTATTCCGGACCCTGAATCATCCGTTCGACCAGCGCGGTCCGGTCGTGCTCGAGCGCACGCTCTACGGCCGCTTTCAGGCCAGCCGGTTCCAGTACCCGGCTCATGCCGACGCTGGAACCCTCGCGGGTTGGCTTGACGAAGGCCGGGAAGTCGATCGCATCGGCCATGGCGTCGGCATCGGCCGGGTCGCCGGCAACCTGCCATTCCGGCGTCGGAAGCCCCACCGCACGCCAGACGCGCTTGGTCTGAAGCTTGTCCATGGTCAGCGCCGAAGCCAGCACGCCGGAACCGGTGACCGGCACGTCGTAAAGCGATAATGCGCCCTGCAGGCAACCGTCTTCACCGCCGCGTCCGTGCAGCATGTTGAACACCGTATCGATCCGGCCTTCGCGCGCCGCATCGACAACCGCCCGCGGCCCATCGAACGCGGCATGCGCGATGCCCCGGCGATCCAGCGCGGCCGAAACCGCGCGTCCGCTGCGCAGCGAAATCTCACGCTCGGCGCTTTCGCCGCCGTAGACCAGCGCCAGCCGGCCTAATTGTTCGACACGGCTCATGCGCAGACCTCCTTCAACATGCCGCCGAGCGCGCCGATGTCGCCGGCGCCCATGATCAGCAGCAGATCCCTGTCCTCGACGATGCCGCCAAGCGCATCGACCGCGTCGTGCGGCGTCGCGATCCGCTCGACATTGGCGCCGCGTTGTTCGACTGCCGATCCCAATGAGTCGGAACCGATACCCGCGATCGGCGCCTCGCCGGCCGGATAGATATCGGCCAGCACCAACAGATCGACCGACGCCAGCACGCGTGCGAACGCGTCGAACTGATCGCGGGTACGGGTGAACCGGTGCGGCTGGAAGACCAGTACCAGGCGCCGCTCGGGCCAGCCGCCGCGGGCGGCCTGGATCACGGCATCCAGCTCGGTGGGATGATGCCCGTAGTCTTCGAACGCCAGTGCGGTGCCGGACGGAAACCTCAACTCGCCGATTTCGGCAAAGCGCCGACCGATGCCGGCGAAGGCGTTCAAGCCCGACTGGATCCGTTCGGGCGAAAGGCCAAGCTCCCAGCTGACGGCGGCCGCGCCCAGCGCATTCAGCACGTTGTGGCGGCCCGGCTGGGCCAACTCGATCTTCAGCACCTGGTCATGCTCGGGGAGCCGCAGGTCGAAACTCATCGTGCGGCCGTGCTGCTCGATATTTTCGGCGCGCACGTCTGCCGCATCGGCCAGGCCGTAGGTGATCACGGTTCGGCCCACCGCAGGCACCAGTTCGGCCACGTGCGGGTCGTCTATGCACATGACGGCCACGCCAAAGAACGGCAGGTGATGCAGGAACTCGAGGAACGACTGCTGCAGGCGATCGAAGCTGCCCTGGTAGGCGTCCAGGTGATCTCTGTCGATATTGGTCACCAGCGAAATGACCGGCTGCAAGAGCAGGAACGAGGCGTCGGATTCATCAGCTTCGGCCACCAGGTATCGCCCCTGGCCGAGTCGAGCATTGGTGCCGAAGGCATTGACCAGGCCGCCGACGACAAACGTCGGGTCCATGTCCGCCCCGGCCAGCAGGCTGGCGATGAGCGAAGTCGTGGTGGTCTTGCCGTGTGTGCCGGCAACCGCGATGCCGGCCCGGAAACGCATCAGCTCGCCCAGCATTTCGGCCCTGGGCACGACCGGGATGCGCGCCGCCCGCGCCGCCTGCAATTCGGGATTGTCGTCGGCAATCGCGCTGGACGAAACGACCACATCGACATTCTGAACCAGCAGCGCGTCATGTCCGACCGCAACCTGAATGCCGGCGTCGCGAAGGTGATCGACCACGGCCGACGGCTTGAGATCCGAGCCGCTGACCTCGAACCCGAGGTTGGCCATGACTTCGGCAATACCGCTCATGCCGGCGCCGCCGATACCGACGAAGTGGATCCGGCGAACGCGATGCATCAGGCTTGGCGCGGGGCGATCGGCGACGTTCATGCCAGCACCCCGGCGCACACGCGTGCTACCTGCATCGCCGATTCCGGCGCCGCGCGCCCGCGCGCAATCGTCGCCATGCGCGCCAGTTCCGGTCGGGCCAGCTGGCCGATCAGACCGGCCAGCTGGCCCGGCGTGAATTCGCTCTGAGGCATCAGCCAGCCCGCACCTGCATCGACCAGGAATCGCGCGTTGGCGGTCTGATGATCGTCGACCGCGGCCGGAAACGGCACCAGGATGGCCGGCACGCCCGCGGCCGAAAGCTCGGCCACGGTCAGTGCCCCGGCCCGGCAGATCGCAAAATCGGCCCAGGCCCAGGCTTCCGCCATGTCGTCCACGAATTCGGCGACGCGCGCCTCGACCCCGGCATTGTTGTAATTCTCTTCAGCCGGTTGCAGTTGTCGTCCGGCCTGGTGCCGGACTTCGGGACGATCCTCGGCGGAAAGCCGGGCCAGGGCCTCGGGCACCACCTGGTTGAAAACGCTTGCGCCCTGGCTGCCGCCGATCACCAGCAGCCGGAGCGGTCCGGATCTGTTCCTGTAGCGCTCGGCCGGCGCCGGCACCGCGCTGATTTCGCGTCGGACCGGATTCCCGGTCACCAGCGCACCATCGAACACGTCTGGGAAGCCGGTGCAGACCGCTTTTGCCCACGGCCTGAGCAGCCGATTGGTCCAACCGGCCACCGCGTTCTGCTCGTGGATGACCAGCGCAATACCCATCAGGCGCGCCGCGATGCCGGCCGGCCCGGCGGCGTATCCGCCCATGCTGAGCACGCAGCGGGGTCGGCTGGCCTTGAAGATTCTGCGGGCCTGCAACATGGCGCGCAGGATGCGCAGCGGCGCGGCCAGCCAGCCGGCAATGCCGCGCCCGCGCAGGCCCTGGATGCCGACGCGCTGCAGCTCGAAGCCGGCCGCGGGCACAAGGCGATTCTCCAGGCCGTGCGGCGTACCCAGCCAGGACACCTGCGCGCCCGCATCGCGAAGCACGCGCGCCACCGCAAGGCCGGGAAAGATATGCCCGCCGGTGCCGCCGGCCAGGATCGTGATCCGGGTACCCTCGGGGACAGTCAACGGCGTGCGGGGAGTCTGCTCGTGCATCATGCCGCCCACTCCCGCTGGCGCCTCGGCCTGGCGAGTTCCTGCTGGTCGAGTTCGCGCGCGATGCGCACGACCAGGCCCAGCGCAAGCAGGATAACGAGCATGCTGCTGCCGCCCGACGAGACCAGCGGCAGGGTCAGCCCCTTGGTCGGCAGCACGCCCAGGTTCACCCCGATGCTGACCAGCGCCTGGAGGCCTATCCACAGCGCAATCCCGAAAGTCGTGAATGCAGCAAACGTCGAGCCCGCTGCGTACGCGCGGATGCCGATGCGCAGAATACGCACCACCAGCACGGCAAACAGCGCCAGCACGAACAGGATCCCGATCAGTCCCAGCTCTTCGGCCAGGATCGCGAAAATGAAATCGGTATGCGCCTCGGGCAGGTAGAAGAGCTTCTGCACGCTGCCGCCAATCCCGACGCCGGAAATCTCTCCCCGGCCGATCGCGATCAGCGCCTGAACCAGCTGGACACCCGCCTTGTAGGGATCGGCGAACGGGTCGCCGAAGCTGGTCAGACGCTGCAGCCGATACGGCTCCAGCGCGGCAAAGGTCACCAGCGGCAAGGCGGCGAGACCAAGCAGCGAAAGCCATTTCCACGCCGCACCGGCCAGCCAGACCATGCCGCCCAGGATGGCCATCAGCACCATC
>DATGCS010000152.1:0-4654 GCA_035311685.1 Wenzhouxiangellaceae bacterium
GCCCGGCCAGCCACCCATAACGAATCAGGAAGTCCTTCAGCGGCGCAATCACGGTACCGGTCAGCCAGGCGGCCGCTTCGCGACGCCAGCCCGAAAGCCGGGTCCGGCGACGAAACTGCTGCACCAGTGGATCCTTTTCGATATCCAGCCGCTCCGGCGAGGACGGCTCGGGCGAAAACAGCGCGGCGAGCATCCCCACCGAGGCGCACGCGGCCATCGCCAGGTATGCCGTTTTCCAGCCGGCGTAGTCGGCGATGTACAGCGCGCCGGCGCCGGCGACCAGGATCGCCAGTCGATATCCGATGACGTAGGTGCCGGCCAGTGCCGCCTGGAATTCGTCGGCGTCGGACTCGATCCGGAACGCGTCTATGGTGATGTCCTGGGTAGCCGATGAAAAGGCGACCAGCAGCGCCAGCAGCGCGATCGGATAGAGGTGCTCGCGCGGGTCGGAAAGCGCCATGGCCGCAAGTCCGAGCATGATGCCGGCCTGTGCCAGCAGCATCCAGCCGCGGCGCTGGCCGAACAGCCGGGTCAGGCCCGGAAGCGGGATTCGGTCGACCACCGGTGACCACACGACGTTGATGGAATAGGTGATTCCAATCCAGGCGAAAAAACCGATGGCGGTGCGTGAGATGTCGTAGTCGCGCAGCCACGCGGTGAGCGTAGAAAACACCAGCAGAAACGGCAGCCCTGCCGAGAAGCCGAAAAACAGCATCCGGACGACCGACGGCCGGGTGTAGACGGCGAGCGCTTCGCCCCAGCTGCGGCGGCTATCGGGCGCCATGTCAGCCGGCATAATCCATGATCAGGGGTGCGTGGTCGGAAAAACGGTTGGCGGTATGGATGCGGGCTTTCTCCACGTTGTCGGCAGGGTTGCCGCTGACCACCTGGTAGTCCAGCCGCCACCCGACGTTCTTTTCCCAGGCCCTTCCCCGGTTGGACCACCAGGTGTACTGGTCCGGACGCGGGTCCACCTTGCGAAATGCGTCATGCATCCCGACCGGGCCGAATACTTCATCCAGCCAGGCACGCTCTTCGGGCAGGAATCCGGAGTTTTTCCGGTTCGATCTCCAGTTCCTGAGGTCGATTTCCTTGTGCGCGATGTTCCAGTCGCCGCAGATCACGTAATCGCGCCCGTCGGCCGCCATTTGCTCGAAGCGCGGCTTGAGGTAGTCCATCATTTCGTACTTGACGGCCTGGCGAATATCTCCGGATGTGCCCGAGGGCAGGTACAGCGAGATGACCGACAGGTTTCCGAAGTCGGCCTGCAGCCAGCGGCCCTCGCAATCCATCTTGTCCCAGCCGATGCCGAACCGGACCCGGTCCGGCGCCTTGCGCGCGTAGATCGCGGTGCCCGAATAGCCTTTCTTCTCCGCATCGTGATAGACGCAGGTATCGAAGTAGCGCGGCTTGAACTGTGGATCGGCGAGCTGGTGTTCCTGGGCCTTGGTTTCCTGGATGCACACCACGTCGGCGCGCTGGCGCTTGAGCCAGTCGAAGAAGCCCTTGCGCGCGGCGGCGCGAATTCCGTTGGCGTTGAGGGTGATGATGCGCATTGGCGGGTCTGATCTGTGAACTCGCTGCCAATGGTAGCGGTTTGGCAAGGGAACCTTCGAACAAGTTTGCGCGGAGGGCTTTTCAGTCGAAGACCAAAACCCGGTAGACTTTCGGTCATGAACCGTTGGACACGTGAATTCATCGAGCTGGCGCGCTCGGCGGGGGCCCTCAAGCTGGGCCGCTTCGAGTTGAAGTCCGGCCGGGCGAGTCCTTACTTCTTCAACGCCGGTGCGTTCTGCGACGGCCGCCTCATTGCGTCGGTGGCTGATTGTTACGCCGCCGCGATTGTCGCTGCAACCGTCGACTCCGGCGTCGAATTCGACCTGATCTTCGGCCCGGCCTACAAAGGCATTCCGCTGGCGACCAGCGTCGCGATCAGCCTGTACAGGAATCACGGCATCAACGTGCCGGTGGCCTACGACCGCAAGGAGTCCAAGGACCACGGCGAAGGCGGTCGCCTGGTCGGTGCGCCGGTATCCGGCCGGGTGCTGGTGGTCGACGACGTGATTTCGGCCGGCACAGCGTTTACGGCGGCGCGACAGCTCATCGAGCAGGCCGGGGCGCGGGTCAGCGCGCTGGTCGTCGGGCTGGATCGCCAGGAACGCGGAACTGGCGAGGTTTCGGCGCGGTCTGAAATCGAGAGCAACGGCGTATCAGTGGTTGCCGTGGCGAGCCTTGATGACCTCATAACAGCGCTTCAAGGAGAAGGTGCGGGATTGAAAGCGGGTCCCGAATCGCTGTCTGATATGCTTGAGTATCGAACGCGATACGGTGCGTGAACGGGGGTCGCTCCATGAAGAATTTTGTGATCACAATCTTGCTGATGACGTCCGCGGGAGTTCTCGCCCAGGATGTCTACAAGTGGGTAGACAAAAACGGAGAGGTGCACTACAGCCAGACGCTACCGCCGGAGCGGGCCGGTGAGGCGCACGACCGACTGACGCGGGACGGACTGTTGGCCGAGCGCATCGACCGGGTCAAGACCGCAGACGAACTGGCCGAGCTCGAGGTCCAGCGCGAGCAGGAACGCGAACTGGCCAAGCAGGAAAGAATCCAGGCGCAGCAGGACCGTCTGTTCCTGGCGGCATATCCCACCGAGGAAGATGTGCAGCGAACGATCGAGACGCGCCGCGAGACGGTCATGTCCGAGCGAAACTCGGTGGAATCCCTGATCGAGCAGAGCCGTTCGAGGTTCATCGCCACGGTGCAGCAGGCCGCGGAGTTCGAGCGCACCGGCAAGCCGGTGCCGGAGTTCCTTGTCGAACGCATCGACAAATCCCGCACCGGCATCCGCGAATTGAACAGAAGACTCGACGAGATCGACAAGCGGCTGGCGTCACTGGATGACGAACTCGCATCCGAGCTGGCGCGCCACCGCCGGCTGACCGATTCCGGATAGATCCTCGCCGATGGAGCAGACATCTCGGCAGAATCCAGGCGGTGCGAAGGACCGTGTGTTCACCCGTTGCGAGCACTGCCGGGCCGTCCTGCCCGTGAGCTTTGCCGCTCTCGGGCAAGCCGGCGGCATGGTCCGCTGCGGTAGTTGCGGGCGTACCCTGAATGCATTGGCCAATCTGTATCAGTCCTTTCCCGACGAATCCTCCCAGCCGGTCGCGCCCAGCGGCATGCCGCCCATGCTGCAGCCGCACGTAGAACAGGAACAGATCATCGATTCGGCGGCGGCCGACGAGCAGGCGGCGGATGCGCCGGCCGACAACCGCGGCCCGATGCTTCGGCTTGACCTGGAACCCGACGCCGCGCCGGGCTGGATGCGCTACGTCTGGCCGATACTGGCACTGATCCTGGCCGCCGGTCTGGTGGTGCAGTTCGTCGGTCCGGAAGAATGGCGGTTCGATCCGGCGGCACTTGGTCTGGGCGCCGCCGCGCCGCCGCCGGCCGGAGACGCGGTGCAGCTGGTATCGCGCGATATGCATCCTCACCCGTCGCTCAACGACGCCTTCGTCATCAGCGCGGTGCTCGTGAATCGTTCGGGGCGCGCGGTACCGTGGCCGAACATAGAGCTGAAATTGTTCGACGCGAGCCAGCAGACGGTGGCCCGAAAACGCCTGGCCCCGCGCGATTACCTGGCGGCCGAAGCGGATCTCAATGCTGGTTTGTCGCCGGATGTCCGACTTCCGGTCGTTCTGGAAATGGTAGTCGAATCTTCGCGCCCTTCGGGATTCAGCATGACGTTTTATTACTGAAGGAGCTGAATCGGCGTCGGCTGAAAGGCGCCGATGTGCTAGATTCTTGTGCTGACTTTGAATTTTTCCCGGGTGCCCAGTTGCGCGCACAGGCGTTACAGGCATCGCGTTCAATCTTTGGTTCATGCAATGCCCGATCTGGAAGCTGAAACGTCTCCTACTTGTCTCAAGGATGTTGTCTCGCGTGCGGTGGCGCAGTACCTCGACGATATGGGAAACACCCCGCCTGACAATCTGCACGAGCGCATCGTGCGTGAGGTCGAGGTGCCGCTGATCCAGACGGTTCTGGAGCATACCGGCGGCAATCAGTCGCGGGCCGCGGCGATCCTGGGGATGACCCGGTCGACGCTCAGAAACCGCATTCGGCGATACGGTCTGTGAACGTGCAAACGGGCGGGATTCGGCGCGCGTTGATCAGCGTGTCGGACAAGCGCGGCCTGGTCGAACTCGGTCGCGCCCTTGCCCGACATGATGTCCAGATCCTGTCGACCGGCGGTTCGGCTCGCATGTTGCGGGAAAGTGGAATCCCGGTCGTCGAGGTTTCCGACTTCACCGGTTTCCCGGAAATCATGGGGGGCCGTGTCAAGACGCTTCATCCGCGGGTGCACGCCGGCATCCTGGCGCGCGCAGGCATCGACGACGACACCGCGCGTGACCATGATCTGCCACCGATCGATTTGGTCGTGGTCAACCTCTACCCGTTCGCCGAGACCGTGGCCCGCCCGAATTGTTCGCTAGACGAGGCTATCGAGAATATCGACATCGGCGGTCCGGCCATGCTGCGTGCGGCGGCCAAGAACCATGCGCGGGTCACCGTTGTATGCAATCCGGGCGATTATCGCGGCGTGACTGAAACACTGCCTGCCGGACCTGATGCCGGCGCTCGTCTTGCG